>JBGQCJ010000007.1:0-65095 GCA_041495285.1 Verrucomicrobiia bacterium
CCACGCCGATGCACGATCAGGGCGACGGCAGCTATGTCGCGTACCTGAAACTCGACGACGGATTGCACCAATATAAATTCGTCGTCAACGGATCCAGTTGGATGCAGGACCCGAAAGCCGACGCGTCCTTGCGCCGGGAAGACGGTCACGGAGGATTCAACTCCGGCCTCTTTGTCGGCCCGCGCGGCGAAGACTACGGCCCGGCACCGCGCGGAGATATCAACATGGCGGCCGTCTTGCATCGGTCGAACGAGTCGCGCTATTTCGACGTGATTGATGAAGGTTTGGTGGACGTGAAGTTGCGGACGCTGCATGGCGACGCGACGCGGGTGGTGCTGCGCGTGGCTGGCCAACCGGAGCGCGCAATTCCGATGCGCGTCGGCGAGACGGCGTTCGGTTTCGATGTGTGGGATGCCAGCGTCACTTCCACCGACACGACGAATCTGTTCTCGTACTATTTCGTGCTCTCCGATGGCCCGACCAACCGGACGTACGGCGCGGCGGAGAACAAAGAGAGCACGACAGGCGTCAGACCATTCGCCCGAGAGTTGAAGCCGTCCTTCACGACATCGGATTGGGCGAAGCACGTCGTGTGGTATCAGATTTTTCCCGAACGATTTCGCAACGGCTCGACGCAGAACGATCCGCCGCACACCGTACCGTGGCGCTGGGATTGGTACAAGCCGACGGCGTGGGAACGGATGGTCGAAGGCAAGCCGTTCTCGAACGACTGGTATGGCCGCCGGTTCGGCGGCGATTTTCAGGGCGTGATTGAGAAGCTGTCCTACTTCCACGAGATCGGCGTGACCGCGTTGTACTTCTGTCCCGTATTCGAGTCGAATTCGAATCACGGTTACGACACGGTGGATTACCGGCACATCTCGCAGTATTTCGGAACGAAGGGCGACAATGAAAAGGTCATCAAGCGCGAGACTCTCGACCCGGCCACGTGGGAATGGACGCCATCGGACAAACTGTTCCTCGAATTCGTCAAGAAGGCCCACGCACAGGGGTTGAAGGTTATCGTGGACGGCGTGTTCAATCACATGGGCCGGGGGAACTTTGCGCTCAACGACCTGCTCACCCACGGCCGGAAGTCGGCCTATGCCGATTGGTTTGATGTGAACGATTGGGGTCCGCCCGTGAAGTACAAATCATGGGACGGCGGTGGCGCGATGCCGAACTTTCGTAAAGATGGCGCGAAAGGTTACGCGTCCGATTCGGCCAAGAAATATATCTTCGACATCACGAAACGCTGGATGGACCCCAACGGCGACGGCGACTCGTCCGATGGCGTGGACGGTTGGCGGCTCGACGTGGCCGAGGACGTGCCGCGCCCGTTCTGGCAGGATTGGCGCAAGCATGTGAAAGGCATCAACTCCAACGCCTACATCAGCGGGGAAGTTTGGGGGCCGGCCCCCTCGCATCTGCAAGGCGACGAGTGGGACGCAGTGATGAACTATCAATTCGCTATGCGCGCCATCCGGTATTTCATTGACCAGAAACGCAAGATTTCCACAACCGAGTTCGACCGGCAACTCAAGGAACTGCTCGGCATGTACTCGATGCAGGTCAACTTCGTCATGCAGAATCTTTACGACTCGCACGACACCGACCGGCTCGCCAACATGATCATCAATCCCGACCGCGACTACGACGGCTGCAATCGCCCGCAGGATGGTTGTCCATACAACGGCGCAAAGCCCGGCAACCAAGCCTACCGGGTGTTGAAGCTGATGGCCACGTTCCAGATGACCTTTCTCGGCGCGCCGATGATTTGGTACGGCGACGAAACCGGTATGTTCGGTGCCGACGATCCGACCGACCGCAAACCGATGTTGTGGAAAGACCTCGAACCGTACGACAATGCCCAAGATCGCGTGATGCCCGACGTGCTCGACCACTACCGGCGCGTCATCGCCATCCGCAACACGTACCGGGCGCTGCGAACCGGTCTGCTGCAAACCGTGCTCATGGATGATGCGAATAACCTCTACGGATTCACCCGCAGCCGCGGCGAAGAGATTGTCACGGTCGTTCTCAACAACGGCGCGAACGACCAAGTGGCCGTCGTGCCGTCACCGTACCCGAACGACACGCGAGTCGTGGACATCCTGACCGCTTCCGGGGAGTACTACGACGCGCCAATGTCGAGTCTCGGCTTCCCGGCGTTTGCCAAGGACGCCAAAGTTCGCGCCTTCCGCGCCGCCGCCAACGCCCCCGCCTTCACCGTCCGCGACGGCAAGATTAGCGTGACCGTCCCGAAGAAGTCAGCAGTGGTTCTCGTGAGGCAATGACGTTCAAGTGAGCGACCGCCATAGACGGCGACGGTGGTGCCGCAAGGGGCGCATCCGAGCCCGCACCCCGCGTTGAGAGGAAGCGGTAGCGGCGGTTCGCCCGACTGATCCGGTCAGGCGGCAGGTGCATCTCGTTCATTATCAAGTTTACAAAGGCGTTCGTACTCTTCGCGTGCTTCTGCAGCAATCTTAACGCGTCTGGTGGCGTGGAATGCCATGAAGCACACCAGTACGCCAATAACTAGCCAACAGAAGAATACTATCCTACGGACGAAATCGATGCCCAAAGGGTTTGAACTGGATTGCTGATCTAACTTACCCATGGTATCTGCCGCAACGGGGAAACAAATGAAGATTATGAGCATCCCGATAAAGCACAAAATTCTGATCGTGCAACGTATCAACTCCGCGAGCAGGAGATCTGGATGCTTGGCGAGGAGGTGTATACGCGTTTGCTCAGCAGCCAGTCGCCTGTCACGACGCACCCGGAAAGTAGTTGAAGTTAGGGCGGCTAGAGAGGAGATACCATCTCGCAAATACGCCGCGAGCAAGCTAGCGAGTATGCCAATGAAAACCGCAGTGAACCACCAGCCGGGATCCTTGAACAATCTGATAATCGATTCCATTTGAGCGAGGCGACACCTAACCCGAGCCGGCGTACTCTTCGTCGGTGATGAGGTCGCGGCCCATGAGGACGTAATCGTGGGAGATGGCCTGCATATCTTTGACGTAATCCGGCACAACCAGGATTTCGTGAAAGCCGAGTTCGGCAAACACGCGGCGGGCGCGGACTTGGTTGCCAAGGAATTCGGCTTCGAGTTTTTCGAGTCCGATGTCGCGAGCGATGTGGATCAATTCGTTGACCATCACTTTGGCGAGTCCTTTGCCGCGGGACTCAGGAAGGACGACGACGCTGATGCGACCGATGTGACGTTTCCAGCCGCCGAGCGTTTGGTGGAGCGACGCGTCGGCGACGATTTGCCGCCCTGACCCCTCGGCGTCTCGCGGACTCGGCTTGTCGCCGGACAGCGCGAGGAGGGGAAGGATTCTTCCGTAATCAATGTGCTGGCACCATTCGCGGATGACCTCGATTTCGGTGACGCGGTGCTTGAACAGAATGCGTTCGTTCGCCGGCACGGCGACGAAGAATTGGTGAAACTGTTTCTCGTCGGTGGATTCCAGCGGCCGCAGCGTGGCCGACGAGTGGTCCTTGAGCGTGATGTTCTTCGGATAGTGTTCGAGAATATCATCCAGTTGCATTCGCCACCTCGCGCGCAGAGCGTAGCGAGGAGACAGTGTGATTGCAAGGGCGATGTTGTAGCCGCGAGCCTGCTCGCGGCAGAATGACAATGCCCCGTGAACAACGGGCCGCGAGCAGGCTCGCGGCTACAATCGTCCCCAGCGTGATGGCGGTAACAAGATGCACCCGCCCGAATTATGGCAGGACTTTTACTTTGTAATACTTGCGCGTGCCGGCAACCGATGAATCAGTATAACTGGTCGTGGCTCCAGCGGACGGGATGGGGCTGCCGTTGAGGGGCGTTGCTCCGAAGCCTGCTGCCAGGTCGGTGGTTGCGTATACGTTGTAGCTCTTGCCGGCTGCGCTCGTCCACGTGATCAGGTAACCGCCGCCGCTTGGCGCGATGCTGATGATGTGAAAATACGACGAGCTGTCTTTCGGATGCGTGCCGGCAATATATTCCTGCATGTTGGTCATGCCGTCGCCGTCGGGATCGCCGTTGGCGCCGTTGGCACCGGTCGGGTCATTGGGGTTGAGGCCGTGATCAATTTCCCACTGGTTGGGCAGACCATCGCCATCGTCATCGCCGTTCGGATCGTAGGACCGCACGGCGCTCAACTCCAGAGCCAGGCTGAAGACTTGGCTTGTGCCCTGCAATTCAATCTGCTGTGTCTGCGCTTGATTGCGCATGTTGATGGCGAAGATGTTGCCGCTGCCGTCGTCGGTGGCGCCAGCGTTGTAGTTGACGTTGCTGTGGCCGGCATCGGAATACCCAATTGATGCAGTTGCCACGGCAAGGGAGTTGGAATTGATGACCGTCACCTTGCCGCCGGCGGTTGCCGGGCCTTGCAGGCTGGTTTGGCCGAAGAAGAGCAGATTAAGCAGGTCAGGTGACAAGCCGTGCCGGACTTTCAACTGTTGCACCGGACTGGCGAGGGTGTAACCGGCTTCGAGCTTTGTCGAGTCCGTGCCGAGCGTGATGGTCTTGACGATCTTGCCATCGGAGCTGGTGAACTGCCAGCCGGTGCCGGTCGGCGCCGGCGACGCGGTGTAGAGGTCGTTGACGTACTGCGTGGTGCCGAAACCCGACGGCGTGTTGGTGACGGCGAACCAATCTTTGAACGCCGATGTCCGGTAGGCAACCACGGTGCTGCCGCTGAAGCTTACGTCGCCTTCGCGCTCGTCCTCGAACTCCGGCGTGCTGACGAGGTTGCCGACAATTTGATAGGCGTTGCTCGTCACGGTGTCGCGCGCGAACGCGGCGATCAACCGGCCGCCGATGCGTTCGAAGACGGCGTAGATGCGGTTGTTGGACAAGATGTACTCATTCTCGCCGTCGTGATCCACGTCTTGCGTGCCGTCGGCAACGGGCGAGGTAGACGGATTCGATGCCGCCCACGCGGCGGCGTGCGCGACGATGCTCGCCTGCCGGGTGGCGCGAGCCGCCGGCTTGAGGGCGAACTGAGCCAAGGAATCGAAAGACGCATCCGGTGACTTGTACTGGCCGGTGGAGAAGCGGTCGTAACCGCCATTGTCCTCGTTGTGGAACGCGGTCTCGAAGATGCCGTTGAGGTACACGAGCTTCGCGAGATTGCTGAGCGTACCGGACGCAGCTTGCACGTTCGCCCACGCGGACGCAAGGATGGTGCCGTTGGTCAATACGTGGCCGAGTTTCCAGGTCGCGTTGGTGACGTTGGGACGCAGGATCGGGAACTTGTTGAAGAAACTCTCCTCTTGCGCGCTGCCGTAATACCAATTGTCGTAGTTGGTCTCGCTGGCGTGCCGGACAAAGTCCTTGGATTGCATGTTGAAGTTGGCGGAGCCGCGATCAATCACGGTCGGGATATCGCCGCCCGGGCCGTTGATGGTGCCGTCATTGTTGATGTCCACCTGGCCGGCGGCAAATTTGTCGAGTGTGACGACCTTGATCCACGGATGGTTGGCGATCCAGCGCAGATTCAGATTGAACGTGTCCGGGTTACGCTTCGTGCCGTCCACGCCACCGGCGGTCTCCCAGTTGTCGCCGAGAACGACGATTTGATCCCGGTTGCCGCTGAGCGCTTTGCGGATGAGCAGTTCACGCAGTGCGATGCTCGCGCCGAGGTCATTATTCAGGTACATCTGGTCGGACGCGCCGCTGATGAGGAACGCGCGCATATTGTTGAACTTGTTGATCCGGTAGCCGTCGTCGCTGAGCGCGGCACCGCGACCGTTGAACGTGCCGTAGAGTTGCTCGCCCCACCACCACAGATGCACCATCTGATCGAGGATGGTGAAGTTGTGTCCGCTGTTGGCGGCCAAATCGCTCAACGTCTTGCCGTCGGCGACGCGCTCGGCCAGATAGACCGGCGAGTTGGCGTTGACGGAGTTGTTGCCGTACACGGTGCGCATGATGTCGTCCTGCAACTGGATGCCGGCGCGGTTCACGGAGCCGGTAAAGCACGGCGCGACGTGATCGGCAAACATGCCGGATACGAGCGCGACCTGACCAGAGGCGACCATCGAAGCGATGCGTTGGTTGAACTTCGGTCCATCGCGCGATCCGGTGGGGTCGAGGGACGGATCACTCTTCGCCCACTGCAACGCCGAGATGAGCGAGCCGCTCAAGTGCAGGTTCAGCGACAGCTTGAAAACCTGAGCCGATTCGAGAGCGCGATAGTAGCCGGTCGGATTGTCGCCGGGGTCGAGCGAGCCGACGATGTTGGTCGGCGTGCGTGATACCGCGTTGGAAACGAGGCCTTGGATGATGCTGGCCGGCAGAATGGATTGGTTGCCGTGCAACAGAACCGCCAGTTTGACGACGTTGGGCCGGTTGGTCACGCTGACGATGTTGTTGTTCGCGTTGTAGGCGCTCAGATTGATCGGGTTCTGATTGACCGTCGTGAACCAGTAGTGGAGCGTGTCGTTGGGCGGTGTCGGCGTGTCGCTTTCGGGAATGTCGTCATCGTAAATCGTGTCGGTAAAGTCGGAGCCGGACTTCGGCGTATCGCCGGCGCCGGGGCCGCCGCTGACGCAACTGTTGCAGGTGCCGTCGCGCGTCGTGGCCACTTGGAAATACAACGGCGACGAACCGTTCCAGCCAGCATCCGTGAGAGCTTTGCGGCTGATGGCAATCTCGCACGCATCAAGGTCGGAGCGGTAGTAACTGCCGAGGAACCCGCAATCGCCCGTGGTGCATCCCGGTGTATAGCCGCGAGTTTGGTAGGCGTCCAGCGTGGTGTCAACGCTCTGCCGCTTCACGTAGACGTGACCATTGTTTGCATCGTAAGCGGCCACGACCACCTTCCAGCCCATCTCGGTTTTTGTGTCCACTTCGTCGGGAATCGTGATGTTGGCGGTGGCCGGGTCGCCGGGAATGCCGAAGCTGATGATCACATAGATGTCCAGATGACCTTGTTCGGCTTGATATTGCAGGTCGTGGAAATCAACGCGGAAGTAATACTTGCCGTCCGCTCCTCCATCGCGCGCGTAGAACGCGAGGATGTCGCGCGACCAGTCGTAGCCGTCGTTCCACGGATACACGTCACGGCCGCGCTTGAGCGAGCCGGCACCGTCGTACTCATCGAGCGCCTTCAGGTCGTCCACCGTCCAATCCTGAAACTCCTCGTTCCACGTGACGCCGCCGGTCGTGCCGATGACGGGGCCGGCGCCGATGTTGATCGAGTTGGCTACTGGTGGCGGTATATCGTCGCGTACTTGTGGGTCGGTGCGATTGTTGAACTCCTGCAAGTTGGTGAAACCGTCGCCATCGGGGTCGCCGTTCGCGCCGTTGGTGGTGTTGGTGATGATGGCGCCGGTGTGCATGTTGGTGTGGCCGATGATGCCGTCGTCCCATGGGTCGAGACCGTGTGCGGCCTCCCAGCCGTCGGGCAGGCCGTCGCCATCGGTGTCGGGATTCAGCGGATCAGTCTCCAGCCAGACGGCGTTCGGGTATTGCGTCCGAAGCGCATCGCGATCGATGGCGCGCGATTTCATGCCGGTAAAGTTGATCGTTGGCGGGTTGGCGACATAGCCGGTAATGACGCCGCTGCCGTTAATCAGCCCGATGTCCACGCGCCCGTTGTGGTTGGCGTCCTCCGCTCCATCCAGCGCTCCGTCGCCATCGGTGTCGTTATTGCTTGGATCGGTTTCCAGCCACACGGCGTTGGGGAACTGCGAGATGATGGTGGTTCGATCATAGCGGGAACTGCCTTTGACCGTCGGCGGGTGCGCGATGACATTGGTGACGACGCCGGCCGCGTTGGTCAGGCCAACGTCCATGCGTCCGTTGCGGTTGGCGTCTTCGATGCCGTCCATCAGACCGTCAAAGTCTGTGTCGGGACTGTTCGGGTCGGTCACTGTGCCGGCGACAAGGTCGGTGCGCGGCGCGTTCTCGTCGTAGTTCCAGTAGCTGTAACCCGGAGGCGGGTTACTGTTTGAGAATTGGCCGTTGTCGGGCTTGGTGTTGTAGCGCGGCGGGTCGGCATCGGCGATGAAGTTCTTGTACCCATCACCATTCGTGTCGGCGTTGAGATCCGTGTTCGTGGCGATGCTGCCTTCCAGTCCGAGTTCCAGCGCGTCTGGCAGGCCATCGTTGTCGCTGTCGGGATTGGTCGGGTCAGTCTTGCCCGTGAAGAAGTAAGCGTGGACTTGTCCATTGCTCCACGACTGGGCTTCGGTGCCCGGCAGCGGGGTCTGCGTCGTCTCGGCGGAATCACTCAAGCCGTCGTTATCGTCATCGTCGCTGTTCGGGTCGGTCGGCACGGTCTGATTGAAGACCACGTTGACGATGCGGAACGCCGTGTTCGAGCCGCCGCCGAGCGCGTCGGCGCGAATCGTGAACGTTCCTTGGAAGAGATTCGTCCAGGGGAAATTCCAACGCTTTGTGGTGCCAACAAAGGTTGTGTCGTTCGACGCGACGCCACCGGCGAAGGCGTTGGTGGTGATGTTGAAGCTGATGAGCACGTTGGTGACACTGGTGCTGGTCTCGGTGACGATGGTGTAGCTGCGCTCGGCCGGCACAGCATTGGTTTTGTCGGGCAACGTGATCGTGTACGGCGAGCGGCCCTGTGCGTCGGCGTTGGGCGGCTGGATAATGTCCACCGAGATGCCGGTCAGCGTGACGTTGACGTCGCTCGAGTCCTGCAGGTGCGTGTTTGAGCCGGTGTCGTCGTAGAAGAGCTCGATGTGATGCGGACCGGCGCTCATGCCGCCCCAGTCATAGCGCAACGCATGGGTGCCGCTACCGCAGGCCGCATCGTTGATGTAATAGAGCGGCGTGCCGTCAGGTTTGCGGCGAGCTTGCACCGACCCGTCAATCTTGATGGTGAACTTGTCGATATTGCTATCCAGTGAGCCGTCGAAGCAGGTGACGATGGTGTAAGTGGAGTTCTGATCGAGCGAGATGTTGCGCCGGTCGTTGTTGAAGCAGTCAAGGTCAGGGCACCGCACCTCGAACACCAGCGCGGGCGCCGAACAATCTATCGTGCGCGTGATTTCTTTGACGCGATTGGTGAAGGCAGCGCTTGTCAGACCCTTGAGTCTAATTTTGATGGTCGCACTGCCGGTGCTGGGGATTCCGAGATAGCTGAACCGGTATTCGCGCGGGAAATTCGGGTACAGACCGCTGAGCGAGGGCAGGGGCGATACCTCCGTCGCCTTGGCGAAGGCCGGCAAGCCGTTGGTCAGACCATTGCCGAAGGCAGGATTATCGTTGCCGGCTTCGCCATCAATGATGTTGTACTCGACCTCCGTGACGTTCGGGTCGGCGCGCACGACGATGCCGTAGGATTTGCTGAAGAACGCGGTTTCGCCCGCTGCGGGGAAGGCGATGGCACCGTCCGGCAACGACGGGTCGTAGTAGAACGTCTGCAGGAACGTGTTGAAGACGCTGGACTTGCCGTCGCGCGGCAGAAACGCGCGCGCCCGCACGATGTGGAAGCCGGGTTCGAGTCCGACCGTTGTCGAGTTGGTGTTCAGGTCGTCATGCAACCAGACTCGCACAGATTGCGGATTGAAATTGGTGATCGCCGCCTGCCGGAGCGCGTAATATTTCGATTGATCGGAGTTGGAAATCGTGGACGCGCCGCGTTTGAAGAGCGCGATTTTGTATTTAACGGTACCGCTCGATTGCGCCGGGATCGTTGCCTTCCACCAATCCACGGTGCCGGTATCACTGCCGCCGGCGGCGCTGGTGTGATCGAACTGCAACGCGATGACCTGAGTGGTTGTACCGGCTTTCGGCTGGCCGAATGCGCCTTCAGGATTCGTGCCGTCGGTGCTGTAGTAAACCGTGCCGGTATTGATTCCGAATTGGTAGCCGACCTTAACCCAAACGGTCACTGCATCGCTTGCGGTTGGGTTGAGCGGAACGCGTTGTGTCGCCGGGCCGCCGGTGACGCTGTCGGCCGGGTTGTGGTAAACCCAATTGGCGGTCTGGCCGTTGTACGCAAGGCCACCGCCGTTACCGGTCGCAATGGAGCTGCCGCCGCCGATGGTGTAGGCGTACGTTTCCGCGCCGAGCGAGACAACCGTGTCGTTGGCGATATTGGTGGCGGCGAATTTTTCCGGGCCGTTCAGGAATTGAAACTTCGTGTCCTCGTAGCCGAGGAACATGTCGTAGGTGAAGCCGGGCCGATTGTCGCGTCCGTCCACGAACCCGGTGGCGTTGTTGGTCCAGAGTTTGCCGAGTCCCATCTGGCTGTTGAGGTCGGTGCCGCCGTCGAGTTTGACGAGGACGTTGGTGGCCGAGCCGTCGGTGCGCACGAGGATGTCGAACAGATTGCTGTTGGTGATGACCGGGATGTCGATGGCGTAAGTGAGATTCGAGATGTTGCTGCCGATAATGACGTTGCCGTTGATGTCCACGCTGCCGCGCATCTTGAAGGGAAACAGCGGATTGTAGTTCACATCGCCGTCGGGGCCGGTCGAGCGGCGCACCGTCATGCGCGGGACTTCCACGCCGTTTTGGACGAACGTGATGGCGTTGTTCGACATCACGCCGCTGGCCGGACGGCTGGCCTGCGGACCTTCGTAGGCGTAAATCAGATAGCTGCCACGCGGGATCTTGAACTCGATCGCGCCGCCACCGGGCGGAACGAACTGTCCGCCGACGTACACGAGACGGTCAACAGGGTTTGAGGCGTTGATGCTGGCCTGTGCGGCGGCTAAGTTTAGCGTTACGTTGCGCACCAGAATCCTCGGGCAAGCGCGCTCTTTGTAAGGCGAATCGGCCATCTGCACGAGGATCGAACCGGGTGGGTAGCTGACCGCCAAGCCGACGCCGCGACTTGTCGGCGCGCCGTAACACGTGCTCGGCATACCGGAATCGTTCTGCGCGACGCCGTCGTCAAACGCGACATCGCCGCAGGTGTCGCCGCCGGAACTCGTGCAAAAGTTGTCGTTCATGACGAACAACGCGACGTTCTGATCGATTTGGCTTCCGGCCTCGCGGTTGTCACGGCGTTCGAAAGCGACGATGTCGTTATCGCTCCAACGGGCTGTACTCTGGCCACGCGCGAGTTGATTGTGCAGGTAGGCGATGTCCGGCATCTTGTTGTCGCCGAACTCGCCGAGGTAGGAGGCGTTGGCGTTGCGCGGGAATTCGCCGCCGCATTGCGTGCAGTTGGCGGATTTGCGCCAGCCGTCGGAGTAGATCACCGGGATGCCTTCGCGCATGAACATGTACGCCAGTTCGATGGGGCGATGGCTTGGGTCGTAGAAACCGTTGTCATGACTCTGCACGAACATGACGCGGTTGGCCGCGTTGAAGTGCCCGTAGCCGTCATAGCTGCTCTGGTCGACGCCTTGGAGACCCGCGCTTGGATTTCCAATGAGGTGCGTGAAGCCCTCGAACGTGTTGATGAGCGGAGCGTCCACGAGCCGCATGCCGCGGCTTGTGTACTCGTCGAAGCTCGGCGGCTCGCCGAGATGTTCGCCGAAGATCAATGCGTCGTTGCGAATCTTCTCCGCATCGAAGCAGCTATCGCGGTTATTGGGAGCGTTGGTGCTGGCGGCGGTGGACTCGTTGTAGCCGCTGATCGGATTATTGTAACCGTAACCGTGCACCCAGTCGTACATGACTTGGATGGCCCCGGCGTAGCCATTGGGTGTGGCGGAATCGTCGCCGAAAAAACTGCTGGGCACATGTTTGACGGCGTCCAGCCGCAGGCCGTCGCACCTCGATTCGTTCATGAACCAGATTGCGGCGCGAATGAGATAGGCGGCCGTATCCTCGACGACCGGGACGCCGTTGGTGCCGTTAAACGGATGCCACGAGCCGCTGCCGGGATCGATCTGCGGCAGGCTTGTATCCATATAATACTCGGGGTTGTTCGGCTGGCGGATGAAGGACAGCTTGGGGCCGGTGCTGGCCAAAGTCGGACCGAAGTTCTCATTGACGTTGACCTCCTGCGCGAGGTCGCTCAGGTGGGAGAAGTTGATGTGCTGCACATCCCATGTGTTTTGCCAACTACCGCCACCGTCGTTCATGTCCGTCCATTGCCGGTAAAAACCGTCGGCAGTCGTTCGCAGATGGAAATCTTCTGGCAGCAGACCGGGGTAAACGGTGATCGGCGTGTTTGCATCGTAGCCCGGCACGTCGTAACTCCGGTGGTTCATGATGTTGTCGAAATAGACGCGGATGCCGAACCGGTGGGCCATCTGCACCATGCGAATCAACTCGTCCTTCGTGCCGTACCGGGTGGCGATGGTGCCTTTTTGGTCTTTGTCGCCGAGGTCAAACGGATCGACGAGATCGTAACCGGCGGAGAATTGGCTGTTGGCCTTGGACGGGGGCGGTAGCCAGAGCGCGGTGTAGCCGGCCTCAGCAAGCTCCGGCATTTTCTGGCTGATTTCGTTCCAACTTTGGTTGAAGAGCTGGAGTACAGCCTCACCCCGGGCTTGCGCCAGGTACGCAAGCCCGAACGTGAGGCCGGCAAGAGCCTTCCGCATGCTCGCTTTACACAATTGCACTTCTCCCCTTCACCTTTAGACCCATCGTCAGCACTTCGCGCTCCAAAATAGCATCTTCACGCCACTTTGTCGAACCGCGTGGCGGCTGCTTCCCTATGTTTTTCAAGGGGTTGGAACAATTCCGACCCGGTAGTACCGGTGCGCGAGACCGAACGTGCCGGTCATAGAATTGGTGCTGGAGGTCGTCGCCAGAATACTGTCCGGCACGAGTAATTGCCACGAGTTGCTGGAATCGTCTTTGAAATACACTTGGTATCGTTTGGTCGGCACGCAGCTCCAAGCAATCGAGAGTCCTCCGCCGGCCACCGGCGTGATACTCGTGATCTTGAAAACCGAATTCGCGTCCTTGGGATTCGTGCCGGCA
Organism: Verrucomicrobiia bacterium; assembly: GCA_041495285.1. Taxonomy (GTDB): domain Bacteria; phylum Verrucomicrobiota; class Verrucomicrobiia; order Palsa-1439; family Palsa-1439; genus JBGQCJ01. The sequence continues at coordinate 12,854 of JBGQCJ010000007.1, forward strand.
AGGGATTCCTGCAAATTCGTCATACCGTCGCCATCGTCGTCGGCATTCGGGTCGCCGCCGGTTGCGGTGCCCCAATACTGATACTCGAATCCATCCGGCATTCCGTCGCCGTCGATGTCCGGGTTCTCCGGCTGCGGATCCAACACGTTGGCCAAACCATCACCATCGATGTCGTTTGCGCTGGCAGGACTGAACGCCAGCCACGTCGTGAAATTGGTCGCGCCGCCGGAGTTAAACACTTCGACCTGCTCGACCAACGGCAAGCCGCGGTTCTGGTAACCGGCTTGGTCGAGATTGCTGACGATGTTGAGCGTGTTGTTGGTGCCGCGTACGGCGTAGGCCGCACCGCCAACTTTGTTCGTGAGGCCGTAGAAGTACAATGAATCGGTGTGGACAATGAGATTGGTGTCGCCGTGGTGCAACAAGTCCAGTTGATTTGGGCCAAGACCGTGGCGGATGTAGAGATTGCCAACGCCGGTGCCGAGCGTGTATTGCGCCTGCACCGCATCGCGACCGCTCGGCAAAGTAACCCGTTTGCGGATCTGGCCGTCGTTGGAAACGAATTCCCAGAAGTTCGAGCCTTGCACGGGCGAAGTGGGTGCCGCGTAATCCATGTCCACATAGCGATTGTCGCCGGGCGTGCTGGCGTACCGGTCCTTGAAAGCCGAACAACGGAGATTGTCGGCCTCTTCGGCATCGGTTTCCTCGGCGGGGTTGGCCACCGGTGCGCCGATGACTTGGTAAGCGTCTTGAGTTGCCGGGTCGTACACGAATGCGTAGATGAGCCGCGCGCCCCAACGTTTGAAGCAAAGATAAACCTTGTTGTTCTTGAGCACGTACGAATTCCACACGTCGTCGTCGAGATTCGCGGCGACAGCAACGGTGGTCGAACCTTGCACGCCGTTCTTTACGTCCTGCACCCACTGCGCGGCGTCCGCGAGGATGCCGAGCGTGCGCACGTGACCATGCAGCCGCAGCGCCCAGCCGGAAGTGTTGTCGTAGGTTGTGTCGGCTTGCGAGAACGTGCAGCCGTCGTTCACGTCGAAGTTCACCTGATAGTTGCGCGACTTGTAGTTGTCGGGGTTGGCGTCTTCGTCGTGCCACGCGGTCTCGTAAATCATCGCGGAGTACGCCCACTCGGCCAGCGTTTTGAGATTACCGGCGGGCATCCCGGCCACCTTGTCCCACGAGTCGCGAATCAAAGTGCCCGGTGTGTTCATGTCGCCGTAGACTTTCGCAGTCTGGACAACGCCGCTCGGGTCGACGCGGGGATGACGTTGAGAGAAATTCTCCTCCTGACCGGAGCCGTAGTACCAATGGTCGTAATCCTGTTCCGAGGCGCGTTTGAGCCACTCGTAGGTCTGCATGCTCAAGTTGGTCTGTGTGCCGTGATCCTCGTAAATCCAGCTCGGATCGCTCTGCGCCCACGTGACGACGTCTTTGAGATTCACGACCTGAATCCATTGGTGGTTGGCGGCCCAGCGAATCGTCTGATGCCATTGGTCGGCGTTGTTGTTCGGGGTGGGCGAGGCGAACGAATTGCCGGCGTACGCTTCCCAATCGTCAAACACCACGGTGATTTGCGAGGGATCGGACGACAGAGCCTTATCGAGCAGCGTGTAGCGTGTGTCGTTCTGCATGCCGCCGTCATTGGGCCCGAATTTTTCCTGATCTTCCCGGTCGTTGATGAAGAAGCACAGGACGCCATTGATCTTGTGTAGCTTGTGATGGTAAGCGCGGTCGTTGCAGCCGCCGAAGCCGGCCCAGCGCTCGTTGCCGGTGGCGCAGCAATTGTTGAAAAAGTTCGTCTCGTCCGAATAGAACCACCAGTGCAGGTGCGAGACCTCGTCAAGGTAAGTGGCTGTGTAGCCACCGGCCTTGATGTCCTCGATCGGCTTGCCCTTGAGCGGGCCGTTTGGATTGGCGTGTGCCCAGCCGGTATCCGAGTGAATGACGCGCTCGGGCACGTGCATGACCTTCATGTCGTTGGTGGTCAGCCCGAACACTGATTGTGCCAAGTCGTTGAACGCCGCGATCGAGCGCTGGTTCACATCGCCTTCGAAGTACGGCATGATGTGCTCGGCGTAGGTGCCACCGATGAGCGAGCCGGTACCGCTGTTGATGAAATTCTTGAGTCGCTGCAAAAAAGTCGGGCCATCGCGTTCGCCGAACGCGTAGTTCGGGTCGCTCGGGTCCTGCCGGGCCCACAAGAGCGAACTGATGAGCGAGCCGCTCAAGTGCATGTTCAGCGGGACATGGAGCATCTCATGTGTGTCGATGGTGCGGATGAAACCGGGATACAAATTCAAATCCGACCGCTTGGTGTAGATGTGCCCCTGCGTCTGCGCGCGTGTGCCAAGTGATTGATTCGCATGGGCAATCGCCGCGTACTTCGCGCGATTGACGGTCGCGGTGGACGAAATCGACCCGTAGAGACGGCCAGTGCCGCCGCCCAAATCGCGTACGAGTCCGCCGCAGCCCGGGCAGACGATGGCGTCCACGATGTCGCTGCCGGGGATCTCGCCGGGGCCGCCGTTGGTGCCGTCGCGCGCCGTGAACACCTGGAAATGCAGCGGGCTAACACCATCCCAGCCCGCATTGATCAGCACGGAGCGTTTGATGCCAAATTCCATGCTGTCCAAATCGCTGCGCCAGTAGGAAATGCCGCCGTTCTGGGACGCCACGAAGTTGTTGGTCACGCCACTGCCATTCCAGTTCGTGTCGTAGATTGAGCCGTGGTTGGTGTCGTACACGGCCACGCAAATCCGCCACGGGTTGTCGGTCTGCGTGTCGGTGAAATCTGGGAACCAAACCTGTCCGTTAGCATCGCCGGGTTGAGTGGCAATGGCCACGTACACGTCGACGCCACCGTTTTCCGCGCCAAGGAGCAAGTCGAAGAAGTCCACGCGAAAGTAGTAGTTGCCGTCGGCGCCGCCGTCGTGCGCGTAGAACGCGATGAGGTCGCAGCCGGGATCGTTCGCGTCGTTGAACTTATACTCGTCGTTATTGACGTCGAGGGCGCGCACATCGCTGGCCGACCAGTCTTGAAATTCCTCGTACCACGTCGTGCCGCGCTTGTCGGTGCCGATGGCCGGGCCCGGGCCGATGGTGATCGCGCGGGTGTTCAGCGCGCAAGCCAACGTGAGGGCGGCGAATACTGCCGGGCGAATCACTTTTATGGGTTCACGCACCTGATCTTGTAGAACCGTTGCGTCCCGGCTGTGTTGTCGGTATGGGACAGGGTGATTTCGCCGGTTTGCGCGGTTTTCTGGATGAGAGATTGCCAACCGCCGCCGAGCGAGTCGCAGTACATCACATCATAAGTCTTCCCTGGAACAGATGCCCACGTGATGGTGAACCCGCCGGCGACGGCTGGTTGAATCTTCTGAATGACGAAATCTTTCGACGGTTCAAGACGATCGTAGATGCCATTGCCGTCGTTGTCGGTAATGGCAGGGATTGACAGCATGAGAAACTCGTTGCTTTCGATGTTGCCGTTGCCGTTACCTGCCGGCGCCTGGGCGACTAACGCGCCGTTTGGTGGAGAGTTCGTTGTGTTGTAAGCGGCGGCACAGACGTAGATGTTCGAGGGCATCGATCCGAACGCTTGGGCGAGATTAATTGTGCCTTCCATATAGCCGGCGTTGGTGGGCGCTTTGGCGAATTGGTTGGATGCGGTCACGGCTGAGCCATCGAGGTTCTGCCAGCCGACGTAACCGTTATTGCTCTCACCACTCAGGAATGGCTTGGGACCGCTCGCGGCCATCGTGCCGGCCTTCGACCACGTCGGAAACGCCGGTGACATCGGCGAGAGTTGGTCGGTGACGACAATGAAGTGATCGTTCTTGGTGGTGTCTCCGGGATAAATACCGGGCGACCAAGTGGCGACGTAAAGCATCTGACCGCGCACGGCGGCGTAGATCGTCATGCCGGGATTGCTCTGCAGATAATTCGTCGAATCGACGCTGTTGCCGTCGATGACGAACGGCGGACTGAAATTCGGCGGCGGGGGATTGAACGTCGTGGCGCACGCGGACGGGGATGATTCGGCGGAGCTGTCGATGCTGTTCGTGGCGATGATGGTGTAGCAGAATTGTGTGCTGGCCGGCAGCCCGATGTCGGAGTACGTGGTGGCCGAGGTCGTCGCGATCTGCGAGCCGGCACGTTTGACGATGTAACCGGTCGCGCCGCTCGACGCCGTCCACGAGACATTGATCTGGTTTGTCGCCGCGCCGGTCGCCGTGACGTTTTGTGGAGTGCCCGGCGTCGTCGGCGAACCGCTGGGGCCAACGAAAACATGTTGAATGGGCGAGTTGTAGGTGTTACCGCGGCTGTCGGTGGCACTGACGTAGTAGTCGACGTAGCCGCCCGTCAAGCCGGTCACTTTCGAGTAGTAGTAGTCCGCGATGTATTGCGGCGTGGAGCTGATGGCGGGCGCGACGGAGCGCTGGGTCATCGCCTGGCGAATCCAGGGCCCGGTGTTCGGCCCATCGGCGTAAACCTTGAACTGGTCTTGTGTTGGAGCGTAGGAGCCGTTGGAGCGATAGAGGAGGCTGACGTTCGTGATACCGGAAGCGTCGTAGGCGTATGTCCAAACCCAGAAATCGTTGTTGGCCGGCACGGTGACGTGGTAGCTGTACTGCGCGCCGAAGTTCGTCGTGCCGGGATTCCACGGATGCCGCTGCGGGATGAACAACGTCGGCGGCGTGTTGTCGAGCGAGGGGTTGCCGGTAACGATGGAGTTCACATTGCGCACGGCGTTGGATTGCGAAACGACGCAGCGGGCGCACTCGTCGCCGCCGCATCCGAAATATACAAACCCGCTGTCGAGTCCGCCGAGGTAGTAGTGCCAGCCGAGTTCGACCGCGCTCGGTGTCTGGCTGAAACTTCCCGGATCGCGAATCTGATCAATGCGATTAGTGTAGCCGGTGAGCGTGTTCTGGATTTGCTGCGCGGTCTTGACGCGATTCTCGGTCGCGAGTTGAACGCGTATCACGTCGGCCTTGCTGCTGGTGCCGACGCTGGGGTCGACGACGTTGACGCTGTTGGAGGTGATGCTCGGCGGCCAGTGCCAGCCGGTAAACAATGGCGAGCCGAAGTCGCCTCCCGCTTGATTGTTTACCCAGCCACCGTCTTCGACGTGAACGACGTCGTTGGAGTTCGGCGGCCAGTCATTAATGAATTGCTCGACGGTGGTCGGTTCGTAGCCGGCGGAGTTGGCCTGACCGGCAATGCTGTTGACCTGACTCATGTAATAGGTGAAGCCGCCGCTGAACGCGTTGTCGCCATCGTGCGCGAGGTAGACGAGGGCGGGCTTGGCAGGATCATTGTGCGCGCTCAGCGTGCCGAGGCTACTGATGTTCCAGGATTGTTCGCTGTCGAGATAACCGAGCGCCTGTTCGCTGGGAACGAGCATCAACATCGAAGCGGCGCCTGTGGACGGATTCACATACCGGCCGTAGTGCAACTGGTAGGCGAACGGCAACGCGGCGGCCGGTTGACAACCGAGATTGTTGACGGAGACGCGTTGGTAGTTGCCGGCGCCTTGCGCTGGATTGATCTGGTCAGCCTTGTTCGGCACATCGCAGTTGTCGCCGCTGAACGAGACCGGGTAATCGGAACAGGAGCGGGTCAAGTGAGTGTTGCCGACGACCGACCATTCAATACCGGCTTGTTTCAGGATCGGAATCATCCGCTCGGTGAAACAGGTCTCGGAAGGAAAATAGCCGCGCGACACCGCTGGACTCGTCGTCCAGAAAATCTCCATCTGTCGGCGGTGAATCAGCAACTCCATCAGCAGCGTCTCGTCACTAATCAACGGAGCAAGCGAGTGATGGTAGTTGAAGTTCACGAGATCCATCCGGGGCTGGCTGCCGCTGGTCGTCCAATTGCGGGCTTGGATGTTCGAGTTGTTCCAGCCCGCGTTGTAACAACCCGAGCCGCCGCAGACGTTATGGCCGACGAGGCTCTGAACATTTTCAATCAGCGCGCCTGAGTAGCTGACTTGCGCACCGGCGTTGACAAAGTTGGTGACTGTACTGACGGAATCTCGTGGCCGGTATTGATAGGCCGCGATGCGGTCGTCGACGGTGAAGATATTGAGGACGGTTTCCGGATTCGGGTGCGGCCGGCCGCCATTCTGCTGCTGGATGGTATCCCATGCGCTCTCGTAATGATCGGCTGCATGGCCGGACGCGGCCTGATCCGGCCAATAGACGGGCTGGTGCAGATGCCAGTGCCAGGTCACATGGACGCTGTTGTTTGCTGAGGCAGGAAGACTGAGGGCAAGGGCTGCGGCGGTGAAAAAGCCGCATGCAATGTGCTTGGTACCGCGCTTCATTTCATTCACCCGTCGTGGGGTTCATTTACCAGCGTAAACCGCTTTACCGAGCGGCTTCAAAAAAATGACCGACTCTCGAACTGCTTCCACAACTCCATCGGTCACTCACTTCTCTAACTCGGATTGAAAGCTAACAAAAACGCCGTCCGAATGCAATGCCTATTTCGTGCCTTCTTCTTCGGCTGAGAATCCCCGGCGGCGACGGCATCTGAATTGCTCAACAGTGAATCTTCTGGTACTCTGGTGAGGTGATGAGAATTAGGATTGCATATGTTATTACAGCGGCGGCGCTCGTGCTGGCCGGAGCATCGGCTCGCGCCGGTGGCCAAGCGGCGACGGCGAAGAAGATTATCTCCCCTGACGAACAGTACGCGGTGCTGGCTGGAAATCTCCAACGGTCCGGTTGGAATTTCGATCAGATTTTTGCCGAGTTGTGCAAGACCGTGCTCAGCAATTGTGACCGGAATCCGAAGTTACCGTTGGATGATCAGGCCAGAGCGATGTTCGGCGGCCTCTGGCTCTGGACGCGCAAGGGCGGTTCGCCGGTCTTGCAGGGCCAGAACGACAAGGCGCTGCATTTCATCGGCGGCGGCGCCTTCCAAGGATATTGGGACGTGGGGCGCTCCGCGGCGATCATCAAAGAGGAGATCGACAAGAGAGACCCCAACAATTTCTTCGACTTGGATGACATGGCCGCGACGATGATGGGCGCGCGCTGGGTGGATATCGCCACCAGTGAAAACCTTCAACAGAATCGCCGCTGGTTGGAACTCTGGGCCACGGGTCGGTACACACTTTCGCGTTCGTTGCCCAAGCTTGCGTTTGGACACATGGAGCCGGGCAAGAACGCATCCCCCGAAAGGATCAAAGCCGTTCGGGACGCAGTCAACGCAGCACTGACTCCGCCGAGTTCCGAACTGTCAGCAGCAACTCCGCCAGTTGCCGGGCCGCGCTAGTTTCCCGGCAGGGCACCGAAGTTTTCTTGAGCGTTCGTCCTTGCGCAATCGCTGCCGCCAACGCCGATGCGTCCGCACAATCCACAACGCTCCCGCTGGCTCCGTAATGACAATGAGAAATCACCCGGCACCCCGCCGCCTGCGCCTCGGCAATGGTCAGTCCATAGCTCTTATGCCGGGATGGCGACACGAACAGGATCGTCTCGCGCATTGGTGCCGAAGGCACGACGATCCGCGCGCTGGGCCGGACACAATCAAACTGCTTTTGAAAAGGCCAATCGCAACACGTCGGGAAGCGCTCCGAACCAGCGGAACTTCGCCACGATTTCCGGCCGCACCACGCCGCGCAGGTAGAACTTCGTGAAAAACTCGACCACGTCCACATGAAAGATCGTCACGATCCGGTAACCGCGTGCGCCCAATGCCGCAAAATCCGGTCCTTCGCTGATGTCGTTGCTCAGCACGACGCACTCGTGCGGATTGCGCCTCAGGATTTCGCCCGTACCGGCACACTCGAACTGCCGGCAGAACCGCGCGTATCCCAACTCGGTCAATTCGTGGAGGGGCGCGCTCCGTCGCGCCCGCCCCGGCTCGGCCACGACAGAGCGTGGCCCTCCAGGACCGGTCATCCCCAGCGAGCGCGGGCTCAGTACGGTGAGCGGAAATGGTTTTTGCTCGCGCCATTCGCGAATCAGGTAATCGGCAACCGCCTTCCCGCCGCCGAGCGGCTCGGTGTCCGGGAACTCCGCGTGGGCCGCGCTGTAAACGACCTCGAAGTTCACGGCTGCGGAAAACGTTTATCGAGGAACCGGCCTTTGCGCTGGATGAGTTGGCCGTCCACGTAAATCTCGCCACCTTTGCGCAAATCGCAAACCATGTCCCAGTGCAACCCGCTCCGGTTCTTGTTGCCCGTCTCGGGGTAACCGGCACCCAGCGCGAGGTGGATCGTGCCGCCGATCTTCTCGTCGAAGAGCGTGTTCTTCGTGTAACGAGTGACGTGATAGTTCGTACCGATGGCGGCCTCGCCGAGGTAACACGAGCCGGCATCCATCTTGATCATCGCACGTAGAAACTCCTGACCCTTTTCAGCTTCCGCCTTCACGACCTTGCCGCGCTCGAACGTGAGCCGCGCGCCGTCCACTTCCCGGCCACCGTGCACAGCCGGGAAGCTGAACTTGACATGACCTTCAACGCTGTCTTCGACCGGGCCGGTAAACACTTCGCCGTCGGGAAAATTGCAGTGGCCGTCGCAGTTGATCCATTTGCGGCCCTTCACGCGATACCGGATGTCGGTGTCTTCGGCGACGATGCGCACTTCGCGCGATTTGTTGAGGAAGTCGGTGAGCGATTGTTGTTCCTTCGAGATGCGCTTCCACGTTTTGACAGGGTCGGCGTCGTTGAGGTGGCCGGCGCCGTACACGAAGTCCTCGTATTCCTCCAGCGACATCTCGGCATCCTGTGCACTGGCGTTGCACGGCCATTGGGTGCCGACCCAGCGGAGCTTCCCGCTGGCGCTGCGGTCCATGAAAATCTTGCTGAGAGGCTTCCGGGCTGCGGAGGTCGCCGCGAGCCGCTTCGGGTCAACGTTGGTGAGCGCCTTGGTATTTTCGTCGGCCCAGACGCCGAGCGAAGCGTCAATGCGTTGGAGTTTGTGTTTGGCGAAGGGCGAGACCCATTTGAGCTGTTGGTCATTCGCCTCGGCGTAGAAAATCTCGGCAAGACTGTCGAGCGAGATGTCGCAAATCACGAACGCTCCACAACGCAGCGCGGCCCGGTAACATTCGCGAATCAACGGGGCGGCGATGGCTTCGCCATTGATGGCCACGATGTCGCGGGATTTGAGAGCAAGTGAGTAATTCGTAAGGAGACGGGCCAGCTTCTCGATGCGCAGGTCTTTCATGGCGAAGTTTGTAGCTGAAAAGCGAGACGATTTCAAATCCGGTGTGTTACATTTATTGAAACGGCATGAGCGCGCTGCAACCATCTCAGACAATTCGCGATCGATGGGACAAGACGCTGGCCGCCCATCTGCTCAACCGTGCCGGGTTTGGCGGCTTGCCGGAGGACGTTGCTCAGGCTGCGAACTGGGGAATGGAACGCACGGTGGATTACCTCCTCGACTTCGAAAAAACGCCGGAGAGTTTTCCTGTGCCCGAAACGCCGGAAACTCCCAAGCGTCCCAAGCAGATGTTTGCCGATCTCAGCAAGGAGGAACGCCAACAGAAAGTGAGGGAGTTGCTTCGTTCCAACCGGGAGGCGATCGAGGAGACGCGCGGTTGGTGGATCAAGCGGATGCTGACAACCAAGCGGCCGCTGCAGGAAAAGATGACGCTGTTCTGGCACGGACACTTCGCCACCAGCGCCAACGACGTGAAGAGCGCCCGGCACATGCTGGTGCAGAACGAATTCCTGCGCAAAAACTGTCTCGGTCACTTCCGCACCTTATTGCGCGGCATCTCCCGCGACCCGGCCATGTTGAAGTACCTCGACAACAACACCAATCGCAAGCAACACCCCAACGAGAACTACGCGCGCGAGTTCATGGAATTGTTCACGATCGGTATCGGCAACTACAGCGAAGACGACGTGAAGGTCGCAGCCCGCGCCTTTACCGGCTGGACGTTTCGCGGCGACGAGTTCACGGTCATCGATCGGCAGCACGATTACGGAAGAAAAACATTTTTGGGTGTGACCGGCGATCTCGACGGCACGGACATCATTGACATCATTCTCAAACAACCGGCCACGGTGCGGTTCATGGCGAGGAAGTTGTTCGAGTTTTTTGTGTACAGCAACCCGGAGCCGCCGTTGGTCGAAGAACTCGCCGCGCTGTTGCGCCGGACCGACTATGAAATCAAACCGTTCCTGCGCACGCTGTTCACGTCCGAAGTGTTTTACTCGCCACCAGCGTACCGGACGCAGATCAAAAGCCCCGCACAACTCGTCGTCGGTTCGGTGCGCAATCTCGGCGTGACGATCAACGAGCGCGCCCTCGCCGTTGCGATGCGGATGCTCGGGCAGGACTTGCTCTATCCGCCCAACGTCAAAGGCTGGGACGGCGGCGAGGCGTGGATCAACACCAACACGTTGCTGATGCGCTACAACATGGCCGGCTACCTCGTCGAAGGAAAAATTCCCGAGGGCGGGCGCCAGCCACGGATTCAGGGACAGCGCGGAATGCGTCTCTCGCGTTTCGGATCGCCCAAGAGCACGCTGGACAAGATGTACGGCCCGGAAATCGCTGCGGACGCGCCAAAACTTGTGGACGCGCTCGTGGCGCGTCTGTTGCAAGCGCCGCTCGACGGCGCCGCGCGCAATATGCTAATCTCTTACACCGAGCGCGCCCGGGTCAGCGAGCGACCGGCCACGGTGGCGCATTTGATCATGAGCATGCCGGATTACCAGCTTTGTTGACGCCAGCCACATCCAAATTCTCCCGTAGGAGCGGCCTCCCGGCCGCGATCGGCCCGGCCCGGTCGCGGCGTGGACGCCGCTCCTACAACACCAGGACGAAGCCATGAATGAGACGATTCAAACCCGGCGCGAGTTCCTGCGAAAAAGTCTGTTCTTCCTCGCGACGAGCTATAGCGCGCCGTTCTTTTTGACGCGCACGGTGCTCGCACTCGATTCTGCGCGCGCCAACGCAGCGACGGCCAGCATCCCCGGTATGCCCGACGATCGCATCCTCGTCGTCATCCAAATGGGCGGTGGCAACGACGGACTGAATACACTCGTGCCGTACGCGATGGACGAGTATTACCGGGCGCGTCCACAACTCGGTGTGTCGAAGGACAAGGTTCTGACACTCAACGACACGGTCGGTCTGCATCCGAACTTGGACAAGCTGAAATCGCTCTACGACAACGGCCGCATGGCCGTGGTGCAGGGCGTCGGTTATCCGAACCCGGACCGCTCGCACTTCCGGTCGATGGAAATCTGGCATACCGCCGATCCGAAGAGCAAGGCGGTGCAATACGGCTGGCTTGGCCGGTACCTCGACAACACCTGTCCGGGCTGCGACCCGCGCACCAACCGCACCAACCCGCTCGGCGGTCTTAACGTCGGCTCATGGATGCCGGTCGCGCTCAAATCGCGGCGCGGCTTGAGCGTCGCGGTGGACAATCCCGATTCGTTCCGTTGGATTCCGACGGCCGCCGACGAGAACGATGCGCAGCAGGCCGAGACGACCTTCGAGCGGTTGAACCGCGTCGTGGCGCAGAACCTCAAAGACCCGCAGGTCGCGCGGCTGGATTTCCTCTCGCGCGTGGCCATGGACGCACAGCTCAGCTCCGACCGACTTCGCGACGTGCTGAAGAAATCGAAGACCGCGCAGGCGACGTATCCGGCCAGCGGACTGGCCCGGCAACTCCAAATGGTTTCGCGGATGATCGCCGGCGGCCTCGGCACGCGTGTCTATTACGTCTCGATGGGTGGGTTCGACACACATGCCAACCAGAAGGGGCCACACGAGCGTCTCATGACGGAGTTGGGCGAAGGCGTCGAGGCGTTCTACAACGACCTCGACAAACAAGGCAACCACGGCCGCGTGCTCACGATGACGTTCAGCGAATTCGGCCGGCGCGTCGCCGAGAACGCCAGCGGCGGCACCGATCACGGCACCGCTGCCCCGATGTTTGTGTTCGGCACGCGCATCAAAGCCGGTGTGTACGGCACGCATCCCGGCCTCAACGACCTCGACCGGGGCGACCTCAAATTCGCCACGGATTTTCGCAACGTGTACGCCACCATCCTCGAAAACTGGCTCGGCGCAAAGTCACAGCCGATCCTTGGCAGCGACTTCAAGAAGCTGGCGTTCGTGTAAAGGAAGATTGCCGGCGCACTCGTCACGACTTGGTGGACTTGTTTCGTTTCAGGACGTAGGCATGCTCTTCGACGAAAGCACCGGTGTCCGCGGCGTGCTTCGACAAGAAAGCCTCCCACTGTCTGGGGCTGGCAGTGAACAGAACGACACCATCCGGGTCATTCATGTGGGGCAGGGAGAGTTTGTGCTTTTCGAGATTCTTCTTGAGCCAATCGTAATCGAGGGGTTTCAGTGCGAGCGCGTCGCCATTCAATTCAACCTTGCACACGGTGTGAACGGCCCGGACAGTCCACGTCCAGTATGAATTCATTTTCGTTTCGTCGCCGGGTTCTCCCGGCAGCACATCAACAAACATGTTCTTGCCGAGCTTGAAGAATCTCACGGCGAACGTCGCCCCGACGTTTTGCTTGTCGAACGCCTTCAGCGTGCAGTTCGTTGCCGCGTCGCCGCTAAACACCCAGGCGCGGATCGCATTGGTGGAAACGTCGTCGCCGAAATCCTTTTGCAGCGTCCATTCGCCGATGACTTCCCGGACGTAAACCATCGAGTTGTCGGTACAAAATGGGCCAACCGACTGGACCACACAGCCGGCAAGGAACAGCAAAGACACGAGCAAGGCACGTTTCATCATCAATTCCTCCATCGAAACGGCAGCAGCGTAGCCCCAAAGGCGGTCGGGCGCAACGCAATTTGCGGCATGGTGCGTGCTCAAAATAACGAGGGATACCAGGAGACGATTTTGTACCTGAACTACTACAACCTGCGCGAAGCGCCGTTCAACATCACGCCGGATCCGCGTTTTCTGTTCTTCAGCAACAAGCATCAGGAAGCGTTCAATCATTTGCTCTTCGGCATCCACGAACGCAAAGGGTTCATCGAGCTGACCGGCGAAGTGGGCGCGGGCAAGACCACCATCTGCCGCAAACTACTCGAAGAACTCGGCCCCCGTTACAAGACCGCGCTGATTCTCAATCCATGCTTGAGCAGCCATCAACTCCTCAAAACCATCGTGCTGGAGTTCGGCCTCAAACCGCGCGGCATCGACCGCGTCGCCTACCTCGAATCGCTCAACGAATTCGTCCTCAAAGAAGTCAACGCCGGCAGCGATGTGGTGCTCATCATTGACGAAGCGCAAGACCTCAGCGACGAATTGCTCGAACAAGTCCGGTTGCTTTCCAATCTCGAAACCGATCACCAAAAACTCATGCAAATCGTTTTGATGGGCCAGCCTGAACTCCGGGAAACACTCCGGCAACCCAAACTCCGACAACTCCGTCAACGCATTACCGTTCGCTATCACCTTCAGCCACTCGACGTGGTCGAGACCGGCAACTACATCAACCACCGCTTGTCGCTGGCCGGTGCGAACGGGGCGCCGCGTTTCGATGAAGGCGCGATCAAATCAATCTACAAATACTCCGGCGGCATTCCGCGGCTGATCAACGCCGTGTGCGACAAAACGCTGCTGGCCGGATTCGTCATGCAGACCGGCCTGATCACGCGGAAGCTGGTGGATCTCGCCATCGAAGAACTGCAAGGAATCCCGGCATGAGCCTGATCAACGAAGCCCTGAAGCGCACCCGGGACGCCTCGTATCAAACGGCCGCCGCTCCGACAGCCCCCGCGCCGAGTTACCGGCTCGGCAACACCGCGGAGACGAGGGCGTTCAGCGCCAAAGGTGCGATGGTGTTGACGATTGCAGTGATCACGATCGCACTGGGGACCGTGGGCGTCGTCGCGTTTCGGCGAGTTGCGCCCATACACGCCGTACATGAGGCGTTGATTTCGACCGCGCCAGAAACGACACCACCACCGCCGGTCACTGAGCCAGTGCCAATCGTTCCGAATGTCCTACCGGCAATCGAGAGCGCGGCTCCATCGCCACCGGCGCCAACGCGAGAGGCTCCGAAACTCGTGTTGCAGGGAATCACCATCGACGGCGCCGTGCGCGAGGCGATGATCAACGGCTTCAATCTGCGCGAAGGTGAAGACATCGAAGGCGCGCGCATCGTGGCCATTGAGAGCCGGCGCGTCACACTGCAGTTTGACGGCCGCGAGATTGTTCTGCGAATGCCCTGACTGTCGATTCGTCGCCCGCCGCTTCTTCTCGCCAGTAGCTCTACGGTTGACTATATTCCGGTCATGCGACACGTCCGGGACGAAGCACTGCTCAGACGAATGGAACACCGTCGGCAAGCGCGGCAAACGGAACGGAGGCTGGCGGTTCTCCTCGCCGTGGGTGTGTTGCTGGCGCTCATCGTTGTAGAACTTGGTCGCGGTCTTCTCGCCATGCACGAGCTGGAGCAATTTGTATCGACGATCGAGCAAACTCCGGCCGCCGAGGTGAAACGCGAGGTGGCGCGATGGGCGCAAAGGTTGAACGACATGGATCCGTTGGTGCGTAACGCAGCGATCAGCGCAATGAAAGTCGCGACTGGAAAGAATCTCGCGCCGATGTCCGGTGCTTGGATGGCTTGGTGGAGGGAGAACGAAGCCACGTGGCAATATCAACCGCCGCGATCTCACGCGGCACCTCCTCCAACGCAACAACCCGCGCAACCATGAAACTTTTTCACTGGGGATTGTTGTTGCGCTACATGGTGTACGGTGTCTTGCCCCTGGTCGTGGGGTTTGTCATACTGGAGCGGCATGTCGGCGAAGGCGCGGCAGGCTCGATGTTTGTGATTCTGGCGTTCGTGCTGCCGTTCGTGGCGATGGGGTGGCTTGGCTGGCAGCATTTTCGGCATCGGAAACCAAGATAGGTCGCGGGGAGAAGGAGAGGACACATGGCTCAGATAGCGCCAAGTGTCAGTTATAGTTTCACCATGCGGTTGCGCCTCGCGAACAAAACCGGGATGTTCGCGAAGATTCTGCACACCATCGCTCAACAAAGGGGCGACCCCGGTGCCGTGGACGTTGTGCGCGCCGACCGCGAGTTCAAAGTGCGCGACCTCACCGTCAACGCCCGCGACGACGAACATTCCCGGGCCATCATCGAAGCGGTGAAACGCCTCAAAGGCGTCACGGTCGTCAACGTCTCCGACCGCGTTTTCCTCATGCACCTGGGCGGCAAGATCCGCATTCAAAACAAAATCCCGCTTACCACCCGCGACGCGCTCTCGATGGCTTACACGCCCGGCGTCGCGCGCGTGTGCATGGCCATCGCCGAAGACAAACGCAAGGCGAGCACGCTCACCATCAAGCACAACTCCGTCGCCGTCGTCAGCGACGGCACCGCCGTGCTCGGCCTGGGCAACATCGGCCCGGAAGCCGCCATGCCGGTCATGGAAGGCAAGGCGATGCTCTTCAAGGAATTTGGCGACATCGACGCCTATCCGATTTGCCTCCAGACGCAGGACACCGAGGAAATCATCAAAGCGGTGAAATGGATTTCGCCGGGTTTCGGCGGCATCAACCTCGAAGACATCAGTGCGCCGCGTTGCTTCGAGATCGAGGCGCGGCTGAAAAAGGAACTCGACATCCCGGTCTTCCACGACGACCAGCACGGCACCGCCGTCGTCGTTCTCGCCGCGGCCATCAATGCGCTGAAAATCGTGAAACGAAAGATGAGTAAGATCAAAATCCTCATCGTCGGCGCCGGCGCGGCAGGCGTCGCCGTCACGAAAATGCTTCAGGCGGCCGGTGCGCGACACATCGTCTGCTGCGACCGCAAGGGCATTATCTGCAAGAAACGGTTGCCGGACCTCGACTTCAGCAAAACGTGGCTGGCCGAGCATACCAACGAGCGCAACGTCACCGGCAGCATTGAAGACGCGGCGCGCGGCGCGCACCTGTTCATCGGCGTCAGCGGTCCCGGCGTGTTTCCGGTACGCGCACTGAAGAAGATGGCGAAGGATCCGATTGTGTTTGCGCTCGCCAATCCTGTTCCCGAAATCATGCCGGAGCAAGCCGAGCAGTACGCGCGCATCATCGGCACCGGCCGGAGCGACTATCCGAATCAAATCAACAACGTGCTCGGTTTCCCCGGCATCTTCCGCGGTGCGCTCGACGCCCGGGCCACCGACATCAACGAGCCGATGAAACTCGCCGCGGCCAAGGCCATCGCCGGCTGCATTACCGCCGACGAACTCAGTGAGGAATACATCATCCCGAGCGTGTTCAACAAACAAGTCGGCCGCCGGGTGGCGCGCGCGGTCGAAGCCGCCGCGTACGCCAGTGGCGTGGCCAAAAGAAGAAGGGGTTAGCGTTTCACATCCGTGCTTGCGTATCCGGCATTCTGCGCGATACTCTGCCCGGCACATCAGCGAAAGGCGTTGAACACGAAGTCAACAAACGGAGGCGGGTTCATGAAAGTCAGAAACTTGAAGTGCATCATTTTGGTTTGCCTGTTGGCCATCGTCGCGACATTCCCGGTCGGCGCGTGGGACGGCACGGGGCACATGCTCGTGGCGCAGATCGCGCGCGACCGGCTTAACGACAAAGCGCGCGCGAAAGTGGACGCGTTGGCGGCGCAACTCGACAACAACGGGGTGCCATACAACGGCGTCAGCCTTGCCTGCTGGCCCGACGACATCAAAGACCGGAAATCGAAGTCACCATTTCAAGGACAGTTCAGACCATGGCACTATATCGATATCGGATGTTTGCCAACTGATCCCGATGTGCTCGCGCATCCGCCCACGTTGACCAAGACGAATGGCGACGTGATTGTCGCGCTGAATCACTGCATCGATCTCATCAAGAACAAGAAAACTGACGAATTAGTGCCGAGCGAATCGGTGGCGCTGGCGTTGCTGATACACTTCGCGGCCGACATCCATCAGCCGTTGCACACCACCGCGCGTTACAATCCCGACCCCAAACCGGACGACAAATATAAGGACGACGCGGGCGGCAACGGGGTCAGCCTCGCCAACCTCGCGGACACGCCGTGGGGAAAGAATCTTCACACGTTCTGGGACGAGGCGTACCGGCGCTATTATAAGGATGGCGAGGTCAAGGCGTTGCCCGAACTCAAAGAGGCGACCGCGCTGGGCAGCCCGGAGATGAAGGATTGGTTGAAGAAGCTTGAGTCCGACGCGCCGACCGGCAAGCCCGCGCTCGGATTCGACGCGAAGAACTGGGCGCTGGAGACGCACGAGATCGCTTGCCGGCAAGTGTACGGCACGCTCGACGCACCGTACGGCGCGCGCGACATCAAGCTGACGGAGAAGTACGTCACGGAAGCGACGCAGACCGCGCGCCAGCAGCTCGTGCTCGCCGGTTACCGGCTGGCGGCGCTGTTGAACGAGCTTTACGGGAAGTGAAATCGGCCGGCGCGGGTCAGCGGGGCCGGGAGGATGGGCCGGACTCGCCGCCCATCTCGCGCACCGTCTCGATGTAACGCTGGAAACGCTCGACCGGGTCCGTAATGGCTTTCCATTTGAGCATGGCGCGCACGCGCTTCAGCAGGTCCGAGACGTCGATGGGTTTGGAAACGAAATCGTCGGCGCCAGCAATCATCGATTCCACGAGATGCTCGCGCGATTGGGTGCCGGTGACGACAATGATCGGAATGTTCTGCGTGCGGTCGTCCGCCCGGATCGTCTTGCAGAAGGTGGCACCAGTCATCCCCGGCAACCGCAGGTCCAGCAGGATCAAATCGGGCCGGAGATTCAGCGCTTGCTTGACGCCGTCCTCACCGTTGACCACTGTCTGAATGGTGAAATTGTCGGGCGCGAGAATGTCCTTGAGGAAATTCTGCATTTCCACATCGTCTTCAACGATCAAGATGCTTTCCGCTGACATGCTCAGGGCTGCGACTCCTCCGGCACGAGAATCCAATACTCCCGGCGTCCCGGCCTGACAAGAACTTTTCTCGCAGCGCGGAAGTGTCCTTGGCGGCCCGTGGCTGTAGAACCACGCTGCGATTCCGTCCGCGTTCGGTCTTGCAGTTAAGCGGGCGCAGCGGTATTTAGCGGGTCGGAGGTTGCGAATGAAGAAACGAACAACTCTTCTTGCCGCACTGGCCGCATTGTTCTCGTGTGACCGGACATTCGTGAAGCAGCTCTTCGCGGTTTGGCTTTGTTGTTGCCTGCCCACATGGCTCTTGGCCGAGACGGGGTCACACGGCATCGAGAATTCCATCGTGAAGGTGTTCTCCACGATGCGGTATCCGGATCCGTACAAGCCGTGGACGAAGCAGGCGCCACGGGAAGTGTCCGGCAGCGGCGTCGTCATTGAAGGCAAACGTATTCTGACGTGCGCCCACATTGTCTTGTACGCGAGCCAGGTGCAGGTGCAAGCGAATGAGGCCGGTGACAAGATCTCCGGGAGCGTCGAGGCGGTCGCACCGGGCATTGACCTCGCGGTGATCAAGCTCGATGACGACAAATTCTTCGAATCGCATCCGCCGCTGGCGCGTGCGCGTGGATTGCCGGACGTGAAGGATGCCGTCACGGCCTATGGGTATCCGGAGGGCGGAACGAGTCTTTCGATCACGAAGGGTGTGATCTCCCGCATCGAATTTGTGCCGTACAATCATGAAGTCGCCGGCTTGCGGATTCAGATCGACGCGGCCATCAACCCCGGCAACAGCGGCGGACCGGCTATTGTCGGCGATCGAATGATCGGGCTCGCGTTCCGTCGTCTGGGCGGCGCCGATAACATTGGCTACATCATCCCGAACGAAGAGATCGATCTATTTCTTCAGGACATTGCCGACGGCCACTATGACGGCAAGCCAGCCCTGTTCGATGAACTGCAGACGCTGGAAAACCCGGCCTTGCGCGCGTTTCTGAAACTCGACGATTCAGTCAAAGGGATTGTCGTGCATCGGCCCGACCGCGATGACCCCGGCTATCCGCTCAAAGAATGGGACGTCATCACTCGGATAGGCGACACGCCCGTTGACGATCAAGGCATGGTCAAGCTCGGTGCCAACCTGCGTGTGCATTTCCAATATCTTGTGCAGAGCGTCGCGAAGAACGGGAAGGTGCCGTTGACCGTCGTCCGCGCCGGTAAGGAGACCCACGTCGAAGTTCCCGTGTGGCCGACTTCACCACGCGTGATACCGGAGTTGGAAGGCACGTACCCGTCCTATTTCATCTATGGGCCGCTCGTATTCTCAGCCGCCACGGTAGAATTCACCGAGGGCCTCGCGAAGACCAGTAAAGGCACCGACATTATCAGCCGGTTGAGCTACACTGGCAGTCTGTTGGTGAAGCGCATGGGCGAGAAGCCCGCGTTTGAGGGCGAGCGACTCGTTGTCGTGTCGTCGCCGTTCTTCCCGCACAAACTTTCCAAAGGCTATTCCGTCCCCATCACACAGGTCGTTAGAACCGTGAATCACATTCCCATCCGAAACCTCAACCATCTCGTGGAAGTGCTGCGAGACTGCAGCGACGAGTTTATCACCATCGAGTTTGATAAACGCTACGATGAAGCGCTGGTGTTCTCGCGCGCCGAGATGATTGCCGCAACAGATGAGATTCTGACCGACAACGGCATTCGCAGCCAAGGTTCGCCGGATACGCTCGCCGTTTGGAACGCCAAGCCAAAACACTGAATCGACGCTGAAGCCGGCCTCCTGCTAGGCCGTCCGGTAGCTGGAGAGGACCCAGTCGCTTAGGAATTTGTCGGGGTCGGCGAGGGCGGCCTTGGGAATGACGAACTCGGTCTGGCCGGTATTCGTTTTGATAAGGTTGAGGCCGAACTGGTAGTCTTTGAACAGCTCCCGGACACGCTGCCGCAGGCCATTCGCTGATTGGATAATTGCCGCCCGGCTTTGGATTAGCGACGCGCCGTTCGCCGACGGGTGAACGTGGCGACGCCCAGCCCACCAAGCACCACCAGCAGGAACGCGCTCGGCTCGGGGATGGTCGTCAGCGCAAATGCCATGTCGATGCTCTGGCCTTGGAACGGATGGCCGGGCGGATAGTGCATGTCGCGCCAGTTGGGCGGAAGCTGAGGCAAATCATCGAACACAGCGTCGTCGTTGAAGTGTTGGAGCGACGTCTTCCAGCCGAACAGGCCATTGGTCGTCATCACCGACACATCGAGCCAGTAGATGTTGCCGATCTGCTGCGTGAACGCATTCGCGGGATCGATGAAGAAGTTGTATTGCCAAATCTCCGTGTCGGATCCGATGATTGCATTGACGTTGGGATCGTAGAAGCCCTCGTTGGCGTTGGTATAGAATCTTTCGATGAATTGGCCCGGTACGAAGTTCGTGGCCCAAAGCTGCGCCCCCGGTTGACTCCAAGGTGTGAGCGCCCCCGCCGGGATGTCCGAGTGGAAGCTGATGTGGAAGTTGGTGATCGAACCAACCCCTATGTTATTCAGCCACGAACCCCAGATGTGGATGTCGGTAATCTCCCCTGAGAAGGTGCACAGAAAATCATCGGCCAATATCTTTGGCGCCGTAGCCCGGACGTCCATGCCGAAGTTCTGGTCCGGCATCTGGACCCATTTTGCCGGGTCGCCGGGATTCCAATCGGCCCGCACCGGCGCCGCTATGCCCACCAAAGCAATGATGGCCAGCACTGCGAAGTAGCTTCTGATGACTGATACGTTCATAGCCTCGTTCCTCCATGGATAAGCTGGTTGTTTGTAGCTGATTTGGAGTACAACCACAGGTGGTTTGAGGCTACAACGATGCTACCCTGCTGAACAACGGAGTGCTTACCCAAATTGCCCCAGCAGGGGAAACTGCGGACATCTCGAAAATCGGCTCTCACCTTACTCTGGCCTCGCCATCCCATGACCAAACGCGTCGTGACGCTTCTCCTAAGAAGCAAAGTGTAGTCAAGCGTGTAAGCGAAAGTCAAGAACAAACCCTCGTCCGTTGAAAAGTTTCTTGAGCCGGCGGTCGCTGAGGCTGTTCTTGCGACAGATCGGACGCGGTTCAACGAGGCGACTATTCCTTGCGGTAGCTGGAGACGACCCAGTCGCTGAGGAATTTGTCGGGGTCGGCGAGGGCGGCCTTGGGAATGACGAACTCGGTCTGGCCGGTATTGGTCTTGATAAGGTTGAGGCCGAATTGGTAGTCCTTGAACAACTCCCGGCAAAGGTCCGTCACGGATTTGTGCGCGTGTTGGGCGCGGTCAATGATTTCCTCGACAGCATCACTGTCGATCGAGACGCGCAGTTTGTGTTTTTCCTCAAACTTGCGCTCGAACTCCCGGACACACTGCCGCATCACTTCGCGTTGCTCGTAGGCCGGCTCGTGCAAGATGCGCTGCAATTCCTCGTGAGGATGCTCCACGAGTTCGCGGGTGACGACGAACTGGTGGATGTTCGAGGACGGCAGCTCGAACTTGAAGTCGCGCAAGACGTGCTCGCAGACGGTGAGCAGGCCGCGCGCGCCGGTATTCTCCAGAGCCGCTTTCTCGGCGATGGCGTGCAGTCCTTCGTCGGAGAAAATCACATCAATGCCGAAGGAATGAAAACTAGACTCGTATTGCCGGACGACCGAGCCTTCGCTTTGCCGGAGAATGTTATACAGATCGTCCACGCCCAGTTTGTCGAGCACGACGCGGACCGGTAGGCGGCCAACGAACTCCGGCTCGAAGCCGAACTTGATGAAGTCCTCGGTCTGCGCCTGGCGCATCAGGTCGGCTTGGCCGATGTCTTCGGCGAGATGACCGCCGAAACCGATCTGCGATTCGCGCAGGCGGCGGCGGACAATCTCGAGCATCTGATCGAACGCGCCGCTGACGATGAAGAGGATGTGCTTGGTGTTGATTGTCTCCCGTTTGACTTTGCCGCCGTGACGCTGAAACTCGAACGCCGCCTGTAGTTGCGCCTGAATGTCGGTCGGTGAACGGAGCGGCACCTCGGTTTCTTCCATCAGTTTGAGAAGATTGGTCTGCACGCCGCGGCCGCTGACGTCCCGGCCGATGATGTTGGCCGGCGTGGAGATTTTGTCGATCTCGTCGAGGTAAACGATGCCGTACTGGGCCAGACGAATATTGCCGTCGGCGCGGTGGACGAGTTCGCGGACCAAATCTTCGACATCGCCGCCGACGTAACCGGTCTCGCTGAATTTCGTGGCATCGGATTTCACAAACGGCACGCCGATGAGGTCGGCGATGATCTTGATGAGATAGGTTTTGCCAACGCCGGTCGGGCCGATGAGCAGGACGTTTTGCTTCACATAATCGCGAAGTTCCTCGCCTTGTTCAGTGGCCTTGACGTGGTTGTAATGGTCGCAGACGGCGATGGCGAGCGCCTTCTTGGCGTCTTCCTGCCGGATGACGTAACGGTCGAGGTGCGCCTTCACGTCTTTGGGTTTGAGGTTGAAATCAAACTCGACCTTGCGGCGTTTCGGTTCTTCCGCGGGTGGCGTGGTCTCGATGGTTTCCGGCTGAGGCGTGCCGGCAAAGACCACCCGGTCGCCGAATTCTTTCTTCATGAATTCGGAGAGCTTTTTCTGAATCTCATCCGGCGTTGGCAGCGGCTGATCGCTCATAATAGTCGTCTGACCATACCGTCAAATCTCCCAGTTTTCAACGCCGGCTGCCGGCCTGCCTTGCTGAAAACGCCGGACGGCTTCGGTCGTGCCGACGACCACGAGATGGTCGCCGGCGTTCAGGCGGGAGCGCGCCTGCGGTTGCTCGACGGAAGTTTTGCCGGTCACTGGGTCGCTGTGTTTGATCTGCAGCAATTGAATACCGTAATTGCTGGCCGGAGAGATTTCACCGATAGTCCGATCGACGAACGCTTCCGGCACGGCGATGCTTTGAATCTGGAAATCCTCCGGCAGTTCCACGTACACGCCGCGTTCGGCTTCTTTGCCGGTCATGGTGAAGCGGCTCATCAACGGGCGTTTCTGCAGGATT
Organism: Verrucomicrobiia bacterium; assembly: GCA_041495285.1. Classification (GTDB taxonomy): domain Bacteria; phylum Verrucomicrobiota; class Verrucomicrobiia; order Palsa-1439; family Palsa-1439; genus JBGQCJ01. The sequence continues at coordinate 35,753 of JBGQCJ010000007.1, forward strand.
TCCTGATTGTACACACCAATCAGGTCGCGCTTGGAAATCCAACCGAGCAGCTTACGACTTTGCTCGCCGTCCAGGACCGGCAATCGCTCCGAGTTCTGCTTCCAGAATTTCTCCATCGTGTCCGCCAGACATTGCTCGGGCGTCACGAAGGCGAACGATCCGTCAAGTAGATCGTAGGCAATCACCGAATCGAGCGAATCCCCGTGGCGCAACATCTCTTTCAGTCCGTGCAACGAAATCGCGCCAAGGAACCGGTCAGTCCCGTCCACGACGTACAAATTGTTGTAGGACGATTTCAGAAACCGATCCATCACCATCGTGAACGGATCGGTTTGCTTTACCGCGTCCGCACCTTCGTGCATCAGGTCGCGCACGCGCAGGTTTTGCATGATGCTGGCTTCGGGACCGCTCGGCAACACGACGCCGCTTCGCCGCAACGATTCTTCGTGCAACGATTCCCGTTTCAACAGGCGCGCGGTCAGGTAGCTGATGATGCAGACGAACATCAGCGGCAGAATAATCTGCAAGGAGTTCGTCTGTTCGAAGATCATCACAATGGACATAATCGGGGCGTGCGTCGTACCGGCGATGATCGCGCCCATGCCGACCAGCGCGTACGCGCCCTGATCGGCGGTGTGTTGCGGAAACAAATGGTGCACGCCGTACCCGAATGCGCCGCCCAGCAACGCGCCGATCATCAATGACGGCGTGAACAGACCGCCCGCGCCGCCGGAGCCTCGCGTCAACGCGGTGGCGACGAGTTTGGCCAGCGGTAAGATCAGCAACAGCCCGATGGACAATTTATCGTGCAGCGCCATGTTGGCGGCATCAAAGCCATTGCCGTACACATGGGGTAGCCAGATGCCGATGACGCCCACCATCGCAAACCCGACCGCGGGCTTCGTGTAACGCGGGAGCGGTAACTTCTTGAACGCGTCCTCCGTCCAAAACAATGCCTTGGTGAACGCGACCGACACAATCCCACTCAGGATACCGAGCGCGAGGTAGCCGAACAGTTCCCAGCCGGACACCAGTTCGTAGCGCGGAATAATGAAACGCGGCAGGTCGCCCATGCCGGCGCGAAACACCAGCGTCGAAATGACCGACGAAATAACCACCGGCCCGAATATCTCCGGCGCAAAGTTGCCGATCAGAATCTCCAGCGTGAAGATCGTGCCGCCAAACGGCGCGTTATACACGGCCGCCAGCGCCGACGAGGCGGCGCAGCAAACCAGAATACGCAAGTGCTGCGTCGTGAGACGGCACCGGCGGCCCAGATACGAGCCGTACGCCGAGGCGAATTGGATCATCGGGCCTTCTCGCCCCAGCGAGCCGCCGCTGGCGACGGTCACGATGCCGGCCAACACGCGCGGCATCGTTTGGCGCAGTGAAATCTCGCCGCCCTTCAACGCCAGTGCCTGAATCATACCGGCCGTGCTGTGACTGCTGGCATCGCTTCGAAGCAACCAGCCGAGCAGTCCGACCAAGGCACCGCCCGCCGCGAGGATTAGCACGCGCCAGTACCAGGGATACTGGAGCGCGGCGTCGAGATGGTGTTCCCCGCTTCCCCAAAACATATTCTGGAAGTAGGCGATGAGATGCGCGATGCCCATCGAAGTGAGGCCGGTCACCAGACCCACCAACGGGATGAGGATAAGAAATGCGTTCTCGCTGGGCGTGCGTCGGGCCAGTTGCGCCCAGACCAGCGTCTGAAACTTGTTGCCGACCGCCCGAAACCGTTGCACCAACGTTTGCATCAGCACCACTGTACTAGCAAATCAGACCGGGCGGGTCAAACTACTGCGAGGTCACACGAAAGGCTTGCATTTCAAAAAGAAATGAGCGATAAAACAACTACGGTTGTCTCACTTCAAGGAGAGTGAGCGGCTGATCGAAGGAAGGAGGACGGCAGACGGATGACTTACAGACAACCAACGCATCAGGAAATTGCAGCCCGCGCCTACCAGATTTATCTCGAACGCGGTCGAGGGGAGGGCCGCGACAAGGACGACTGGTTGCAGGCCGAGTATGAGCTGATGCAGTTGCCCGTGCGCAAGCTCGCCGAGATCGAACCGCCCAAATCAAACGGCAAAGACACACGCAAGCGAAGGACTATCGTCGATTTGGTGCGAGCGGCAATGTATTGAGGCAGCGAGTGTCGCGGAGCGGGTTTCGCGCTGACAAACTCGCAGAGGCAAGGAATGTACGCCACGAAGCGGAGCGGGAGAATTTTGCGTCAGCGCCAAACTCGCCGTTGGTTGAATCCCGAACCATGGAACAGCCCGAACGCAATCGGCCCAGCGCCCTCGAAGTACGCAACAAATATGGAATCACCTCAATCGGACTGCTTGTTTGGGTCATCTGGTGCATCCACGACGGCTGGTTCCATCCCGGTTACGAACACATTGCCTTCAGCCGTTTCATGGCTGCCATTTCAATTCCGATTCTGATTTTCTGTGCCGTCATGGCCGGTAGCGCGGCTCGCGCCGTGCGCCGCCAGCAACAACCACCGCCGCAAGAACCCCCCGATTCATCGCCTCCGGCATAGAATCACCACCATGCGCATCGGCTTCATGATGCCGTACGATCCCGAGCGGATCAAATTCGCCCAGCAACACGGCTTCGGCAGCGTCGAGTTGCAGACAAGTCCCGGCTGCGGCTTCTTTCCCGGTGACGTTGGCTGGAAAGAGAAAGCCGACAAGGTGAAACACGCCTTCGCTGCTGCCGGCCTGAGGATTTCTTGTCTCGCCTGCTTTTACGTCAATCACATGGACGACCGCGAAGCCGACCGGCACAAGGAACTCGTTCGCAACTCAATCCTGCTCGCCGAAAAAATGGGTGTCGGCGTCGTCGGTGGATTCTCCGGTCGGATCATGGGCGAAGATTTGCCGAAGAGCCTGCCGAAGTTCCGCGAGATTTGGAGCGAACACGCCAAGTTCGCCGACGATCACGGCATCCGCATCGCATTCGAGCATTGCCCAATGGGTTGGTACAACACACCTGCCAGCGGCAACAACATGATCTGCACGCCCGGCATCTGGGAACGCGCCTTCAACGAAGTGCCCAGCGACGCGCTCGGCTTGGAATGGGATGCCAGCCACCTCGTCTGCATGTTCATTGACCCGGTCGCCAACCTCCGCCAGTTCGGCAAACGCGTCTATCACGTCCACGCCAAAGACGCGCACGTCCACCGCGACCTGCTCGCCAAATACGGCTTCTGGCATCCCGGCGTCACCGAACACTGTTTCCCCGGCCTCGGCGACACCAACTGGGCGCTCGTCGTGAAAGAACTCCTTCGCCAAGGCTACACCAACGACCTCAACATCGAAGGCTGGCACGACGCCGTCTTCCGCGACCACAAAGACAAACCGCCACCCGACGTCGCCCAAAACGTTTCACAGACCGCCTTCCGTGACCTCGAAGACGCCGGCCTCCTCCTCGCCCTCAAACACCTCTCCCCATTCGTCCCGGCAGAATAACGCTCTGGTAGGGCGCGACCACGTGGAACGTGGCAAGCCGCCAGGCGCGCATCTCCGTTGTGCGCTGGTCTCCCGACCGCGCACGAATGTCGGCGTGAAGCTGAAGGATTCTGAAAGGGTCTCCACCGCCAAAGGCCATAATTTTCTTGCATTCACGGCTTTCGTTTGTTCTACTTCCGCCGCTAGGAGAAACACGGCGAGGCTGGCGTCACGTTTGCGTTTCCTCCTCCGTGTCGCTCCAGAGTCGCAGGGCACAGTGACGTTCAACGTATCACGCGGGTCGCACCAAAGAGCGGTTCATCAGCGCGGAACTGTACCGTCGCGCCCTTTCTTCGCCACGATCGTGTTAAGCCTTGCACTCGTGGGACTTGCAGCCAAGTCATTCATTCCGGGGATTGTTGGCGATTTCGCGTGCCGGGTAGCCGCCGATTCCGGTAGCGCGACCACCGACGACAACGACGATGACGGCAAACCATCACCGGACAATGATTCCACCACCTGCAAGTTTGGCGATCTTACGAAGGCGATCCTTGTCACAGTTGACTTGGCGTTACCGCACTTGCTGATGCCTGTCCATGCCTTGGCGGTGCCTGATACGACCACGGAAGCAGTTTTGCCGGATCATTTTCTGCCCAATGCCGAAATCGGGCCGCCAGGCGGTATCGCTCTTGGAGCGACCACGGGGCCACGTGCGGACTCGCTGCCGGGCACCGTCGGCACCGTGATACGCTCCGGCTGTTCGCGACGTGCACCCCTTCCTCACGCAGCAGTAACCCTCTGTGCTGCCGGCACCTATCCCAATGACGTTGTCACGAACTACTGCGACCTCGGCGACGTGAAAAACGGAAAAGATACTGGAAGGGGAACACAATCATGAACTCAAGACCGATGATCTTCTGGATTGGATTGATGACGGCTGTTCTCGTTGCGCCGATGGCGCAAGCGGTCACCAACTTTGTGACCACCACCGCCGACAGCGGGGCCGGCTCGTTGCGCGAGGCCATCTCCAACGCGAACAGCACGGCAGCGCTGGACTTCATTCACTTCAACATTTCGGGTACCGGGCCGTTTACCATCACCCCGGCCACCGCGCTGCCGACCATCACCAATTCGGTGGTCATTGACGGTTACACACAGTCCGGCGCGAGTCAGAACACGTTGACGAATGGCGACGACGCGGTTCTGAAAATTGTGGTGCTCGGAACGCTGAATACGGATACTACCAACACCACGATCCGCGGGCTGGCGATCAAACAGATTCGCTTGGGCAATGAAGGCCCGTTGGGCGGCCACGTCGTCGAAGGAAACTTCATCGGACTCGATGCCACGGGCACGAACGACCTGGACGGAGGCGTCTTATCGGTCAACACTCCCAATAATCGAATTGGCGGCACGACGCCGGCGGCGCGCAATATTATCTCGGGTCACGGCACCCCTGTCAGCACGGCCGTCGGCATTGAGATGGCGGGACCGTTCGCCACGAACAATCTGATTCAAGGCAACTTCATCGGCACGGACCGAACGGGCACCCTCGCCATCCCCAACACAGATCGCACCATTGTGTGCAATTCGTTCACCAAGAACAACACGATTGGCGGCACGAACAGCGGCGCGCGCAATGTCATCTCCGGCAACTCCGATCGCGGGATCGTGCTGGACGGCACCAACAACGTCGCGCAGGGCAATTTCATCGGCGTCGACGTGACCGGCGTGAATCCCTTGGGCAATACTCGCAGCGGTGTCGAGATTACCGGCTCCAACAATGTCTGCGGCGGGTTGGCCGCTGGTGCGGGAAATATCATTGCTTATAACGGGGTGGGCGGAACGTCCAGCAATGGCGTTGAAGTCCAAAGCGGAGTGAAGTTCTATGTCATCCTCTCCAATTCGATCTACGACAACGCGGGTCTGGGGATCGACTTGTTTCCGCAAGGAGTCGTCAACTTGGGGTTTCCGGTCATCACGTCGGCCAGCAACTTGGTTGCGGGTACCGTCATCAAGGGAACGTACACGCCCAGCGTCACCTCCCGCATCGAATTTTTTTCCAATCCTGACTGCGATTCCTCGGGCTTTGGCGAAGGCAAGACGTTGGTGATCTCGACCAACCTCCTCGCCGACGCCGGCGGCAATTTCACCGTCACGTTGCCGACGATTCCGCCCGGTCTGTTCATGACCGCGACCGGGGGCGGCACTTCAGAATTTTGCCAGTGTCGGATGGTCGTCTTTGCCGGCAAGACGAATAGTTGGACCAACAGCGTCAGTGGCAACTGGAACAATGGCACCAACTGGTCGCTAGGCGGTCCGCCGTACATTTTGCTGGAGCAAGTCTTGATCACCAATGCGGCCAGCAAGACCGTCACCAACGACGGTGCGTTCCCCAGCACCATGAGCATCAGCAATCTCACGATCAGCGCCCCGGGTGGGGCGGTCAACACGTTGTTGGTCAACGCCGGCACCAATACGCCATTGCGCATCGTCAACGCCTGCATCATTTCCAACGGCGGCGCGCTCGTGGTGACAAATTCGATCTGGCAGGTGGACGGGTTCGGCAGTATCTCCAACATCATCAACGGCAGCGCCACCGTGTTGGCCGGTTCCCGTTTGGTCTCCACACCCACCTACGTCGGCAGCGCTGCCGGCGCCAGTGGCACGCTCACCATCGCGGGCGGCAGCAATAGCGTGTTCGGCACACTCAGCCTCGGCTCGATCGCCAACGGGACCGGCACTGTCTGGGTGACCGACGGGAAATTGTTCCCGCCGTTGCTGCGCGTTGGGCAGTTCGGTTTCGGCCAGATGATTACTTCCAATGGCCTCGTGCAAAGCGGGGGCACGGTTTCATTTATCGGTTCGCAACCCGGCTCGCGCGGTCAGGTCACGGTAGCCGGTGGCACGAATATTTTTCCGTCGCTGACCATCGGCGAAATGAGCGGCGCGACCGGCTCCGTGTTAGTGAGCGACGGGCTGCTGCAAGTCAACGGCGACGTCCTGCATAGCCGCGGCACCTTCACCGTCGCCGGGGGCAACGCGAATCTCTTGGGAGAGTTTGACAATCGTCCGAGCAACATCGTGTGGATCACCGGCGGGCAAATGGCGGTGACTAACGGCAACATGTTCCCTGGACAGATCGTGGTTAGCAATGGCACGTTGCTGGCACGCGACCTGTTTCTCGGTAACTCTGTCGGTATCGCCATTCTGAGGGTTGACGGCGGAGTCGTCGCGCTGCCGAAAAGTTTCAACGGTCTGATTGTCGGTAACGGTTCCATCACCGGCAGTGTATGGCAAACCGGCGGGCAGATCATTCTGACCAACACGACCCTGTCCATCGGTGGCCTGTTCGGTTCCGCAGTCGGCACCGTGACCGGCTCCAACGGCACGTTGCTGGCCAGCAACGTGTTTGTCGCGGCCATCTCGAGCGGGCGCGGCACGTTCAACATTGCCGGCAGCACCAATCACGTCTACGCCAACCTGATTCTCGGCGACGAGTCCTGCATCGGCACCGGCATCGTCAACATGACCAGCGGCCAGCTCTTCGTGACCAACGCTGCCGGCAATGCCACCCTCGACGTTCGCAGCGGCACGCTCGCTATCAGCGGTGGTCTGTTGCAAGCCGACAAGATTATCATCACCAATCCCTGCGCACACTTCGTCAACAGCGGCGGCGCAGTCATTTACAACACCGCCGTGTTGCCGCCGAACGGCGACGCCGATGGTGACGGCATTCCCAACGGTTACGAGATCAGCCACGGCCTGAACGCGCTTGATCCCGCAAACGCGAATCAGGACACTGACGGCGATGGTCTGACCGATTTGCAGGAGTACCTCGCCGGCACCGACCCGACCAACAGCGCGTCTGCATTTCGGGTCACGTCGATCGTCCGAACGAACAGCAACATCCGCATCACGTGGTCAACGGCCGGTGGTCACACCAATCGCGTGCTGATTGCAACGCCAGTGCCCGGCGGCAGCTTCACGAATGAGTTCAGCAATCTTAGCTCCTTCATTATCCTCCCCGGCTCGGGCGATACCAGCACCAACTACACTCACATTGGCGGCGCGACCAACTCCCCGTCGAACTACTACCGGATCCGTTTGATTCCATAGGGAACTGACAATGAAGACATACCACATGATTGCAGCGGCAATCTTACTGGGCGCGATTCATCTGGACGAAGTCGAGGCGCAGAACAATAGTTGGACGAACATCAACGCCGGCAAGTGGGAGACGAACGGCAACTGGTCGCTCGGCGTCGCGCCGGCGAGCACGCAATCCGGTACGTTCATCACGAATGCCTTCAGCAAGACGGTGACGATTGATTCAATCACGACCAACTTCCCCGGCACGATGACCATCAGCAATCTGACGGTGTCGGCGCCGTCGGTGCCCACCTCGTTCAACAGGCTGTCTCTGGATAACTCCGGCCTTGCGACGCCGCTGCGCATTCTCAATTTTCTCAAGGTGGACAGCGCGGGCACGTTGGTGGTGGGCACCAACTCGGTCCTGCAAGTGGACAATCCGACGTTCACCGGCTTTGTGAGCATTGATGGCGGCGGTTTTGTGATCGTCGTGGACGGCGGCACGCTCGCGGCCACCAATCAGACGACGTCCCTCGGTGGCCTCACCACGGGCGATATCCTTGTGAACAACGGCAACCTGAGGACCTTGAATCTTTCGATGGGCAACTTTCCCGGCGCAGTAGGCACATTGAGACTGCAAGCCGGTTTGGTCGAAGTGAAGTCCGTCTTGTCGCTCGGAGCCTCCGGAAGTTCGACCGCGGCGGTGTGGGTGACCGGCGGACAGCTCGTGGCGACCAACGCCACTACAACGATCGGGAATAGCAGTTCGGGCCGGTTGACCGTGTCGAACGGCACCGTGAATGCCGGAACTGTTACGGTGGCGCAAACGCCCGGCACAGCCGGGACGTTGACGGTGGCCGGCGGCACGTTCACGGCCGAGCGGCTCGTGGCGACGAACAGCAGCGCCACGATTCAGTTTCCCGCAGGCACGATGACGCTGCGCGGCGCGGAGATCGGCAACAGTCTGGCGTTTGAGATTGGCGGAGCCGGGCAGACGGCGGTATTGAACCTTGTCGCCGGTACGAACCGCTTTGCCTTCAGCCTCTATGTCGGATCCTCGGCGAATGCCACCGGCACGTTGTGGATGACGGGCGGTCAATTGGTCGTCACCAACGCCATCACTTCCATCGGCGAGTCCGGTGTTGGACAGATGACGCTTTCTAACGGCATCTGGCTGGCAAATGGAGTCGTCGTTGGGAGAAATGCAGGTTCACAGGGGACGCTGACGATTGCGGGAGGTACGAATACCGTCATCAACGGTGGGGTGAGTGTCGGCCTCGGTTCGAATGCGGTCGGCGCGGTCTGGATTGTCGGCAACCAGGCGCGACTGGCGACAGTTACCACAAACGTTTCCAGCTCCATTTCACTCGGGGGCAACGACGGCACCGGGCAACTGAGCATTTCAAACGGCAGTGTCGAGACGTTGAGCTTGCTCATCGGGAGCGGCCTTCGGTCGCGCGGCACCGTAACGGTCGCGGGCGGTGAGTTGATCGTGCACGGCGCTTTGCCTGTTGGCCACCAACAAACCTCTACCGGCACTGTTTGGATCACCAGCGGACAGCTCATCGTCACCAACGATTCCACTTTCGTTGGTAACCTTGGCAAAGGGCAAATGACCGTCTCCAACGGCACGTGGCGGGCAACCGACGTGACTGTCGGCGGCGCGTCAGGCTCGCAAGGCACACTGGCCATCGCCGGCGGCATCAGCAGTGTGTACTCGAACCTAACGGTCGGTAATTTCGCCTGCAGCGCGACCGGCATCGTCAACGTCACCGCCGGCCAACTTCGCGTGACGAACAACGCCGCGAATGCCGTGCTCGAGGTGCGCAGCGGCACGTTGACCCAAAGCGGCGGCACGCTGGACGTTGACCGGCTCATCATCACGAACGACTGTGGCCGCTTCGTGCATACCGGCGGAACGCTGATCACCGGACTGATTACTCTCAGCCCGTTTGGTGATGCGGATGGCGATGGAATACCGAATGACTGGGAACTCGCGGCCGGGCTTGATCCATTCAATCCGAATGATGCCGGCTTGGACGAGGACGGCGATGGATTGACGAATCTGCAAGAGTACTTCACCGACACCGACCCGCATGATGCGACCAAGTACCTGCACATCACCTCGATTGTTCGCACCAACAACGATATTCGTATCACGTGGCCGACGGAAGAGTTCTATGGCCTCGGCATATTTTACCGGGTGCTATCGGGGACAAATCTGCTGACTGGTGTCACTAACAATTTGAGTCCAAATATCTTGGGCCCATTTGGCAGCTCGACCAATTACCTCGACGTCGGCGGCGCTACGAATTCCCCTCGTCGGTTCTATCGTGTCCTCGGCAACATTGACTAGGTGAGAAAGGAAACTATGAAAAATATTTCGTATCGGCTCTTGTTGGTTGGAATGCTACTCTTTGGCAGCAACGTCGAAGGTGTGCTGACGACGAACAGTTGGTTTCTCTTCGGCGGGAAGTGGGAAGATGGCACAAAGTGGTCGGCGGGCTCCCCGTCCCTCTTAAATGCTGTAAACACTATCACCAACGATTTGTCGGCCATCACCGTCACCATCGACACCACCACGGTGACTCAGCACGTGATGGCCCTTACCAGCCTGACCGTCAGCAACCTCTTTCTCGGGCGCGGCTCGGTCATTACGCATACGCTGTTCATGAATAACGCCAACAATACCCCCGGCAACATCGGCCTGACCATCCTGAGCAACTTCACTATCAACGCCACCGGCATCCTCTCGATCACCAACTCCGACTTGCGGGTCACGAATCCGACCGGCGGGTTATTCATCAACGGCACCGCGTTGCACAACTTCGGAACGATCACCTGCACCAATCTGTCCGTTGGCCGAACCGGCGTGGGCACGATGACTGTCTCCAACGGCACATTGATCACTCGCAACCTGAATGTGGCCGAGCTTTCCGGCTCGCAAGGCACGTTCAACATCGCAGGCGGGTCGGTCACGTCTCGCAATATGCTCGTGGCGCTTTCGGGCCTGACCGGCACGGTGTGGATGACCGGCGGCCAACTCACGGTCTCTAACGAATCCACAGCTTTGGGCGACCCCGGCGTCGGCCAAATGACGGTTTCCAACGGCACATGGGCGGCGAGCATCGTCTCGGTCCGGCAAGGCACACTGACCATCGCCGGTGGGACTCACAAGTTTTATAGCCTGGCCATTGCTTCAGGCGCCAGCACACTCACCGCAGCGGTGTGGATGGTTGGTGGCAACGTCGCGATCACCAACACGACAACGGCTTTCCCCGGTTTCACCAATGGTACCGCTGTGGGCTTGAATGGTTTCGGACAAATGACGATGTCCAACGGCACATTCTTGGGGCGCGACATGTACGTCGGCACCAACACCGGCTCGGTCGGCACATTCACGATGGCCGGCGGCACCAACACGCTGACGTCGCTTCTCAGCGTGGGCGGACTGCCCGGCGCGACTGGCGCGGTCTGGATAACCGGCGGGCGGTTCGCTGTCACCAACAACAACACGCAGATCGGGGTCAGTGGTGTGGGGCAGATTACGCTCTCCAACGGCACGTGGCTGGCGCGGGATGTGTACGTCGGCGTCAATGCCAGCTCGCGTGGCACACTCACCTATGCCGGCGGCACCAACATCCTGTCGTCGGTGCTCCAACTCGGCATCAACAGCGGCGTGACCGGCACATTATGGATGACCGATGGACGACTTGTCGTGACCAACGTTGCATCCAGCGTTATCATCGGCTCCAGTGGCGTTGGTCAAATGGCTGTGTCCAATGGCGACTGGTTGGCCCGTGAAGTTTTCATCGCGACCAACGCCGGCTCGGCCGGCACGTTGAACATCGCCGGCGGCAGCGGCCTCGTGACTTCCAACATGATCCTCGGCAACTTTGCCTGCTCTTCGACCCCCATCGTCAACATGACCGCCGGCAGCTTGATTGTGTCCAACCCCAACCCGGTCATTGCCGCGAAACTGGAAGTGCGCAGCGGCACGTTCACTCACAGCGGCGGAGATTTGGTCCTGCGCAATCTCGTGATCACGAACGCTTGCGCCCGCTTTCTGCACACCGGTGGCACGCTAAAGATCACGGGAGTACTTATCCTCGATCCCAATATGGACGCCGATGGCGACGGGATCCCCAACAACTACGAACTGTTCAGCCCCGTTCTGTTCCAATTGAACCCGAACGATGCCGGCGAAGATCCCGACGGCGACGGGTTCACGAACTTGGAGGAATACCTGAACGGCACCGATCCGACCGTAAACGATTTCCACATCACCGCCATCGCGCGGGAAGGAAACGATATTCGGATCACGTGGGCGACGGTCGGCGGCACGACGAATCGCGTGCTCGTGTCCACGGGCGCGGCGGGCGGATCATTCACGAACAACTTCACCAACTTGAGTCCTCGCATCTTCGTTGCCGGCACCGGTGCAACCAGCACCAATTACCTCGACAGCGGCGGCGCGACCAACACGCCGGCGCGCTACTACCGCGTGCGGCGGAGTCTCGAGCCAGGCGGGGCGCGTTTCCTCTTCGACGCCGGCCACGCCCAGAGCGCCGGCAACGCGGATTGGGTCGTCGATGCCGACGTTCGCAACATCGTCTGGAACAGCTCGGGCACGTTCACGACCGGTGGCAGCGACTCCAATGCGCAGCGCATCCCGACGCCGCCGGCCAGCGGAATCATTTCCAGCACGCCGGAGACGTATTGGGACGGCGGAATCTCCGCGTGGGCGGTGGACCTCGTCAAGCGCGGCCATTCCGTCGAGACACTGCCGGCAGGCGTGCAGTTCACCTACGGCACGGCCAACGCGCAAGACTTGAGCAACAACTACGATGTCGTGGTCGTGGACGAGCCGAACATTCTGTTCACGCTCGTCGAGAAACAGGCGCTGCTCAGCTTCGTTACAAACGGCGGCAGTCTGTTCATGATTTCCGACCACACCAGCTCGGATCGAAATAGCGATGGCGTAGACTCGCCTGAAATCTGGATGGATTTTCTTACGAACAATCTGGTCGCGAACAATCCGTTCGGCATCGTGTTTCCGTCCTCGAGCGCGAGCGGGACAAACACGTTCAATCACAATATCGTCGGTGACCCGATCCTGAACGGCCCGGTCGGGCTGGCGACGAACACCGCCTATTTCGCCGGCAACCGATTCCAGATTGACCACACGAAGAATCCAACCGTGATCAGCCACATGTGGTTCGGCACCGCCGTCGATTCCAACAACCTGTGCGCGGTGGCCTCGTTGCGCTACGGCAATGGCCGCGTCGTGGTGGTCGGCGACAGTTCGCCGATCGAAGACGGTACGGGCGACCCGGGCGATGGACTGTTCAACGGCTACACCGGCGACCTCGGCGAGACCAATCGCATTTGGATACTCAACGCCAGCGAATGGCTTGCCGCGCCCTTTCAGTGAGCACGGCCCGACAATTAGACGACCAACTTCGCCACCATCTTCGCTGTCACCAACGTTACCGGCACTAGGACCAGCTACCTCGACGTCGGCGCCGCCACGAATAGGCCGAGTTTCTATTATCGGGTGCGATTGGTTCCGTAGGAGCGGCCTCCCGGCCGCGATCCTCTGGGCCGGTCGCGACCGGGAGGTCGTTCCTACAACCGCGTCCGCCTCGTGCCGTAGTGATGAGGGCGCCACCGATAGGTGCGCTGTATCCTCTCCGTTATGCGCGGGTCTTCCGACCGCGCACAAGCTCCGGGTTGTAAGACCTCGCGTTCAACGCACACGTCGAGCACATGAGACCGTCGCCGAACATTGGAGGCGAGGAGGGGATGTTTGCGTTGACTTCTGCGCTTGATGCATAGCACTACTATGTATCGTGTCTGCTCCGGCTCGCGTAAAGACTGAAGCAGCGCAATGCATCGCTATCCGACATATCAACACGGGCAACTGTCGGCTGAGGAGCGCCACGATCTCGAACACGACGGCCTCCTCCTCGCCCTCAAACACCTCTCCCAATTCGTACCCGCAGAGTAATTGTCTCGCAGGCTATAATTTTCTTGCATTCGGGGCCGCGTTCTGGTCAACTCCGCCATTCGGAGAAACGAAGGGGCTGGCGTCACGTTTGCGTTTCCTCCTCCGTATCCCTCCAGAGTCGCAGGGCAACGATGAAGACGAAGCTGATCGCGGTGGCTTCTTGGGCCGTGTTTCTCGTATCGGCCGGGTTGGAGTATGGGTTGGAGATCGACTTTCCTCTCATGCCGCCGGTATGGTTGGTAATAGCAGTTTGTGCTTTGATAGGTGCCACCGCCCACGCCTCAATCAGTTCCACTAACCCTTCGCGCTTCATCATCAGCGCTGACGCGCTTGCGAAAAGCTGTGCATCGCCGATGCCGTTGAAAACAGCGCCCGCTGAAGCCGAGTTTGCAAGCCGAGTTAGACGAGACGCCGCTGTCGTGTGCGGCAAACGCGGCGGTGTCGTCTCTGCCGCAATCAGCGGGCCTACAAGACACGCAGATTTTGGGGCATTCGTTGTAGGTCGCGTGCCGAGTTTGACGAGACGCGATGATGCCGCTGGCTCATCGCAAACCTCCCGCGCCGTACGGCCGGTCATCTTTCTGGGCGCCGCGACAACACGAGGGCCTCCCTGCGCCGGTGACCAGAGTCCGCGTCTGTTTGACGGCGCGCTGGACCCCCCGGCCCCGCACTTCTGCGCCGCCCCACCTTTCTCCGAGTTCCACCTTCGCGATTCATCGTCAGCACGCAACGTTACCCCTGCAGCCAATCCCGCAGCATCACTTGCATGGAGGATCAGATGAGACTTCTCATTCGCAGTACACTGACCATTGCTTTAATTGCGCTGGCGATGAGCCTACCGGGCCTAACGGCCAACGCCCAACCCGCCCAGCAAGCCTATGTCAAAGCCTCCCACACCGCAATGGGCGGGGGGCGCCTGTTCGGTTACTCGGTGGCGGTATCGAGCGACACGATGGTGATCGGGGCGGAATCGGAGAACAGCAACGCCACCGGCGTGAACGGCGACCAGGCCAACAACAACGCACTCGGCTCCGGCGCGGCTTACGTATTCGTGCGCAGTGGAACCAACTGGAGCCAACAGGCCTATCTCAAGGCCTCCAACACCGATGCGGGTGACCACTTCGGCTGGTCGGTGGCGATGTCAGACGACACGATGGTGATCGGCGCGCCTTATGAGTCCAGCAACGCCACCGGCGTGAACGGCGTCCAGACCAACAACGGCGCTGCTTTCTTCTCTGGCGCGGTCTACGTCTTCGTGCGGAGCGGTACGAACTGGAGCCAGCAGGCCTATCTGAAGGCCTCCAACACCGATGCGAATGACCACTTCGGCTACTCGGTGGCGGTGTCGGGCGACACGGTAGTCGTCGGGGCGGACCAGGAGGCGAGCAACGCCACCGGCGTGAACGGCGTCCAGACCAACAACAGCGCCGGATTCTCCGGTGCGGCCTACGTCTTCGTGCGCAGTGGAACGAACTGGAGCCAACAGGCCTATCTCAAGGCCTCCAACACCGGGCTCAGTGACCAGTTCGGCTGGTCGGTGGCGGTGTCAGGCGACACGGTAGTCGTCGGGGCGTACACGGAGTCGAGCAACGCCACCGGTGTGAATGGCGTCCAGACCAACAATCTCGCGAGCAACTCCGGCGCGGCCTACGTGTTCGTGCGCGGCGGAACCAACTGGAGCCAGCAGGCCTATCTCAAGGCCTCTAACACCGAGTCGGACGACAGGTTCGGTACTTCGGTGGCGGTGTCAGGCGACACGGTGGTGGTGGGCGCGTTTCAGGAGGACAGCAACGCCACCGGCGTGAACGGCGTCCAGACCAACAACAGCCTTACCAACCCCGGCGCAGCGTATGTGTTCGTGAGGAGCGGGACGAGCTGGAGCCAGCAGGCGTATCTCAAGGCCTCCAACACCGATGGGGGTGACTGGTTCGGCATTTCCGTGGCGGTGTCAGGTGACACGGTGGTCGTTGGGGCGTACGGTGAGGACAGCAACGCCACCGGCGTGAACGGCGTCCAGACCAACAACGTTGCAAACGGCTCCGGCTCCGGCGCGGCCTATGTGTTCGTGCGGAGCGGTACGAGCTGGAGCCAGCAGGCGTATCTCAAGGCCTCCAACACCGGTGTGGGTGACGAGTTCGGCTACTCGGTGGCGGTGTCAGGCGACACGGTGGTGGTCGGGGCCATAGATGAGGCCAGCAACGCCACCGGCGTGAACGGCAACCAGAGCGACAACAGCGCAACCAGCTCCGGCGCGGCCTACGTCTTCACCGGCTTAGTCACCTCAACACCTCTCAGCGTCAGCAGCCTTGCGCGCGTTGGCAACTGCATTGGCGTAACGTGGAACACCGCACCCGGCATGACCAATGAGTTGCAGGCCACCGCGTGTGGTGGGGGTTACAGCACAAACAGCTTCACCGCCATCTTCAGCGTCACAAATGCCGTTGGTTCGGTGACCAACTATCTCGACTGTGGCTGCGTAACCAATTCCCCCTCGCGCTTCTATCGGGTTCGGCTGGTGCAGTAACACTGGACAATTCAACCGCCCAGCTTCGCATGAACGGCCATGAAACGCTCGACACGTTTTGCGTCTGCAGGATTTGACCAGAGGCCGTCGACTTTGAAGTGTGAGCCGACGATGAAGCCGTCGGCGGCGGGATAGAAGTTCGCAAGATTCTCAACAGTCACACCGGAACCGAGGATTACCGGCAAGTGGCAATGCTGCTTGGCGTCGGCGATATCGTCGAGTTGTGGCGGATCACCGGTCACCGAGCCGGTAATGATGACTGCATCGCCGCGCATGAATTCGACTGCTTCGGCTGTCGCACCGATGCCGATGTCGGCGGTGATGGCGTGCGAACTGTGTTTCTTCTTCACGTCGGCCCAGACTTGCACGCGGTCGGCACCAATCTCTTTCCGGTAGCGCAACAGTTTCGCCGCGCAAGACTGAATGAGTCCTTCGTCGGCCACGTGGGCGAACGCGAATCCTTCCGCGCGGATGAAGTCGAGTCCGGCAGCGTGAGCGACCGCCATCGCTTCGTGATTCGCGCCGGCCAGAATCTGGATGCCGCACGGCAGATCGCAGACTTCTTTCACCGCGCACGCAAGGGCAGTCATTATCGTCGTGATCTCCGGTCCGACTTCGCCCCGCAAGTACGGCGTGTCGTGCATGTTTTCGATGGCGACACCGTGAACGCCACTATCCCGGTAAATCTTGGTCTCGCGTACCGCCTTCGCCTCGATCTCGCGCACGCTCAACCGACTCGCGGGCGTGCCGGGTAGCGCCTCGACGTGAATCATTCCAATCACCGGCTTCTTGGAGGAGAAAAGCATTGCGGGATTATAGCCATCCGTCCACACAAGCCAAGCCTTTGACCGGCAAACTCTAATCTGGAGGGCCACGCTCCGTCGTGGCCGCATCCCGTTCACGGACGCGACGGAGCGCGTCCCTCCAAACCTCCGGAACAGTTTTATCCCTTGTGACCGAGCGCGCATCATGCTTTGCTTTTGGGTATGGCGAGAGAGACGAACGATTCGGCAACCGGCCAGTCCAACTGGGATGTGACGCGGCGACTGTTGGCGCTGACGTGGCGTTACCGGGCGGGCTGCGTCAAGGTGTTCGTTTATCAGTTGGTGTTGCTCGTGATGGGGCTTACCGTGCTCGGGTTGACCGGCCTCGGCATTGATTTCATTCGCCACCAGTTGGACCCGACCGCCCCCGCGCCATACTGGCCGTTTCATCTGGTGCCGCCGGCGGATTGGTCGCCGATGAGGGTCATCACCGTGATAGCGGGCGTGATGTTATTGCTGGCGCTGGTGCGGGCGTGGTTGAATTATCTTTACGCCGTCAAGAGCGCGGAGTTGATCGAGCAAGACATCGTCGTCGAGTTGCGCTCGCAAGTGTACGACAAACTCCAGCGGCTGAGCTTTCAGTTCTTCGACGCCAACGCCAGCGGTTCGATCATCAACCGCATCACCGGCGACTCGCGCGCCGTCGCCAACTTTGTCAACAACGCCATGCTACAGGGCATCATTATGTTTCTGTCGCTGGCCGTGTACCTCAGTTACATGCTGGCCATTCACGCGAAACTCACGCTCGCGTGTCTCGCCACGACACCATTCCTGTGGTTGACCGCGACGATTTTCTCGCGGCTTGTCCAACCGGCCTACATGCGCAACCGGGAGTTGTCGGACCGGATGGTGCTCACGCTCGCCGAAACCGTGCAAGGCATGCAGACAATCAAAGGCTTCGCGCGCGAGCGTGAACAGTTCGAACTGTTTCAATCCGAGAACCACGCGGTACGCGATCAGCAGCAATCCATTTTCCGCCGCGTCAGTGTGTTCGTGCCGTCCATCGGTTTCTTCACGCAGGTCAATATCTTCGTGCTGCTGCTCTACGGCGGCCATCTCGTCATTAATGGAACATTGCCACTCGGCACCGGCATGATTGTGTTCGCGGGACTGCTCCAACAATTCTCCGGACAAATCTCCAACGTCGCGCAGATCGCCAACACCGTGCAGCAGAGTCTGACCGGTGCGCGCCGCGTGTTCGAGGTGCTCGACACGCCGGTCACCATCCTGAACACGACGAATCCAGCGCCGTTGCGTCGCGCCAAAGGTGCCGTGCGATTCGAAGGCGTCACCTTCGCCTACAACTCGTCCGAGCCGGTACTGCAAGACATCACGTTCGAAACTCGTCCCGGCGAGTGTGTGGCAATTCTCGGTGCGACCGGTGCTGGTAAGACGACGTTGCTGAGTTTGATTCCGCGCTTTTACGACCCGACGCGAGGTCGCGTGTTGGTGGACGGCACGGACGTGCGCGCGCTCGATCTCGACGATCTGCGTCGCAACATCGGCTTGGTGTTTCAGGAAAGTTTCTTTTTCAGCAACACCGTCGCGGCGAACATCGCGTTCGGCCATCCCAACGCGACTCGCGAGGAGATCGAACGCGCCGCGAAGATTGCTTGCGCGCACGAGTTCATCACTGAGTTGCCGCAAGGGTACGACACGGTGCTGGGTGAAGCCGGCAAGGATTTGTCGGGCGGTCAACGGCAGCGGCTCGCCATCGCGCGCGCGATTCTGCTCGATCCGGCCATTCTGCTGCTCGATGATCCGACCGCGTCGGTTGACCCGCAAACGGAAACGGAGATTTTGCAGGCGATTGAGAATGCGATGCGTGGGCGCACGACGTTGATCATCGCGCACCGGGTGAGCACCGCGCGCCGCGCCAACCGGGTCATCGTGCTGGAGCAGGGGCGCATCGTGCAGGTCGGCACGCACGCGGAGCTGATTCGCATCAACGGCCCGTACCGGCGTGCGGCGGAGCTGCAGTTTTCAGAACCGGAGCCCGTGGCATGAAGAAGGTTTCCATCACTCATGTCCAACACGACCCCGAGTGGGCGAGGGAACGGCCGCTGGAGTTCGGGTTGATCTGGCGGATGTTCGGCTACACGCGTCCGTATGCGCGCAAACGCAACTGGCTCTTCGCGCTGGTGATCTTGCGCTCGATTCAGTTGCCGGTGCTGGCGTGGATGATTGGCGCAATCATTAACGGGCCGATTGCCCGGCACGGCACAAGTGGAGTGGTTTGGGGTGCGGTCGGATTCTTGGCGTTCGCGTCCATCACGCAATTCTGTTTTCACTTCCGGCAGCGGCTGGCGCTGGAACTCGGCGAGGCGGTCGTGCACGACATGCGCCGCGATATTTTCCAGCATTTGCTGCGCATGCCGATGAGTTACTACAACCGCACCAAGATCGGCCGCATCATCAGCCGGTTCACGTCCGACGCCGAGGCCGTGCGGGCCGGCGTGCAGGACGTGTTCTTCATCACGGCGGTGCAAGGCGGGCAGATGATTGTGTCCGCGTTGCTGATGTTGTGGTACGACCGGGTGTTGTTTCTGGTCGTGCTCGCCATGGCGCCGGTCTTGGTCGCGCTGAACTACCATTTCCGGCGAACGCTCAGCCGCGCGCAGCGAGTCATCCAGGAAAGTTGGAGTCGCGTGACGGCGACGATCGCGGAATCGGTCAGCGGCATTCGCGTGACACAGGGATTTGTGCGTCAGGAAGTCAATGCCGGTCTGTTTGCCGACCTGATCGCCGACCACGCGCGCAACAACCTCGGCAGCGCGCGCGCTTCGGGCGTGTTTCTGCCGATCCTCGATTTGAACAGCCAGGTATTCACCGCGGCGTTGCTCGTGCTCGGTGGTTACCGGGTATTGCAACCCGCCATCGCCATGCCGATCGGCAATCTGATTCAGTTCTTCTTTCTCGCGAACATTTTCTTCAGCTCGATCCAACCCATCGGCCAGCAGTTTAACCAAGCGCTCACGGCGATGGCCGGTGCGGAACGAGTGTTTCGCACGCTCGACTCCAAGCCCGATTGGGAAGAACCGCCGACCGCCGTGGAGTTGCCGCGCATTCAAGGCCGCGTCGAATTCCGGGAAGTCTCATTCGGTTATGGCACGGACCGGCCGGCGTTGCGCGAGATGAGTTTCGTCGTCGAACCGGGGCAGACCGTTGCGCTCGTCGGTCACACCGGCAGCGGGAAAAGTTCCATCGTCAATCTCATTACGAAGTTTTACCTGCCGAACGAGGGCGCGGTGTTGATTGACGGTCGCGGCACGCGCTCGATCAAGGGCGATTCGCTGCACCGGCAAATGGGCATCGTGAGCCAGCAAAATTTCCTCTTCACCGGCACGGTCATGAACAACATCCGGGTTGGGCGGCCTAATGCGACGGACGAGGAAGTCACGGATGCGGTACGCAAGCTCGACTTCCTCGATATCATCGGTTCGTTGTCCGCGGGTTTCGCAACGCAAGTTGGCGAACGCGGCGCGAATCTCTCGCTTGGACAACGGCAACTCATTTGTTTCGCGCGCGCGATGATCGCTGACCCGCGAATTCTCATTCTCGACGAAGCGACGAGTTCGGTGGACTCGGTGACCGAAGCGCGCGTGCAGCGGGCACTGGTCGCGTTGGTGCGCGGGCGAACGAGTTTTGTCGTGGCGCACCGGCTCAGCACGATTCGGCATGCCGACCTTGTGCTGGTGCTGGATCATGGCCGGATCGTCGAACGCGGCACCCATGTGCAACTGTTGCGGGCCGACGGCGTGTACGCGCAGCTTTACCGGCAGTTTGTGAGCGCGTGAGTGAAAGGGCGGAGGGGGCGAGATATTCACGCACAGGTGTGTCCGTTTCTGGCGGTGACGCTTGGAGCTATTGTGGCGTTTGCACTCTCCTGCATCTTTCCAGCATTGACGTATCAGGGGAAGTGGAAGTAGTCTCAAGGTCATGGGGAAGTTGCCGGGGCCTTGGGTTCGCTGGATTGTATGCATCTTGCTGGCGGTGCTGTTTCTAACGGAGACGAAAGCCGAGGAGTTTTCTACCACCAACCGAGACTGCCTCGCGCATTTCTGGGTCGCGGCTGAGGGCGGTAAGAGACCGGTCACGGTTGTCTCCTTTGGTGATTCGATGGCCGACTCCTACCAGTCGGTCACTTATTCTTTGATTAACTCTCTGGCCGGTCGTTTGGGTGTTGCCGGGTATTCTCTGAACAATTACGCCAACGCAACCGAGTATCGCCTGACCAATGGTGCACAGTACGTCGTAGGTCCAACACAATTCTGGTTCACAGACCATTATCGGCTGCCAAGCGGCGGCGGATTGTGGTGGGAAGCGCAGAATTCTCCCGGCGGCGTTTACTCGGATGCGGTGGGTGTGTTCTGGGTCTCGCAACCGCAAGGCGGCTGGTTCACGCTGTCCGTCTCGACCGCAGGTCAGGCGTGGACGCCGGTCGTAATGCTCAGCGGCAACGGGAGTACACCGGAAGGTCATTTCGCAAGAGTCTTCTTGGCGCCTGACTTCCATAGGGTCCGCGTGGATGGCGTTTCGGGTATCAACTACATCATCGGACCCCAACTGCTGTCACAGAAGACGGGCGGTGTGCACGTTGTGTTCATGGACAAGGGCGGAATTGGTCTGGACTCGGTGACAAACATCCCGATTTCCATACGCCAGCCGATTCTGGCGGCGTTGAACCCCGACCTGATCGTCTGGCACATGAAGGAAGACGGTTCTGTGGCGACCAGCAACCGGATGCTGGAATGCGAGAACTGGTGGTCCAACGCCGCGCCGGCCTGTGATATCGCCTACATTGGCACACCCTATACGGCGTATGATACCAATACCACGACTACGATCGATCAGAACCGGCTCGTGCGGAACATCGCTGTTACCAAACACCGGACGTATGAGGATCTGATGCAACCCAGCGTGAGTTACAATTGGCTGTATGCCCAAGGATACATGGTGGACGCAGTCCACCTCAATGTCACCGGAGGGAAGTATCTGGCTAACATCATGTGGAACGATTTGGGGTTCTTTGCCCTCAATGTTCCTCGGACATTGACCCTGAAGTTCTCGGGGCAGAAACTGACAGCCGAATACCCCACGGTCACCGGGGTTTACTACGCGCTGGAGATGTCCACAAATTGGGTTAACTGGTTGCCGATCGTCAGCGCACCGGGCAGCGGCCAGAAGTTGTCTACCAACGTCCCGGCGAGTTCTCGGAATGCTTTCTTCCGACTCAGGCTCTCACCCAACTGATCGGTTTCACAGCGAGGCAAGGGCAGCACGAAAGCACCGTGGCAGAGACGAAGCAAGAATCGCCTGCGGAATTCGGCGCATAGCCAGCAAGAACGGAACAAATGCATTCAGCAGAAAAAACGCCTAGACCGGCAACACTACCCTAGCGGATGATCAGTCCAAAGTTCACCGGAGATGCAACATCGATCAATTCTACTGTCGGTCTGAGCAATAGCAGAGGCAGAATTGTGGTTTGCTGCGCAGATAGAATGGCGGAGGGGGCGAGATTCGAACTCGCGAGGGCCTTTGCAGACCCCACACGCTTTCCAGGCGTGCGCATTAGACCACTCTGCCACCCCTCCGAGCGGAAAGCGCGATTACTTTAACGCGCTCGCTATTCCTGCGCAAGCCCGCCTTCGGTCAATTGCCGCAGCAGCCATTCTTCCTCCAACGGGTTCAGATCAAATTGGAGTGCGGTTTGCTCGACAGCCCGCACCTTCTCCATGCCGGGATGCTCTTTCAAGAGTGTGTTGACCCAGTCCAATGCTTTCGCGCGTTTCTCAGCGTCCGCCTTGCTCATGGTTTCACCTCGATGCCGGCCGCGCGCATCAACCGATCGCGCACGGCGAGGCCGATGCCGCGTGCCGGCGGTAGCGCGCAAAGGATTACGTCCACGGCTTGTGCGTCCAACTCGCGCAACCGTGCGAAGAGTGTGCGCGCCATGGCATCGAGGTCTTCCTCACATCGAACGATACCGATTCGTCGTCCCTGAGCTTCCAACTCCCGACCACGCGCGCTCAAAGCATCCGCGTCTTCAAACAGCTCGACGCGCGCGCGTGGCGCGTAGTGTTTGATTGTCATACCGGGGCTGGCGAGACCTTTCTTCGCGAGCTCTTCGGTGACGTTTTGTCCGATCACCACATCTCCCAACGCTGCCTTCAACTGTTCGTGGCTGACGCCGCCGGGGCGCAAGATGGCTGGCGGCGATTGCGTCAAATCGAGTACCGTGGATTCGACGCCGAGCGGTGTCGGCCCGGCATCCAGAATCAAATCAACCCGGTCGCCCAAATCGGCGAGGACATGTTCCGCGCGGGTTGGGCTGGGACGGCCGAACTTGTTGGCGCTCGGTGCCGCGATGGGAAGTTTTGCGGCGGCAAGCAGCGCGGCAGCGACCGGATGCCACGGCATGCGCAACGCGATGGTCGGTCGGCACGCAGTTACTTCGTCGGGAACACACAGCGCTTTCTCGACGACGAGCGTGAGCGGTCCCGGCCAGAACTTGCTCGCCAACAATTCAAACGTCGGCGCCAGCCGCTTCATCAACGGACGCGCCATCCCCATGTCGCGTACGTGAACGATCAGCGGATCCCAATCGGGCCGGTCCTTCGCGGCGAAAATCTTCTGCACGGCGGTCTTGTCCAGAGCGTGCGCGCCGAGTCCGTACACCGTTTCCGTCGGGAACGCGACGAGTCCGCCGGTCTGTAGAATCTTCGCCGCGCGTTGGATCGCGGCGCGATCCGGGAAGCGCGCATCCACGGTGACGACGTTGCGTTTCATCGTTGGCAAGATAAGCGTGTGTGCTACGATGGGCGAGTCTAAATGAAGAACACGGCGATTTTGTTGATTGATTGTCCGGACCGCAAAGGGATCGTTGCGGCGGTGGCGGATTTTCTGTACGGACACGACGCGAATATTGTACATGCCGACCAGCATCAGGATGCGGAGAAGAAGCTGTTTCTGATGCGGGTGGAATGGGAGTTGGCGGATTTCAGATTGCAGATCTCGGATTTCAAACCGACATTCGCGCCGGTCGCCGAGAAATTTCAGATGCGGTGGCGCTTGGAGTTGTCGGCGGCGCGGCCGCGGATGGCGATCATGGTCTCGTCGCATCTGCACTGTCTGGCGGACTTGCTCTACCGGCACGAGAGCGGTGAGTTGGCCTGTGAGATACCGGTGATCATCAGTAATCATGACGACGCGCGCCGGCTGGCGGAGTTTCACCGGATCCCGTTCGAGTGCTTCCCCGGCAAGGTCGAGAAACGGCAACTGGCAGTGCTGGAACGGCACAATGTGGATTTTATCGCGCTGGCGCGTTACATGCAGATTTTATCCGGTGACTTCGTGAACCGGCATCCCCAGCGCATCATCAATGTGCATCACTCCTTCCTGCCGGCGTTTCCCGGGGCCCGGCCTTATCACCGGGCGTTCGAGCGTGGGGTGAAGTTGATTGGGGCGACGAGTCATTACGTGACGGAGGCGTTGGACGAGGGACCGATTATCGAGCAGGATGTGGTGCGCATCTCGCACCGGGATCAACTGGAGGATTTGATGCAGAAGGGGCGCGACTTGGAGAAGGCGGTGTTGTCGCGGGCAGTGCGGTGGCATATTGACCACCGGATTTTGGTGTACGCAGGAAAGACCGTGGTGTTCGACTGAGCCTGGTGGTGACAAGATAGATGAGTGGCCGGGCGTTTCCGAAACGCGCGCGGCGGCGACCGTCGAAGGCCGAGCAAGCCCCGAAGAAACTCACCATCCCCACGCCCACGCTGGGCAAGTTGGATGCCGTGGACGCACTGGGGCGACAAGCTAATCCCCATGGCCGGTCGGGTCGTAACGGTGCAGGGTGTGGTGATTCGGACTCACCACGATGAGAAAGGCGGCACGCGATTTTTCAATTTTGACAAGAATCGGGACAGGTTCAGTTTCGTGATGTTCGAGTCCGCCACGAAACTGTTTCAGGCGCAGGGCGAGTCGACGGAGGACTACCTGCAGAAAAAGATTCAAGTCACGGGCGTTTTGACGATTCACAAGGGCCGGCCAAGTATGGTGGTCAACAAGCCCGAGCAGATTGTGCTGGTGCGGCGAATCTCGTGTCAACACTGGCATCGGGCGTGCTAATGAAAATGGATGGCCCATGAAACGACGAGCCCACGCCCACAAGCCCAAGACCGTGTTGATTGCGGAAGACGACGAGGCGATGGGCCATCTGGTTGCCGAAGCGCTGCAAGAAGCGGGATTTCATCCGCACTGGGTCAGTGACGGAATTGAAGCGCTGAACTTCATCCTGCAATCAAAGCCCGACATTGTCGTCCTCGATCTGAATCTCCCGCGACTTCCCGGCTACGAGATCTGTTCGATGCTCCGCAAAGCCGTTCCCGTCCGCCACACGCCGGTCATCGTTATGTCCGGGCTCAGCCATTGGGACAACAAACTTCAGGCCTTCGAACTCGGCGCGGACGATTACGTGACCAAACCGTTCCACATGGACGAATTGGTGGCGCGCGTCGAAGCCGTGCTGCGTCGCACCCGTTTCAGTCATCAGCCGACACCTTTCCTCTCGCACGGCCTCGCCGCGTAGCCGGTGAAACCTGGTACGCCCGGAGGGATTTGAACCCCCAACCCTCGGTTCCGAAGACCGGCGCTCTGTCCAGTTGAGCTACGGGCGCACAAGCTTTGTAAATACTGACATTACTGACGTATTATCATCCTGCCAATTCCACTTGAAGCAAACATTTTGCAAACATGAACAAAAGGTTACCCCCCAAAATAACGACGGGTATCGCAAAATACTTTCCTTCTGTCCCTTCACGGACAGCCACACTATCAAACGCTCAAACTTTGTTCAATGTTGCGAACTTAAAAACCGACCTGAGCGCTTCCCCGATTTTTCCGAGTCTCCTCAGTAAATTCTGCAATTCCTTACAGAATAAGGCTCACAAGGCAACCGGCCACTCGGCAACAACGGGCAACGACAGACATCTTAATTGCCAATTTTTGCCAAGTGGAATCCGCAGTTAATCTACTGTTTGCAAAGTGTAAGGGTCAAAGTTTGCCGCGCTCGCGCCAGGTTCTCCCAAACAGCTGACGCAAATACATGCTCTACGTCATCGAACATCGTGGTGGCGGTAGGATTGACTTTTCACCCGGAATTGACACCGTGAGTCGCGACGGAAACAACTCCTGAATCTGCGAACGACCCCAACATGGCGGACCACCGAGGAAACAGCCGTCGCGAGGCGCGAGCCATATGACACGGGCCGCTCAACTTTTTCTGTGGCAAAATCGGGTTTGACGGGGCCACACGCGTTGGTTTGATGTGTGAGTGTTGCAGGTTCGAACCCGACCGTGGGCTCCACTACACCTTCACAATCCAGCCATTACACCCTTACTACACCGTCAAAACTCCCTTGACAAGCGATTGGTCGAGTTCTGATTTCTTTATTGGTTCGGTAGTGTCTGATGCCGCAGGATGGCGAGACCCTAATACTACGTCTCAGATCTAACGAACTGCCTCTTGACACCGCGCCTTGCTCGACAGCCTCTCTAGCAGTCAACCTACAGACTGCAGTCTTGCATAACTGGGCAGTTTCGCCGAGTCTTGTTTAAGACAACAAGGAATTGTGTGGTTCACATGAAGGAGTTCCTCAAAAAGCCTGCAGGACGGTTAGGTTGCGCAGGTTTGATATGTGTATTTGTGTGCAGTGGTTGTGGCGAACCGTCAACGAATACTCCTTCGACGGATTCCGCAAGCAAATCTCCGCCGCACACTGTTGCCGCGAATCTTCCGCACGTATCCGAGCAGCCGGGCTTCAACCGGCACAAGACCAATTCACCTCTTCGCGAAGTCTCGCTGTGGGAAACGAATTCAGCGGTCCCATCCAAACCCAGTCCACGGACCGCTCCTCCAGCCGGTACATCAGCCTCCATGTCCATGACGCCCGGGTCCTCAAGCGTCGCGCAGGGGTTGCTGACTCGATTGGCCCATCTCAAATTCAGCGGCGGCAACATCTCTGCGGACCAAGCCAACGAGGTGAACCAGTTGTTGCAGCAATTGAGAGAACAGGGCGCGGTGGCCATCCCCGCCATTCGGGAGTACCTGCAACAGAACCAGGATTTCAGTTTCGACGACTTCGCGGGTGGCAACCTCGTGAATTACGGAACGCTGCGGGTCGGTTTGATCGACGCGCTGCAACAGATTGGCGGCGCCGATGCGATCCAGTTGTCCTTGGCCACGCTCCAACAGACCGCCGATCCTCTGGAGATTGTCTTGTTGAGTTCCTACCTTGAAAGTCAACAACCGGGACAGTTTCGTCAATTCGAATTGGCGGCAGCGCAAGAGGTGCTGATCCAGGCGGCGAACGGTCCAGTGCCGGGTCGCGACATGAGCCCGCTGTTTGAATTGCTCCAAGCGTACGGCAGTACCAATATTGTTCCCGACTTGGAGAGGGCGGTCTCGCGATGGAATTACTATGCGACACTGGCGCTGGCCGGACTTCCCGATGGTGCCGGCATCCCAACACTGATCAAGCTCGCCCAAGACCCATCCGTCAGCTCTCTGGGAAACGGCGACTTTGCATTGCGACCGCTTGCGCAAGCCGCTCTGCAGTACCCCGCTGCGGCGGCCGCCTTGGTCGACGACGCCCGGCAGAACCGAGTCCCGGATACGGCTTGGTCCACAATAGCCGCGGCGTTGTCCGGCAGCTACATCCAATACGGCAACCAGATCTTCGGCACCACCGCGCCCGCACAGAATTGGTCGCCAGACCAAATCAGCCAACGAATTGCGCTGATTAACCAAATGTTGGCGGTCACCACGAGTCCCACCGGCCGACAGGCGCTGCAAAACGCCCTGACATCAGTCACCAGCCGGCTCCCAAAATAGACGGGTTACGGTTCGTTCCAGCCCATCAACTGTGCGATCGTGGCCGCTACGGCGGGATCGTCGGGAAAGATGACTGGCAATTCCTTCACGCGAACCGACTTCTCCCCCACCCGCCGCACCACAGCCTTTACCGGACAACCACACGCACTATAAAGGAACGTCGCTTCGCGCTCGGCGACATCCGGCCAGAAGTCTTGCACAGGTAATGCCAAATCCCGAACGACAGCATCCAGAATTAAACCCGATGTTTCGGAGCCATCCAGCAGGTAGGGTTTGCCGTGACCGTCATCGAGCATGATGAGCAGGTTCTTACCGGCAAAGCTGGAACTCGGTGGATGAGTTACCGGTATGATTTAGGATCTCCACAGTATCTCGCCGGTGCGGCGAAACCCCAGTTGGCCAACGCCCGGCTTCTCCGTGCTGACGTGCATGGAGATGTGCAGCTTGCCATCGGCAGTTGGCTCATCGTACGCATCGAGGATCGCAAAAGTGCGTCCGCGACCGTCGTCGGGTGTGGAACGCCGCTCAATCTAACCGAGTGCCTCGGTGATTGTGGGCGGCTTCTGGTCTAAGTCGAGTTTGGCCGTGACGATCACCGCCTGAGCGACTTCCATCGTGGGCAGATTCGTTTCTTGGGCGGAGGCCTTTCCAACCAAGAGACAAACCAAGATCACTCGAAACATACCGGTGTCCTTAACACAGTCGGCAAAAAAGTGAGACGGTCGAAGCGATCCGGCCGTCTCACTTGCGTTACGAGCGAATGCTCCTATGGGCAGTTCGGCGTCCCGGATGACAACCGGATGCGGTAGTACCGCGACGGTACGTTGGTCGCACCGCCGACATCCACCCAGTTGGTGGTGACGGCGCCGCTGCCGGACACGAACAACGTGGCGAGACTAATGTAGTTGTTTGTGTAGTTGCCGCTGATGATCGGGTTCGCCAGTTGCACGACGTTGGTCGAACCGCCGACGGTCAGCCACGTGAGCTTCAGGTCAATCCCGATGCGTTGGACGTTCAACATGCGAAAGCCCGACGCGCTGTCCAGCGGATCACTGCCGATCAAGCACTCGGCGAGATCGCTGATGCCGTCGCCATCGGTGTCGGCGTTCGGACTCGTCAACTCGACGATCACTTGCTGGACGCAGTTCGCAGTGTTGCCGTGCACATCGGTCACGGTCCAGATCACGTCGTTGGTGCCGACCGGGTACGGTTCGCTGCCGTTGTTGACCACGCTGGCCACGCCGCAATTATCGCCGGTGATCGGAGCACCCAAGACCACGCTAGTCGCACAGCAGACGCCGGTCGCGTTCGTGATGACGACATCAGCCGGGCAGGTGAGGCTCGGCGCCTGGTTATCGACCACGATCACCTGCTGGGTTCAGGCGCTCT
This sequence comes from Verrucomicrobiia bacterium, assembly GCA_041495285.1. Lineage (GTDB taxonomy): Bacteria > Verrucomicrobiota > Verrucomicrobiia > Palsa-1439 > Palsa-1439 > JBGQCJ01. The sequence continues at coordinate 64,944 of JBGQCJ010000007.1, forward strand.
GGTTGTTGTGGATATCGGTCACGGTCCAGACCACCTCGTTGGTGCCGACAGGGTAAGTGCCGGCGCCGTTGTTGACCACGCTGGCCACGGCGCAGTTGTCGTTGGTGCTGGCCGGCACGCCCAGGCTCACGCCGCTGGCGCTGCACAGGCCG
>JBGQCJ010000008.1:0-60945 GCA_041495285.1 Verrucomicrobiia bacterium
ACCCCCACGACCCCCGGCGGGGACGAACGATCTCGACGGAGGCCCGCCGGTATCGTTGCTGCGTGTCGCGCGTGAGCCGTTCAAACTGCGGTTCTATGCGTACTCTTGGGACGCCCAGAAGAAGGAAGGCTACAATTTTCAAATCAACTTCCGGGATTTCCGCAAGTCGTTCTTTGTCCCTGCAGTCGGCAAGTATGTGCAAGACGACTTTGAGAACACCGGCTACAAGATCACGAAGTTTGAACGCAAGACCACCAACGTCGTCACCAATGTTGGTTCACAGGAACTGGACATCTCGGAGTTGACGTTGAAGCACGAAGGCGAAGAGCCGATTCTGCTCGTGTGGGGAAAGGAAGCGGAGCAGAAGGAGCCCGTCGCGATCGTCCAATGCATCGAGAGCGCACAAACGTTGAAGGTGGCGCGCGGACAAAGACTCGCCTGCGCGGGGAAAACCTACATTGTCGTTGACATAAATCAAACGCAGATGATAATCGTTGACACGGAGTCCGGGAAGAAGCACACCATCGGCTTAACGGGGTCTAGGTGATCGCCGCCGAATCCCGCGCCACATCAGATCAGATGACGCGGACAGGTACACGGAATGGAGAACTGGCTATGAAACAATTCCTTTTGTTTTTACTCATCAGCACGCTGTGCATCGGCGGCGCCGGACGGGCGGCCGAACCAGCCAAGGCGCCCACCGCAAAACCCAACAACGCGTCGCAGGCCACGCGGGAAGAAATTATTCGCCGTCAGGAGGCGCAACAGCAAGCCCGCTTGCTGATCAAGCAAGGTCAGAAACTCTATTCCAGTGGCAAGTACGAGGACGCGATTGTCAAGTTGGAGAACGCCCTAAAGATCCTGCCGCGCGCCAAAGCCACGGAGATTGACTACCGTCGCGCGGGCCATACCCTGACCGATGCGTATTACCGGCTCGCGGACACGGCGTATCGTGCGGGCGACAACAAGAAAGCGAAAGAACTGGCGCAGAAAGCCCTCGAATACGACGACCATAATCGCTCCGCCGATTCGCTCTTGGTCAAGCTAAGGGCGGCAGAAACACAAGCCGCAGCCAAGCCCGCTCAGCCGGAAGCCGCCGCCGAAACGGCGCCTGACAAGACCCCCGAGTTCACTGCCAACAAAGACCAGATCAAGAAGCTGTTCCGTGAAGGCAAAATCCTCCTGAATTCCGGGCAATACGATGAGGCGGAACGACGCTTTCAGCAGGTCCTCTTGATTGATCCCTATAATGAGGACGCTTACATCCTCATCGGCGATGTCAACAAAGCTCGCCTGAACATCACCCAAACGGGAGCGGACGAGGCCCGCACACACGCGCTTTGGCAGGTCACAGATGCGTGGATTCCCCCGGTCAGCCGCGAAGTCAAGATGCCGGAGCGCACCGAGGGCGCCGGCGTCATCGGCGGGAGCGCGATGCGTCAAGCCGAGATCATGAAGAAGCTCAACAACATCATCATTCCAGAAATCAATTTCCGCGACGCCGTCATCACCGACGTCATCAAATTCCTGAGCGATGAGAGCCGAAGACTCGATCCGGACAAGGTCGGCGTCAACATCGTCCTGCGGTTGGGCGAATCGACGCCGGCTGCCGCGCCCGCCGCGCCCGCCGCACCGGCACCGGCTCCCGAAGCCGCACCGGCACCATCCGAGGTTGGCGGCGTCCGGAGGATTTCCCTGGCCCTGCGAAACATTCCCATGATCGACGCACTCAACTACGTCACATCGGCAGCGGGGTTGAAATATCGCGTCGAATCCAGTGCTGTCTTGGTTGCGCCGGAAGGGCTGATGCCGACAGATATGATTACTCGCTCCTATCCTGTCCAGTCCGGTGCGATCAAACAGGTCCTGACCACGCCGACCGCCGCACAAGCCAAGACCAGCGCAGCGGAGTATCAGGCGATGGGGGGTGCGGCGACAACTGTGGGTGTTGGCGATGTGAAACAGTTCTTCGTCGATGCGGGCGTACCTTTCCCAACCGGATCAAGTCTGGCCTACAACGAACGCACCAGCACGATCATTGTCCGCAACACGCCGGAGAATATTGAGATATTCGAGCGCATTCTGGCCACGCTCAACGTTGTTCCTTCGCAGGTGGAGATTGAGGCCAAGTTCGTTGAAATTTCGCAAGCCGATCTGGACGAACTGGGCTTCCATTGGCTCGTGGGAGCATCTACACCCAACGACGGTAAGGTTATTCTCGAAGGAGGGTCGCGACAGTCGGCTGTGGGTAGTCCGCCCACCTCAGCTGACGAAGTGACGGTCGGGGAACGCGGCAATGTGGCGATCTCGGGCAACGCGGTTGACGCCTTGTTGGCTGGAGGCGCTGGAGGCGCTATCCCCAGCCAGATTGGCTCGATTCGGGGCATCCTTTCAGATATCAAGTTTACGGTACTGATTAACGCTTTGTCCCAGAAGAAGAGCACGGACGTTCTTTCCGCGCCAAAGGTGACCACGATCAGCGGCAGTTCTGCACAGATCAAAGTGGTACAGGAGTTTATCTACCCCACCGAGTTCTCCCAAGCCACAGCAACTGCGGGCGCGATTGTCAGCGGGGTCATCCAAGCTCCCACTGTGACCCCCTCAACACCCAGCAGCTTCAAGACGCGCGAAGTTGGCGTTTTGCTTAACGTCACGCCGACCGTGGGCGCGGACGGATACACCATTAATCTGACGTTGATTCCCGAAGTTTCCGAGTTCCTCGGCTTCATCAACTACGGTAACCCTCTCGTTACCCAAGGCATCACAATTCCCAACGACATCAAGCAGCCGCTTTTCTCCAGCCGGAATCTGACCACCAGCATCGTCATCTGGGACGGGCAAACGGTTGTACTGGGCGGGTTGCTGCGCGAAGACCTGCAGAAGATTGACGACAAGACGCCGTTTTTCGGTGACATTCCCTGGGTCGGACGCCTTTTCCGCTCCAAGATTACACAACGCAACAAACGCAACTTGCTCGTCTTCGTAACGGCACGGCTGATCGATCCGGCAGGCAATCCGATTCACCGGCAGCAAGCGGCCGCTTTACGATAGGTGCGGCGATAGCCCTGTAAGCGCGGTGACCGAATTCGCTGTTTGGAGGGACGCGCTCCATCGCGTCCGTTCGCAGAATGCGGCCATGACGGAGCATGGCCCTCCAAAAAGGGCTGGGTTGTCTTATCGGGCGACAGATGATACGCTTGCGCGGCGATGTCAAACACCCTGCTTCTCGTTGATGCCTACTCACTGATTTACCGCGCCTTCTACGCTATCCGCAACTTGACCGGCCCGCGCGGCGAGCCGGTCAATGCCATCTACGGCTTTACCAAAATGCTGCGGAAGTTGCTGGCCGATCACAAACCGACGCACGTGGCTGTTGTTTTTGACTTGGGCGCCCCTCAAAAGCGACTTGTCGTGTTGCCAACCTACAAAGCACAACGCCCCCCTACACCGCCCGATCTCGAAGCGCAGTTGCCCATGATTCGAGATGTTCTTGCGGCCATGCGCATTCCGATCGCGCAAGTCGAGGGCGAAGAAGCTGATGACATCATTGCGACGCTCGCCACTCAAGCAGCCCGGGAGAAGATGCGCGTCCTCATCGCCAGCAACGACAAGGACCTCACGCAGATTGTCGGCCCCGCGATCCAGTTGATACGACCCGACGGCAAGGAGACCGCCATCGTTGATGCAGCGGCTGTCGAAGCCCGCTATGGCGTCAAGCCGGAACAGATCGTGGATTTTCTGAGTCTGACCGGCGACTCGGCGGACAACATTCCGGGCGTGCCGGGCGTGGGAGAGAAGACCGCGGTCGAATTGCTTCGCGCTTTCAACAGTCTTGACAACCTGCTGGCCCGCGCCACGGAAATCGCCAAACCCAAACTCCGCGAAGCGATCATCTCGCACGCAGATCAGATCCGTGTCAACCGCACTCTCGTTGTTCTGCGTGCCGATCTCGCCGTGCCGGTCCAGCTCGACAATCTCAAGCTCCAGCCATACGACCGGTCGGCGCTGACACCGATCTTTCGACAACTCGGGTTCAAATCGCTGGCGGCGGAACTGGAAAAACAAACCCAGGATTCACAGGACCTCTTCGCGCCCCGCTGAAAAATGTTGTGTTGACGCGGTTGGAAGATTTCAGTAACAATTCGCCCGGATGGACACGCGAGGCAAAAGTCACATCCGGCGAGCGGCGGTCATCTCGGCGGTGGTTTGTTTGGCTGCTCTTGCCGGGCTGATTCTCTTTTGGCAGGCTCAGCGATCTCTGAAAGAGCCGATTTCCTCGGTTACCATGTCGGTTCGGAAGGATTCGAGACATGAGACCCAACGGAATCGTTTGGAATCGATTTCAGCGCCGGGATCAGAAAAGCAGTCGCAGCGCGTTGTACCCGCAGTTGCCAAAGCCGTTGATCCGCTTGCGCCGGTCATCGGGTTGGCAATCGGCAGCAAATCCCCTGACCAAGTCGCGCTGGCGCAACGGGTGGCTCAGGTGCTGCAAAGTGCCCCATTGGCACAGCGCCAGACGGCAGCCCGGCTCGCGCGATTCGCCCTGACCGGCCAAATGGCCGAGTTGCGCACGCTGGAACGGGCGGACGTGGAGGCGCTGGCGGAATACGTGGCCAAGCAAGTGCCGGGCACCGAAATCGCCGACGTGTTGGAGCGCTATTTGGGTGTTCCCCGTCAGTTCATCTTGACTGCTAAAGATCCGGTGGAAAGTTTGATGAGTCTGTATGATAGCGTTGCGGGCACGGCACCGGTGCCTGGGTTGGGCGCTCCATTGGTCATCACGGACAATTGCACGACCGATGCCCGCGTCATCGGTCACACCCATGTACTCCCCGAGGGGGTGACGCGGGTCTATGCTGTTTTTGAGAATTCCGGCACTCTCCGTGGTTTGGACAATGTTTTGGTTGTTTGGCGGAAGCCGGCCGACCAAACGATGGTTTACTCCACCTGCGAGCCGCTCAGCTCTGATGCCGCCTACAATTACGTCTGGCTGCAGGTTGATAAGGGTTGGCCAGCCGGTGCATACCAAGTGGAGCTTTACGATGCGCGCAACAATGTCGTCGCGCTGGCCAAACGCCAATTTGATATTCAATAGACCGCACGCGCCAAAGAGGATCATCATGAAAATTCATCACGTCTGGAAGTTGTCTGTTGTTTGCCTGATCGCGCTGGCTTGCCTGTCAGGAATGACTGGCTGCACTCCCGGCGGCAGTAGCGGGAGCGGGGGCGGCGGAGGGGGCGGGACGGGCGATCAGCCGCAACTCGTCACCTTGCAAGCTACCGACCCGGTCTGTCCAGTCAGCGGGGCCCCCAACGTGTGGAACGTATTCAGCAATAACCTTGCGCCAATTGTGTTCCCGTTCAGTTATTTAACTGCTTTCTGTGATCTGCGATCCAACCCGTTCCTGATATTCACGAATCTTCAAGTCCAGCTTCAGATCACCACGACCAACGCCGGCATTGATCACTACACTTGGGAGATCATCCCGCCGACGGACGCCACATTGGCCGGCACGTTTCTTCTCCGCGGTTCTGACACATTGATTGTCACCGGCGGTACCCGCTACGTCGCCCAGACCTCCGGCAACACAATAACTTACATCACTCCAATAGTCGGGCAGGTTTTCGGCTTGGACCTCCCCGTCACGGTCGCCGTCATCGCCACCGCGTGGACCAGCGATGGCCGGTTCACCAGCGGTACCTTCGCCCTGAATCTCGAACGGCCCGGCGATGTCACCGTCAGGCACAGCGGTCTCTCGTCCAGTAGCCAGCCCTCGCACGCCAACCCGAATCTCGTTGCCGACTTTTATCAGCTTAAAGGCCTCGACACCGTATTCATCGCTATCGCTGCCACCAACGGCAATTGTACCTATATTTACGACTCCGGCCTGACAAACACCCAGAACCAGTGCGATAACTCCGGCCTTGGGTACACCCTTCTCAGCAGCGATTTGCTCCAGTACAGGCCTTACTACGTGGAAGTCACACCGAACGCAAACAATATTCTTGGTGACTATTATTCAATCTTCGCAAGGGATCTAACTAGTGCCAATCCCGGCGGCGGTTTTATGGGGCCACTTACGAGCCCGTCGAATCCATGGAATCCCCGTTCCCAAGCTGGTTACATTTATGACCTTTCATACCTCGCCCAAACGAACACAGATGTGCCGTTCTATGCGGATTATTACAAGTTAACGGGGGGCGCCACCATCACCATCAACTCCACATTCACACCTAATCCCGGTGCCACTGCGCCCGGCGGGACCAACGGTGTTGTGAGCGTTTATCTTTCAACTAACGGGGGCCCACCCCTTTTGGGGGTTTCACCAGAACCAAATAGCCAAAACAAGTATATTCTGTTTTTGGGAGAAATCTATTACCTCGAGGTCGCCAGCTTCCAGCCCACTAACGGTACAGGATTCAGGGTCGTCAGTTATACCATCTCAATTGATAATGGCGCGATGCTGCCCACGATCTCACCGTTTCCCTGATCGCCCTACGCCAGCGTCCGCTACTAACCGCTCAGGGTGCCGATGATGCTGATCAAGGGCAGAAACAGCGCGATGACGATGGTGCCGACGATCAGCGCCAGAAAGACAATCATGATCGGCTCCAGCAGGGAGGTCAACGCCGCCACGGCGTTGTCCACTTCGTCGTCGTAAACGTCGGCCACCTTCATCAGCATGTCCGGCAGCGCTCCCGTCTCTTCGCCGACCTCGATCATGCTGACGACCATCGGGGGAAATACTTTCGACGCCTCCAGCGGGTGGGCAATCGACTCGCCTTCCTTGACTGAATCATGCACCTGACCGACCGCCTTGGCGATCACGGCGTTGCCGGAGGTCTCGCGCACGATGTTCAACGCCTGCAGGATCGGCACGCCGCTGGCAATCAACGTTCCGAGCGTGCGCGTGAACCGCGAGATGCCCACTTTGCGAATCATCGGCCCGAAGACCGGCGCGTTCAACTTGAACGCATCCAGCAGGTAGCGTCCCTTGGTGGTTTTGCCAACGACCTTGATCAACACGATAATCGCAATCACCACGGGCAACACGTACAGGAACTTGTCCTTCATCAGATTACTGACGGCGAGCACCATCTGCGTGAGCGGGGGCAGCTGCTTGCCTTCCAGCAGGTCGGAGAAGATTTCCTTAAACTTCGGCACGATGACAACCATCAGAAATGACAGGATGGCCACCGCGACGCAGATGACCACCACGGGATAGACCATGGCGGAGATGACCTTGTTCTTGATCTTCTGCGCCTTCTCCTGAAAATCGGCCAAGCGTGTCAACACCACATCGAGCACGCCACCGGCCTCACCGGCGCGCACCATGTTCACGTACAATCGGTTGAAAATCTTCGGATGCTGGGCGAGCGCTTCACTGAACGTACTGCCCGCTTCGACCGTCTCCGAGAGTTGAACCAGCGTCTTTTTCAGCGTGGGATTCTTTTCCTGCCGGCGCAAGACGCTGAGACCCCGCAGCAAAGGCAGCCCCGCGTCGATCAATGTCGCCAGTTGTCGCGTAAACGCGGTGAGCGCCTTGGATGCGATCTTGCCGGTGCTGAAGAGTTTGATTTGGATTTGTCCCAAACCTTTTTTCTCCCCCTTGGTGGCCGTGACCGGCCCACTCGGCTTGCCGGCGGGCCGCTTCCCCTTCTCCGCCTCGGTGACATTCGTGGGAAAATAGCCCATCTCCCGGATGCGACTGACGGCGCTGGTGGTGTTGTCCGTTTCCAACACCCCGGAGATTTCCTTGCCCTTGGCGTCGAGCGCAACATAGTTGAATTTTGGCATGACCAATTTCCTCCTCCGTGTCCTCCACTCGCCGACGAGCCGGACGGACCACGGCGCTTATGTATATTTGAGCACTTCCTCGACCGTTGTTTCTCCATCCAGAATGCAGCGAATCCCGTCTTCCCGCAGCGTGCGCATCCCCAATTCCAACGCGCGGGAGCGAATCACACCGGCGGGAGCGCGCATGTTGATCAACTCACGAATCGGCTCCGAGACCGTCAACAACTCGAACAATCCCTTGCGGCCTTTGTAGCCGGTCTCATTACATTCCATACAGCCTTTGCCATAATAGAACGGCCGCCCTTGAGTGTCCTCTTTCGTCAACGCCAGTTCCGACAACACCGCCTCCGTCGGCTCGTAGGCGATCCGGCATTTCTTGCAGATGGTGCGCACCAGCCGCTGCGCCAGAATCCCTTCGAGCGTTGAACTGATCAGGAACGGCTCAACGCCCATGTCAATCATGCGCGTGACCGCGCCCGGCGCGTCGTTGGTGTGCAACGTCGTGAACACCAAGTGCCCGGTCAGCGACGCCTGAATGGAAATCTGCGCCGTCTCCAAGTCGCGCATCTCGCCCACCATAATAATGTCCGGGTCCTGACGCAGGAAGCTGCGCAGCGCCCGCGCAAACGTCAACCCGATCGCCTCGTTGATCGGCACCTGCATGATACCTTCAAGGTCGTATTCAACCGGGTCCTCCGCCGTCAGCAACTTCAAATCCACCGTGTTGATCCGCTTCAGGCAGGAATACAACGTCGTCGTCTTGCCCGAGCCGGTCGGCCCCGTGATGATGATGATGCCGTTGGGGATGCGAATCATTTCCATCAACTTCTCATGCACATCGGGCGGCATCCCGAGGCTTTCCACTTCCAGATTGACCACCGAGCGGTCCAACACGCGCAACACGACCGATTCGCCAAACTGCGTGGGCAACGTCGAAACGCGCAAGTCCACCTGCCGGCCCGCAATGGCCATCTGGATGCGCCCGTCCTGCGGCAACCGGCGCTCGGCGATGTTCAGGTTGGACATGACCTTGACGCGGGAGATGACCGGCAACGCCAGATGCTTCGGCGGCGGCGCCATTTCGTAGAGCGCGCCGTCCACCCGGTAGCGAATCTTGAATTCATCCTCAAACGGCTCAAAATGGATGTCGCTCGCCCGGTCCTGGATCGCCTGAAACAAAATCAGGTTTACGAATCGCACGATCGGCGCCTGGCTTGCCAATTCCTCCAGTGCCGCCGCCCCGCCGCCGCCTTTCGAGACCGTCTCGATCATCTCGGCGGAGGTGAGCTGCTCCTCCATGTTGGCGAGGATGTCCTTGATGGACTCGCTTTCCTCGGCGTAGAAGCGCGCGATGGCTTCCTCAATCTGCTTCGTGGGCGCGACGGCCAGTTGAACGTCCTTGCCGAGCACGAAGGAAAGTTCCTCGACCAGTTGTGGATTGAACGGATCGAGCACGGCCACGGTGACCAGATTGCCCGCCGCGCCTACCGGCACCGCCCCGTACATGCGCGCGACGTTGGCCGGCATGAGACGCAGAACGTTCTGCGGAATATCCACGTCTTCGAGATTCACAAACTCCAGGTTCAAGTGCTCGGCCACCGCGCGCAGAAGCTGCTCCTCCGTCAGCAATCCAAAATCCACGATGATCTGGGACAAGGACTTGCCGGTGCGCTCGTGTTCGTCCTGAATCTCCGCAAACTGCTGCGTGCTGACTAGGTTGCGCTCCCGGATCAGTTCGGATAACGTGGCTGACTCGCTCTCAAACATAGGTCACCGTTTCTTGCCGGTTTGTTCGCCCTGTAACTTGGTGAGCACCGACTGCGGATCCTGCGCCTTGGTGATCAAATCCCCGTAGGAAATCAACCCGCGCTCGTACAAGCTCATCAGATTGGCGTCGAGCGTCACCATGCCGTACTTCGCGCCGGTCTGAATGTCCGAGGTGATGCGGAACGTTTTGTTGTCGCGGATCAGCGCCTGAATGGACGGCGTGGAAATCATGATCTCAAAGCACGCGATGCGTCCTTTCCCGTCGGCGCGCACCAGCAAGAGCTGCGAGACCACGGCCAGGATCGAAGAGGCCAACTGCGTCCGGATCTGCTCCTGCTGATTCGTCGGGAAAGCGTCCACGATGCGGTCCACCGTCCGCGCGGCGCCCGTGGTGTGCAGTGTCGCAAACACCAAATGCCCGGTCTCCGCCGCCGTGATGGCCGCTTCCATGGTTTCAAGGTCGCGCATTTCGCCCACCAGCATCACGTCGGGGTCCTGCCGCAAACCGCGGCGCAGCGCCTCGGCAAAATCCGGTACGTCCACGCCGATTTCCCGTTGCGTGACAATGCTCTTCTTGTGCTGGTGGTAATACTCAATCGGGTCTTCGATGGTGATGATGTGGCAATCGCGCTCGGTGTTGATGATGTCAATCATCGAAGCCAGCGTCGTCGTCTTGCCGGAACCGGTCGGCCCGGTCACCAGAATCAATCCGCGCGGTCGAAACAAGAGGTCTTTGATTGAGGGCGGCAACCCGATTTGCTCCAGCGACATGAGCGTGTTGGGAATCTGGCGCAACACCAGTCCGTAGTTTCCCTTCTGCTTGAACACGCTCACACGAAAGCGGGCCATTTCACCGAAGGCGAACCCGAAGTCCGTGCCGCCCTGCTCGCGCACCCTTTGGATGTGGCTCTCCGAGGTGATCGCCTTCATGAGATTCTCGGTATCTTCGGGCACCAATGCGGGCAGATCCATGTGCACCAGCGACCCGTGCAACCGGATGATGGGCGGCACCCCGACGCGCAGATGCAAGTCCGACGCGCCCTCGTCCACCACCACCTGCAGCAAGTCGTCCATTTGTAGCGCCATGATCGTCTCCGTTCCGGTAGCTTAGTCTTGGTCACCCTGTGTGATCGAAATGACTTCTTCGGGCGTCGTGATGCCGGCCATGATCTTGCGCACACCGTCCTCGCGCAACGTGCGCATGCCGAGTTCGCGCGCGCGGGCGCGAATGACATTGGACGGTACCTTCTCGTAAATCAATCGCCGCACTTCGTCGTCAATGCGGAAGATTTCGTAGATTCCCATGCGGCCCCGGTAACCCGTGCGCGAGCAATCCTGACAACCTCGTCCCTTGTACAAGGTCGCCTTGCGCACTTCTTCCGGGTTGAGTTTGAGCACTTGCACTTCGTAATCGCTCGGCACGTACGGCTCTTTGCATTTCGGGCAAATCTTGCGAATGAGCCGCTGGGCCATGATCGCGCGCACCGAGGATGCCACCAGAAACGGTTTCACACCCATGTCCACCATGCGCGTCACGGCGGACGGCGCGTCGTTGGTGTGCAGCGTGGAGAAGACCAAATGGCCGGTCAGCGACGCCTGCACGGCGATGTTGGCCGTCTCCAAATCGCGAATCTCACCAATCATGATGATGTTCGGCGCCTGACGCAGAATCGAACGCAGCGCCGCCGAAAAGGTGAGGTTGATGTCGGCGTTGACCTGCACCTGATTGATGCCGGCCAGTTGATACTCGACGGGGTCTTCGACGGTGATGATCTTGCGGTCAGGCTTGTTGATGGTATTCAAACAGGAGTAGAGCGTGGTCGTCTTGCCCGAACCCGTCGGGCCGGTGACCAAGAAAATTCCGTCCGGCAAGCTGATCAGCTTCTCCATCGTTTCCTGATCGTCGCTGAAGAAACCGAGATCGCCAAGCCCCAGCAGCAAGCTGGTCTTGTCCAAAATACGCATCACGATGCCTTCGCCGTGGTTCGTTGGCAGACAAGACACGCGCAAGTCCAGCGTGCGGCCCATCACCGGGATTTGAATGCGTCCGTCTTGCGGGACGCGCTTCTCCGCGATGCTCATGTTGGCCATAATCTTGATACGGCTGAGGATGGCCGCCTGCAACCGCTTGGGCGGATTGTCCACCTCGTGCAGCACGCCATCGATCCGGTAACGAACGCGCAGACGTTTCTCCAACGGTTCGACGTGGATGTCACTCGCGCGGTTGCGGTAGGCTTCCAGAATCAGCAGGCCAACGAGTTTAATGATCGGCGCATCGGCTTCGGTCGCCGTGGTATCTTCAATCGTCGAGTCGACCGCTTTCTCGGCCACACCGAGATCGACTTCGCCTTCCGTGATTTCCTGCAGCATGTTTTCCACGGTGTCGTCGGCGTCTCCATAATACCGGGTCAACGAAGTCTCGATGTCGGTCTTGGAGGAAACCACCGGCTCGACATTCATCTTCAGGATGTACCGAAGACTGTCCACCGTGTCCACATCCAGCGGATCGCTGATGGCCACCGTCAACGTGTTGTCGTGCTTGTACACGGGGATGATTTTGTAGCGGCGAGCAATGTGGCGGGGCACGAGCGAGATCACATCGTCAGGCACCCGGTACTCGGCGAGGTTGATCGTGTCCATGCCGAACTGGCTGGCCAGCGCCTTGGACACATCCATCTGCGTGATGCGCCCCATCTTGATCAACGCTTCCACGATGCCGATGTTCTCGTGCTTCGACACCTCCTTCGCCTTCTGGAGGTCGTCGTGAGTAATCAGCCCGACATCGCGGAGGATTTCGACTACGTATTCGTCTTGGGCTGCCATGTTCGTCTTGGAACTGTTCCAGCTATCAAAACATTACTGTTTGCACCGAATCCCGTCAAGGCAACAGGCGTCCCGGCGTTTCGCTTAAAGCGCCTGCAGTTTCCGCGTCAGGATTTCCCCCACCAACTGCGGATTCGCCTTGCCCTTGCTCAACCTCATCACTTGACCCTTCAAAAAATTGATCGCCGCCGCATTACCGGCCTTGAAATCCGCCACCGACTTCGGATGCGCCGCGATTGTCTGATCCACAAACACCTCAATCACCCCGGTATCGCTGACCTGTGACAATCCCTTCTCCTTCACGATGTCCGACGCGCTCTTGCCGGTCGCGAACATCTCCGCAAACACGTCCTTGCCCATCTTCCCGCTGATCCGACCGGCATCGATCAACGACACCAACTCCGCCAACTGCGCCGGCGCCATGCGATTCTCGGAGAACTTGCCCAGCAACTCCGTCATGATCCAGTTCGAAATCGCCTTGGGATTCTTCGACTGCGCCGCCGCCTCTTCGTAGAACTTCGCCACCGCGCCATCGGCCACCAGCACTTCCGCATCGTACCCCGGCAAGCCGTACTGCTGAATGAACCGCTGTCGCTTCGCTTCCGGTAGTTCGGGCAGTCGCTGGCGAAGTCCGGCCAGCATTTCATCGCTGATTGTTACCGGCATCAGGTCCGGTTCGGGGAAATACCGGTAATCATGCGCGTACTCCTTCGTGCGCATCACGAACGTCCTACCGGCCTCGTCGTCCCAGCGTCGCGTTTCCTGTGCGAGCTTCTCGCCCTTCTCCAGCGCCGCGCTCTGACGCTGAATCTCGTACGCCAGCGCCCGGCGCACACCAGAGATCGTGTTCATGTTCTTGATCTCGACCTTTTCCCCGAACTCCTTCTGTCCGACCGGCCGCACCGAGACGTTCGAATCGCACCGCAACTGTCCCTTCTCCATGTCGCAATCGCTGACACCGCCACTGACGAGGATTTCCTTGAGCGCCGTCAGATACGCGAACGCTTCGTCAGGCGTACGCATGTCCGGCTCGCTCACAATCTCCATCAACGGCGTGCCGGCGCGATTGAAATCCACGCCGCTCGTGGTCTCGAAATGAAAACTCTTCGCGACATCTTCTTCAAGATGGATACGCGTGACGCCGATCTTCTTGCCGGTAGTCGTCACTGTCCCGCCGACGCATAGCGGCAAGTCGTACTGCGAAATCTGATAGTTCTTCGGCATGTCCGGGTAAAAGTAATTCTTCCGGTCCCACTTCGAGAACCGGGCAATTGCGCTGCCGACCATCAACCCGGTCAGAACCGTCTTGCGAACCGCTTCCTCGTTCATCACCGGCAGCACACCCGGATAACCAAGGCACACCGGACAGACCTGCGTGTTGGGCGGGGCGCCGAACTCGGTCGCGCAGCCGCAAAACATCTTGCTCCGCGTCTTGAGCTGGACGTGTACCTCTAATCCGATGATCGCTTCGTAGTGCATGTGACTAAAGTTTGGGCCGCTCCCTGTGCCAGCCGGTGGTCTGCTCGTAGGCGTGCGCGACGCGCAAGATCGTTTCCTCCCCGAACGGTTTGCCGATAATCTGCAATCCAACCGGCAGCCTTGGCTTGCTCGTGAACCCGCAGGGAATGCTCACGCCGCACACGCCGGCGAGGTTCACGCTGATTGTAAAGATGTCGCTCAGATACATCTTCAACGGATCGTCGGTCTTCTCGCCGATCTTGAACGCGACCTCCGGCGATGTCGGCGTCGCGATCACGTCGCACTTCTCAAACGCCTTCTCGAAGTCTTGCCGGATCAGCGTCCGCACCTTCTGCGCGCGCAGATAATAGGCGTCATAGTACCCGGCGCTCAGTGCGTAGGTGCCGAGAATGATGCGCCGCTTCACTTCCGGGCCGAAACCCGCGCCGCGCGTCTTGCCGTACATGTCGATCACGTCCTCGCCCGGCACGCGCCGGCCGTAACGCACGCCGTCGAACCGCGCGAGGTTGGCGCTCGCTTCCGCCGTCGCGATCAAATAATAGACCGCCACCGCGTAATCAGTGTGCGGCAGCGAAATCTCCACGATGCGGGCACCGAGTTCTTCGAGTTGCCGGATCGCGCTGCGCACGGCCGCTTCGACTTCGCGATCCATGCCGGGGATGAAATACTCCTTCGGCAAACCGAGGCGCAATCCCTTCACGCCCTTCCCCAACGACGCCGCATAATCCGGCACGGGTTGCGGTACGCTGGTCGAATCGTTCGCGTCGTGTCCGGCCAGCACGCGCAACATGAGTGCGGCGTCCTCGACATCCTTGGTGAACGGCCCAATCTGATCGAGCGATGAGGCGAACGCGACGAGTCCGTACCGGGACACACGCCCATAGGTCGGTTTCAACCCGACGCACCCGGTCACCGCCGCCGGCTGCCGAATCGAGCCGCCGGTATCGCTGCCGAGCGCCGCGAACGCTTCATCACCGGCCACCGCCGCTGCGCTACCGCCGCTTGAACCACCCGGGATGCGCTCCAAGTCCCACGGGTTCCGCGTAATGCCCCAACTGGAATTCTCCGTGGAACTCCCCATCGCAAACTCGTCCATGTTCGTACGTCCAAGAAGTACGGCACCGGCCTCGCGCAGTCGTCGAATGACGAATGCGTCGTAGACCGAAATGTGTCCTTGGAGAATCTTTGACGCGCAAGTGCACGGTTGACCTTCGACGTTAATCAAATCCTTGATCGCCACGGGCACGCCGGCGAGCAACTTGCCGTTCTTTGCGACGCCGGTACGGTCAATCGCGTCGGCTTGTGCCAGCGCATCGTCGGGATTGAGCCAGAGGTAGGCCTTCAGTTTGCCGTCCACGGCGTGGATGCGGTCGAGCAACGCCTGCGTGACTTCGCGCGCCGACACTTCGCCCTGCCGGAGCTTCTGGCGCAACTCGTGTATCGTCAGCGCGTGCAGGCTCATTCGATGATCTTCGGCACGATGAAGAGGTCGCGCGCGTGTTCGGGGGCGTTCTTGAGAACCTTTTCCGTTTCAATGGACGGACGCACTTCGTCCTTGCGCCAGACATTGGACAGCGGCGTGGCGTGCGCAGTAGGCTCGACGTTCGACACATCCAACTCGTTGAGTTTGGCGACGTACGCGAGGATATCTTTGAGCTGGGCGGAGAACTTGGCCATCTCGTTCTCTGTCAATTGCATCCGCGACAAGAAAGCGACGTAGGCGATGTCAATTTTGCTGGGATCATCGGGCATGGAGCGGGATTGTAGCGGGCTGGCGAGGAGGCTCAAGCAAAAACCCATGCGAGCGAAAAGGCCCGCGCTGCTTTCTTGATTTGATCGCCGCAAAATGCCAGACTCACGCCACAAATGAGACGCATCGCGACGGTCGTGTTTGCCGCCGTGTTGATTGGCTTGCCCCGCCCCAGCAGCGCCGATCCCGGCAACCTGATTTCCTGGTTCAGCAATTCGCTGAACGAGTTGACATTCACTTGCCAAACCGCCGTGGTGAAACTGGAGATGCTCGACAACGGCGTCGCGCGCGTGCGGCTGACGACAAACAACGTCGTGTTCTCGACCGCCTCATCGTTCACCATCGTGCGCAACTGGCCGCGTTCGCCGATGAGCGTCACCGACGGCAGCACGCTTGTTGTGTCGAATGCCGGGTTGCGCGTCGAAGTGTCAAAGACTCCATTCCGTCTGACGTTCAAGAAGATGGACGGCACGACGTTGCTTACCGAGGTTGACTCGTTCGGCTTGGATTACCGGGGCACAACGAATTTCGCGAACTTCTTCATGCCGGCTGGCGAAGAGTTCTACGGACTCGGTATGAGTTTCTTTAAGCCATTGAGCTACCGGGGCCAGACACGCACACTTAATAATGCGCGAGTGCAAACGGCACCGGGCGGCCCGGCTGTCACCGACATGGCGGTGCCGCTGCTTTTGTCGTCGAAGGGCTACGGCCTTTTGATGGACAACACGTTTCCGCAGTTTTGGGATTTCTCCGTCGCTGGCACGACGCGCTGGCTGGCACGCACTGACGGCGGAGAATTGAACTATTACTTCTTCGCCGGTGATTCTTTGGCCGACGTGCTAAATCGTTACACACAGGCGACCGGACGCGCGCCGGTGCCGCCGCGCTGGACGTTCGGTTACATGCAAGCGCGCAACGGCTACTTTAATTGGTCAGACGTGTATGCGGTCAAGGACGGTTTCCGCACCAACGACCTGCCCTGCGACGCGATCTTCCTCGATTACCAATGGTTCGGCAGCTCATGCCAAATGGGCGCGCTCGATTGGAACTATGGCTCGTTCCCGAATCCCGCGCAAAACATTACCAATCTCTTGTCGCAAGGTTTCAAGACCGTCCTCATTCACGAGCCGTACGTCAACGACCAGCAAGCCAATTTCACCCAAGGTGCTTCGCTGAAATATTTGATGGCCGACGACTGGCCGAACCGCAACGTGCCCAGCACCGTTCCCGGCTTTTTCTGCAATGCCGGTTACGTGGACTTCAACAATCCTGCCGCGCGCGGCTGGTGGTTCGAGAAACTCAAACCCCGCATCAACGAAGGTAACGCCGCGCAGTGGGTTGATCTCGGCGAACCGGAGTATGACAACTCGACGACCCTTACCGATTATTCGTACGACGGACGCCGCGAGTACGAACTACACAACGTGTACAGCCTGCTCTGGCACCAAGCGCTCGCCGAAGGATACGCGACCAACTATCCGAATCAACGACTTTGGATCTACAGCCGCTCGGGGTTTGCCGGCGATCAACGTTACGGCGCCGCGCATTGGAGCAACGACGTGGGCACCGATTGGACAACCTTCAGCGCGCACCTGAACGCGATGAACGACTTCAGCCTGTCCGGCATGAGTTACTTCGGCAGCGACATCGGGGGGTATTGGGCCACGAATGCACCTAACGACGAGTTGTACGTCCGCTGGTTTCAGTACGGCGCGTTCAGCCCGGTCTTCCGCGCCCACGGCTTCTCCAATCCTCCGAACAACTACAAAGCGGTCGCGCCCTACGATTTCGGCAACGCATACGTCAGCGAAATCTGCCGCGTGTTGATGAAACTTCGTTACCGGCTACTACCCTACATCTATGCGACGGCGCGAGACTCCTTCGATACCGGTATGCCCCTGTGCCGTCCGCTGCCGTTGGCGTTTCCGAGTGACGCGCTCGTGATGAATAATGGCACGCAGTTCATGTTCGGCCCAAACCTGATGGTCGCACCCATCACGACCGAAAGCCTGACATCCCGGTCGATTTACTTGCCGGCAGGCACGTGGCTCGATCATTGGACGGGCGCCATGCTTACCGGACCGGTCACGACGAACTGGCCGGCACCGCTTACGCAAATTCCGCTGTTCTGGCGCGATAACTCCATCACGCCACTCGGCCCATACGTTTCCTCGACGCAATTCGACGACGGCACCCAACGCGCCTTGCGGATTTATTGCGGATCGAGTGCCAGCTACACACTCTATGACGACGACGGCGCGTCGAATGGCTACCGCTCCAACGAATTTGCGACCGCGAGCATCACTGCTAGCCGGTCAGGTAATGCCGTGCTCATGCAAATCGCCGGCGCGTTCGGCTCGTACAGCAATCAACCCAGCCAGCGCACGTGGGGCATCGAACTATATTGCACGAATGCGGTTTTCAACGTCGTCGCCGACGGCACAACCCTCACCAACCTGCCGAACCTCGCCGCGCTGATGGCGTCGGCATCCGGTTACTATCTCGACGGCGCCGAGAAATTGTTGCGCATCAAACTGCCATCGGCGCCGGTTAATCAGGATCATTCCCTGCAAGCGTACCTCGATCTGTCGGCACTGGCTCCGTACGAAGTACGCATCAAGGCGGTTGACCGACCGTATCTCGACACGAGCGGCGCGATGTGGGCGGCCGACCGGGCGTACTCGCTGGGCTCGTTCGGATTTACCGGCGGCGGTTCGACCTCTGTCTCCACCAACGCCATTGACGGCACCAACAACGATCTTCTCTTTCAATCGGAGAGGTACAACAATTCGTTCAGTTATCAGTTCGACGCGCCCAACGGTCGCTACGAGATCATGCTACTGGACGCGGAGACCGCCAACAATAGCCCCGGCAACCGGCTCATGAATGTGTTCATTGAAGGCCAGCAAGTTCTCACCAACTTCGACATCTTCGCCGCCGCAGGCGGCAAGAATAAGGCCGTGACGCGCATCTTCACCAACACAGTTGCCGACGGCCAACTCAAGATCGATTTCGTAAACTCGGGCGGTATTGATCCCAACGCCCGCATCTCCGCCATCGCTGTGCGCAAGATCGCCGATGCGGATTCGGATGGCGACGGCATGCCGGACTGGTGGGAAGATGCTTACGGGTTGAACAAGAACAATCCCAGCGACGCCGCCACGGATGCCGACGGCGACGGCGTGAACAATCTGAATGAGTTCATTGCCCGCACCAATCCGCGCGACGCCGCTTCGGTGCCGACCGTGACCACAACGCAGAATGAACCGGACGGCCTCCAGATTACGTGGCCAAGCGTGCCGGGCAAGAAGTATCGCGTTTACTACAGCGACGATCTGCAGACGTGGACGCCCGCTGTGCCGGACGTCTTGGCCATCAGTGTTCTCACGCCTTGGACCGATCCCGTACCGCTGCCACAGCGCCGGTTCTACAAAGTGCAGGCGCTGCCGTGAGACGGATCACAGCGGCCACTCTTACGGCCATATTCATCGGTTTTCCTCTCGCCGGTCACGCCGACCCCGGTAATCTCATTTCCTGGTTCAGCAACTCGCTGAACGAGTTGACTTTCACTTGCCAAACGGCCGTGGTGAAACTGGAGATGCTTGACAACGGCGTCGCGCGCGTGCGGATGACAACCAACAATCTCGCCTTCTCGACAAACGCATCTTTCACGGTCGTCCGAAGCTGGCCGCGTCCGCCGATAGACGTCACCGACGGCACCACGCTGGTCGTGTCGAATGCCGGGTTGCGTGTGGATATTCAGAAATTGCCGTTTCGGTTCACGTTTCGCAAGCCTGACGGCACCGTCTTACTCACGGACACCAACACTTTCGGACTCGGATACGCGACCGACGGACGCTCGGAGAATTTCGTGATGCCCCCCGGCGAACAGTATTATGGAATGGGACTCGTGCTCGGAAAGCCGTTGAGTTACCGGGGGCAACAACGCGTCTTGTACAATGCGCGCGCCGGCTTTCAATCGGGCGCGATGACGGATATGGCGGTGCCGCTGGTGGTCTCGTCGAAAGGCTACGGCGTGTTCGTGGACAACACCTACCGGCAGGAATGGGACTTCAACAACACCGGTGGCACGCAGTGGCTCGTCGTCGTACGCGGCGGTGAGATGAACTATTACTTCGTTCGCGGTGACACCCCGTCAGAAGTGCTTGACCGTTACACACAGATGACCGGGCGTGCGCCACTCCCTCCACGCTGGACACTCGGCTACATCCAATCAAAGTACGGTTACCGGAACTGGTCGCAGATGTACGCCGCCCGCGATGCGTTCCGCTCCAATGATCTGCCGTGCGACGCGCTCGTCTTGGACTTGTATTGGTTTGCCACCAGCGCGAACCGCATGGGTGCGTTGAAATGGGACACGACGAATTTCCCAAATGCTCCAAGCAATTTGACCGCATTAGCCGGCGCCGGGTTCAAGGTCATCAACATTCACGAGCCGTACATCAACCGCGACAACGAACCCGCTAAAACGAACTTCAACCAAGCCGCCGCGCTCCATTACCTCGTGGCTAACGACGCCGCGATGACTTCGCCGAGCATCATGCAGAACAGCGGTTTCTACGATTTCGCCGGCTACTTCGACTTCCTCAACCCGGCCGCACGCGGCTGGTGGTTCGAGAAACTGCGCCCCATTATTAATGATGGCGTCGCCGCGCACTAGACCGATCTCGGTGAACCGGAACAGGACGATCCTGCGGACTTCTTCTTTGGCGCGCGCAACGAATCCGAAATCCACAATGTCTACAATCTGCTCTGGCATCGCGCGCTTGCCGAAGGTTACGCGACGAATTTTCCCAGCCAACGCCTCTACCTTCTCAGCCGCTCTGGTTTTGCCGGTGATCAACGTTTCGGTGCCGCGCACTGGACGAACGATACTGGCGCGGATTGGGCGACGTTCGCGGCGCATCCCAACGCGCTCTGCAACTACGGCCTGTCCGGCATGAGCTATTTCGGCAGCGACATCGGCGGCTTTACCGGCACGCCGAGCGACGAGCTGTATGTCCGATGGTTTCAGTTCGGCGCGTTCTGCCCGGTGTTCCGCGCACACGGCGTGGACAGCAAACCAGTTGCCCCGTATGAGTTCAGCAGCCTCGTTCAAGAGAACTGCCGGAATATGTTGAAACTCCGGTATCGCTTGTTGCCATACATCTACACGACGGCGCGAGAGACGTTCGATACCGGTCTGCCGATGTGCCGCGCCCTGACGTTGGCGTTTCCGAGTGACGCGACGATGCAGAATGACGGCAGCGAATTCATGTTTGGTTCGAACATCCTCGTCGCGCCGGTCACTGTGCAAGGCGCGACGTCGCGCAGCATGTACCTGCCGGCAGGGAAATGGATCGAACATTGGAGCGGACAAGTGCTTACCGGGCCCGTGACGACTAACTGGCCGGCGCCGCTTTCGCGGATTCCGGTGTTCTACCGGAACAATTCCATCACGCCGCTCGGGCCGTATGTCGCTTCGAGTCAGTTTGATGACGGCACGCAACGCGCGCTGCGCATCTACTGCGATGCAACGGCGAGCTACACGCTGTACGACGACGACGGTATCTCCACCGAATACGTTTCCGACGATTTCGCGACGACCGCGGTAAGCGCGGCGACATCGGGCAACGCCGTCACCGTCAACATCGGCGGCGCTGTCGGCTCGTACGCCGGCCAACCCACGCACCGCGCGTGGAGCATCGAATTGTATTGCACCAACACGGCGTTCAATGTTGTAGCCGATGGCATAGTGACCGACTACAACCTTGACCCAGCGGAGAAACTGCTGCGCATCGCTCTGCCTTCGGCGCCGGTCACGCAACCGCACGTGGTCACGGTGTATCTTGACGCTGAATCACCGGCACCATTCGGCGCGCGCGTGAACTGCGGCGGTCGTCCCTACTTGGATCAAAGCGGAGCGCTGTGGCAAGAAGACAAGGCTTACAGCGCCGGTTCATTCGGCTTCGTCGGCGGGACGAATGGCTTCATTGCCAATCCGATTGCCGGGACATCTGACGACGTGTTGTATCAGTACGAACGGTACGGCACCAACTTCAGCTGCCAGTTTGACGCGCCGAACGGACTCTACGAAATCAAGTTGCTCGACGCGGACACGTACAACAGCAAACCCGGCGACCGGCTGTTCAACGTGTTCATCGAAGGCCAGCAAGTGTTGACCAACTTCGACATCATCGCGACGGCGGGCAGCAATAACACCGCCATCACGCTCACGTTCACGAACTCCGTCGCCGACGGGCAACTCGACATCCGTTTCACCGGCGGACCGGGCGCGGGCGATCTCAACGCGCGCATTTCCGCCATCTCGGTGCGTAAGATTGCGGACGCGGATTCCGACGGCGACGGGATTCCCGATTGGTGGATGCTGCGTTACTTCGGACACGCAACGGGCCAAGCGGGAGATAAATCCCGAGCCGGCGACGACGCAGATGGCGATGGTGTCAGCAATCTGAACGAATTCATCGCCCGCACGAATCCACGCGATGCATCCTCGGCGCTGAGGGTCACGACGCTGCACAATGGATTGGGCGGTTTCCAGATTAACTGGCCCAGCGTGGCCGGCAAGAAGTACCGGGTCTTCTATAGCGACGATCTGCAGACGTGGACGGCTTTCGTGCCGGACAAGGTCGCCGACTCGACGCTCAGCAGTTGGATTGATCCCGCTCCCCTGCCGGCGCAGCGGCTTTACCGGGTGCAAGCCCTGCTGTGACCCGCGCGCGCCCGGAGCATACTCACCGCCTTCAGAGACGCAGCGTCGTCGGAGATTCTTGTTCACCATTCTTGCCGTGACGGCGATGAGCGCGTCGGTGCGCGATCCATACACCGATTACATTGTCGCCGACCTGCGCTGGTTCGTCGAAGAATGCAAGAAGTGCCTCTAGTGTCAGCCTCGATAGCTCGCGTAGGAAGTCGGCGTTTCCCAGAGGCGGACTTCAACGACCGGCAAACCTTGTGAGTGGGCGTAGGTGAAGATGAGCTTGGCGATGTTCTCGGCGGTAGGGTTCTCCGCCATCTCGAAGAACGGTTCGCCCGTTTTCTTAAGCACCGGTAACATCGGATCATCGCTGTGCAGCAGCATCCGGTGATCGAGGTTGGCGTCAATCCAACCTTTGATAACGCGTTTGATATCGGAGAAATCATAAACCATCCCGCGTTCGTCAAGTTTGTTTGACGCGATGTCCACTTCGACGCGTCCGTTGTGACCGTGCAAGTGCCGGCATTGCCCGTTGTAGTTGAGCAGCCGGTGGCCGTAACAGAAATCAATGTGTTTGGTGACCTTGAACATCGTTCACACTCCGGCAATTAACCGTCCGCCGTCCACAACAAGTGTGTGGCCGGTGATGAAATCGCTGCCTTCGATCAGAAACAACACCGAGTTCACGATGTCCTGCAGCGAGCCGAGGCGTTTGAGAACTGTCGCGTTGATGATTTCCTTGCGCTCCCGATCGCCAACATCAGGCGGTAACAGAATCGGCCCGGGTGCGATGGCATTGACCTGCACCTTCGGACCGAGCGCCTTCGCGAGGGATTTGGTCAGGCAGATGATGCCGGCTTTCGAGACGCAATATGGCAGGTAATTGGCGTAAGGCCGGATAGCTGCCCAGTCGGCGAAGTTGATAATCTTACCGGCGATGTTGCGCCGTTTCATGTGCCGACCGACTTCCAGCGAGAACAAGAATGGGCCTTTCAGGTTCGCATCCATGTGAAAATCCCAGTCGCGCTCCGTCAACGTGTCGAACGGCGTCTTCTGATATACGGCGGCGCTGTTGACGAGGACATGGACTGCACCAAGGTGCTTGATTGCCTTGCCAACGGCCGCGCGCACCTCGCGAGCGTTACTCTGGTTGGCTCTTACCGCGATCGCCTCCACGCCCAGCGCCTTGATTTCAGCGACCGTCCGGCGCGCATCGGTGGCGGATGTGTTGTAATGAACCACGATGTTCGCGCCGCGCCGCGCCAGTCCAAGCGCGATTTCGCGACCGACGCGTTTCGCCGCGCCGGTAACCAACGCAGTCTTACCCTTGAGATTCACGCTGGGCGAGCTTACCGGACGCTCCCGGAGCGCGCAAGGGAAACAAATTGAACGCTGGCCTTCGATATGCTTATACTGTGTGTATGAAAGTCAAACTGCTCTGTTCGGTGCTCGGTTTCGTGCTGCTGCTCGGGATGACCGCCTGCGCGGACAACGACGAACCGCCGAAGGGCCACAACGCGTTGCGCAAACTCGGTCGCGGCGCAGCCAACGTCTTGTTCGGCGTCGTCGAAGTGCCCAACCAGTACACCAAGGCCAACGCCGAGCACGGCGGCTCCGCCGGCTTCACCTACGGCATCCCGAAAGGAATTGCGCGCTGGTTCGGACGAGAACTTGTTGGCGTCTACGAAATCGTCACCTTTCCGTTCCCTCTGCCTCGCGGCTACAAGCCGATCATGAAGCCCGAGTTTCCGAACGAAGATTATGAGCCGTAGTCTCTGGCTCGCCGCCTGCCTGATCGCGGTCACCGTCGGCGCTCAACAGCTCAGGGCGGACGCGGCAGAAAAAATCGCCGCCGGCGACGCGGCACTGGCGAAATTCGATCTCGACGGCGCCGCCGGCGCCTACCGCGAAGCGCGGGAACTTGCACCCACCGACTACGAATCCGCCTGGAAACTGGCGCGCGCGCTCGTGGATAAAGGCACGCTCACCAAGGATCGTTCCGCGCAGAAAAACTTCTTCGCCGAAGCCGAACAACTTGCGCGCGAAGCCATCCGGCTCGATCCCAAACAATCGAAGGGCCACACTTACCTCGCAATCGCGGTCGGCAAACTCGCCTTGTTTGAAGGCGGCAAACGCAAAGTCACGTTGTCCGACGAAGTGAAAGCCGAGGTGCAAAAGGCCATCGCTCTCGACGCGCAGGATGACCTCGCCTATCACGTGCTCGGAATCTGGAATCGCGAAGTCGCAGAGCTGAATTGGGTGCTCCGCACATTTGCCGAACTTCTCTACGGAAAGCTTCCGGAAGCGTCCCTCGACGCCGCGATCACAAATCTGCGGCGTGCGGCTGAACTTGCACCCGATGTCGTTCCGCATCAAGTGGAGCTGGGCATCACACTTGCCGACGCGCGGAAATGGGCCGACGCCAAGGCCGCGCTCGACCGTGCCCTCGCCATGCCCAAAGCCTGGGTCACCGACGATTACTACAAAGACGTGGCGAAACGAACACTCGAACGCGTCAACGCCCACCTGAAGTAATCGCACACCCAAGGCGACTTCCATCGGCTAGCCTCATGCGGGGGTCTGTTGGGGTGCTCGCGAGAAACTTCGTAGGGGACTTCTTCAAGCGCTGTCGCTCTTGGCCGTTCTGTTTTCAACGGCGATCCGATCCAGAAGCAGAAGAACCACCACAAAGAGAAAAAAGCGCATGGCAAAATTCCACACAAAAACGCTGAATGATGCATAATCGGGATCAGCGAGCCGTTGTAGCGCCGGTCCGATACCTGCGGAAAAGATGGCTGCAAACAAGCCCCACCGCCGGTTGATAATCAGCGTCAGAAATGCACAAGGCACCAAGTAAAACGGCATGAAAGTCAGGTGGGGTCGGTAAAAATGGAGGGGCGCCACAGCCGCTATCATTGCCCAACTTGCGAGAATCGTAATCCAATGAGTGCGAAATCGATCCAACAAGGAACGCCGTTCTTCGGGCCATCGGGTGCGCGCCGCCATATACCATTCCTTCAACTGACGATAGCTTTGAAGCCAAGGCAGGGGCATGAACTCGAAGAATATTCGTTTGGCGTCATCCACCGTGTACAAGAGCAATCCGGCCATCCGGTGATAAAGGCGTTCCCGCAAGGAAGGTTCGGGATCGGTCACTGCATTTTCCTGATTGCCGAGCCATTGGTTACTCAATCGGTTCCAACGCGTTCGGAAGCGATTCAGTTTCCTCTCAATGGACGGACCGACAAGTTCCTCAGCGAACTGCTGACGCTCGATGACACCTCGACGCAAATGATCATGGTGCGCTCCGCGAGGAACCGCAGAAAAATCGGCACCGGAGAGATTGAGCATCGTTGCGTCAAATTCTACGCCCAAAAACTGGCTGATACCCCGACAAACCGTCTCGGTCTTGTGGATTAGATCGTCGTAGCTAACGTGATGAACTCGGACGCCCGCACGGCTTAGTTCAGCAACCTGCTGGATCATCTGTTCCTGGTAGAAAATCAGCCGACTCAACATTCCGCGCCGGCGGAAGAACAGTGATTTGCGCCCCGCGTGCATGACGCTTCTGTAGGTTTCAACCGGATC
Source organism: Verrucomicrobiia bacterium (assembly GCA_041495285.1). Lineage (GTDB taxonomy): Bacteria > Verrucomicrobiota > Verrucomicrobiia > Palsa-1439 > Palsa-1439 > JBGQCJ01. The sequence goes on from JBGQCJ010000008.1 coordinate 25,924, forward strand.
GCGCCACACAAGGATAAAAGAACAGCCCGGATAGCGTTTGGTGAGTTGCCGCAGACGCGCGCAGTAGAACGGCGACTTTTCCCCCCAGAGTGCGGCGCCTTTGCCTTCACCAAAACTGCGATACAACTCCTCGGGCGTGCCTACGTTCTCCATACCGCGCAGGCTGCGGCCCCAAATCAGACGGTGACGAGAAAGCGCTTGGTTGTAAAACTCCTGCCTCTCCAGCCAATTACCCCGAAAACGCGGCTTTGAAAAGGTTTCAGGAAAATCCCAGACGTTGCATTCATACATCAGCGCTATTTGCGGATGCTGATTGAGCAAGGAGTATAACAACGAGGTGCCGGAACGAAGAGTACCGACCACAAACACAGGATTTGAAACTTGCAAACTCACTCCTTAGCCTTCCAAAACGCTTCCCCTTGACCATGAGCTGTTAAAAACATTCCGAGTGTCTCACGATTGTCAACCAATTCAAGTCAAAAACATCTCTCGTTCATAATCGAGCCACAGCTTCCAAGCCGCTTCCGGCAATGTTCTCAATGGAAATCACGGAGAACTCGTGCCATGATGCCGCGAAGTCATGCCGAACGTTCCGACACAAGTTCTCACCGTCAGCGATCTGACGCGGCGCGTGAAAGCGCTGCTCGAAGACAGCTTCCCGGACACTTGGGTCGAGGGCGAAATCTCTAACCTGCGGGTGCCGTCGTCCGGGCACGTGTATTTCACACTGAAGGATGCCAACGCCCAGCTTGCCGCCGTGTTGTTCCGTGGCGTGGCGGCAAAAGTTAATTTCAAACTCAAGGACGGCCAGCAAGTCATCGCGTTCGGCGACATCAGCGTTTACGAGAAGTCCGGTCAGTATCAGATCGTCGTCCGCGAACTTCTTCCGAAAGGCCTCGGCGTGCTGCAACTCGCTTTTGAAGAGTTGAAGCAACGCTTGGCCAAAGAAGGGCTGTTCGATCCGGCACGCAAGCGACCGTTACCGGCCCTGCCTCAACGCATCGGACTTGTTACCTCGCCGACCGGCGCCGCGATTCGCGATTTTCTCAACATTATTGGCCGCCGGTTTCCCAACGTGCACATCGTCGTCAACCCGGTACGCGTCCAGGGCGAAGGCGCTGCCGGGGAAATCGCGGCGGCGATTGACGAGTTCAACGCGCTCCACGAGTCCGGTACGCTACCACTCGACGTGATCATCGTGACGCGCGGCGGCGGTTCGCTGGAAGATTTGTGGGCGTTCAACGAAGAAGTTGTCGCCCGGGCACTGGCCCGGTCGAAGATCCCGACCATCTCGGCGGTCGGCCACGAAATTGATTTCACAATTGCCGACTTCGTGGCGGATGTGCGCGCGCCGACGCCGAGCGCCGCCGCCGAACTGGTGGTCAAAGCGAAGCAGGAGTTTCTCGATCTGTTGGCGCAGAGTCAGCGCCGACTCGACAAGGATTTGCGGTTGCGTCTCGCCGAAGCCCGGCAAAGGTTTTCTGAGTTCGCCTCGAGTTACGTTTTTCGGCGACCGGTAGAGGTGATCCGCCAGTACCAGCAGCAGGTGGATGATCTGCGTCACCGGCTGGAGCAAGCTACCGGCGTTTCGCTGGACGAGCAGCGAGCGCGATTGGAGACGGCTGGAGAGAAGTTCCGGCTTCTCAGTCCGCAGACGCTTGTGCAGAACTGGATGCAGCGTATCGAATCGGAGCGACAGCGGTTCGCAGCCTCCTTTGCGCAGTTTTGGCAGAGGACGCGGCACCGTCTGGAGCACTGCCGGGCGAAGCTGGAGTTGCTCAGTCCGAAGTCCACTTTGGAGCGCGGTTACAGCATCACTAGGCTGGCCGGGACGGGCGAGGTTGTCAGAAGCGTAACCGCCGTAAAGCAAGGCAGTAACATCTCGACCATGGTGCTTGATGGTGAATTCCCCTCTGTGGTATCCTCCGTCCCGAAGGTTTGATGAAGAACAAGAAAAAGCCCGCCAGCGCAGTCCCCGAGAAGAGCGACCTGAACTTCGAGCAGGCCATCCAGCGACTGGAGAAGATCGTTGCCGAAATGGAGGGTGCGGAGTTGCCCCTGGCGGCTGTGTTGAAGAAATACGAGGAAGGGACGCGCCTGGTGCGGTTCTGCAGTCAGAAGCTCGAGGAAGCGGAGAAGAAGATTGAACTGCTGACGAAGAAAGCCGACGGCTCCGTGGAACTCAAACCGTTTCAGGCCGGGGAAGAAGACGACTCGGAGGAATCCGACGAGCAAGAGGCCAAGTTGTTATAGCCAGCGAGGAGCGAACGAATGGGACGTTACTTAGACATGATCAATTCGCCTGCCGACGTGAAACTGCTCACGATGGAGCAGCTCACGACGCTCGCGCAGGAAATCCGCGATGAGCTGATTACCGTGTTGAGCAAGACCGGCGGCCACCTCGGCCCGAATCTCGGAGTGGTAGAGCTGACCCTAGCGATGCACCGCGTCTTTGATTCACCCAAAGATCGGTTCGTCTGGGACGTGAGCCATCAGGTTTACATCCACAAACTGCTGACCGGCCGTCGTCAGGTGTTTGACAAGATTCGGCAAAGCGGCGGACCGATGGGCTTCGCCTTCCGGGCCGAAAGTCCGTACGACTGCTACGGCGCCGGTCACGCCGGCACGGCACTCTCCGCCGCGCTCGGGATGGCGGTGGCCCGCGACAAGTCCGGTACGAATGAGAATGTCATCGCGATTTGCGGCGACGCGGCGTTCACCAACGGCATCACGCTGGAAGCGTTGAACAACGTCGCCAGCCACACCAAGAAGTTGATCGTCGTCCTCAACGACAACGAATGGAGCATCGCCAAGAACGTCGGCGCGTTGGCCGGCTACTTTAACCGCATCACCACCCACCCGTCCTATCAGACTGCGCACAAGAAGCTGGAGCATTTCGTCGAGCGCATCCCGCGCGTCGGTCACGAACTGGCCAAGGTCGGCCATAAGATGGAGGAAGCGGTCAAAGGTTTGCTCGTGCCCAGCCTGATCTTCGAAGAACTCGGCCTGCGGTACCTCGGCCCAATCGACGGCCATGACACGCGCCTGCTCATTGAGACGTTGGAATGGGCCAAGCAACAGAACACGCCCCTGCTCCTCCACGTGCTCACCAAGAAGGGGAAGGGCTACGACGTCGCCATTAAGAACCCCGAGAAATTCCACGGTTGCAGCCCATTTGATATCGCAACCGGTAATTCACCGAAGAAAGACGGCCCGCCGAACTACCAGGATGTGTTCGCCGAGGCGATGGTGCGCTTCTGTGAATCCAACAGCAAACTGGTCGGCATCACGGCCGCCATGCCCAGCGGCACGAGCCTCGGCAAGCTGCACAAATCCAGACCCGACCGCTTTTTCGACGTCGGCATCGCCGAGGAACACGCGGTCATTTTCGCCGCCGGCATGGCCACAATGGGCTACCGGCCCGTGTGCGCGATTTACTCGACGTTCCTCCAACGCGCGTACGACTGCATCATCCACGACGTCGCCCTGCAGAACCTCGATGTGATCTTCTGCATGGACCGCGGCGGCTTGTCGGCCAACGACGGCCCGACGCACCATGGGGTGTTCGACATTTCCTACGCGCGTTGCGTGCCCAACACGATGTTGATGGCGCCGAAGGACGAAGACGAACTGGTGGACATGCTGTGGACGGCGCTGCAGCATCACGGGCCGATTTTCATCCGGTATCCGCGCGGTGCCGGCGAAGGTGTGCCCATCAAGGAACGGCCGGCCATCCTGCCGGTCGGCAAGTCAGAAGTTCTGCAGCACGGCACCGATGTTGCGGTGATTTTCTACGGCGCGGTCGGAAAGATCGCGCGGGAAACAGTCGCTGCGCTGCAGGCGGAAGGCCGTTCGGTCGCCCTGATCAACGCGCGGTTCTGCAAACCGATCGACAGCGAAATGCTTGAGAAATACGGACACCAAGCCAAAGTGATCTGCACCATCGAAGACCACGTGTTGATGGGCGGCTTCGGCAGCGCCGTCTTGGAAACGCTTCAGGACATGCACATCAGCACCCCCGTCGTGCGGATCGGCTACCAGGACAAGTTTATGGAACACGCCAGCAGCAACAAGGATCTCCAGGACAAGTACGGCCTCAACTCGAAAGTCGCCGTGGCGAAAGTCAACGAGTTGCTGGCCGAACTGGCCGCCTCTACCGGCCCTTCGCAGAAATTCCGCGTGCTCGGCGGCGCCGATGCGCGTTCGGCTTGATACACGCTTGGCGGCACTCGGCCTTGCCGAGAGTCGCGAGAAAGCGAAACGGCTGATCCTTGCCGGAGCCGTGCGCGTGAACGGCCAGCGTGCCGGTAAACCCAGCGATCTCGTGGACGAAACCGCCGTGCCGGTGGTCGAGGCTGCGGAAAAATACGTCAGCCGGGGCGGTTACAAACTTGAAGCGGCACTCGCGGCGTTTCAGATCTCTTGTGCCGGTGCGATCTGTGTGGACATCGGCGCGTCCACGGGCGGGTTTACCGATTGCCTGCTGCAACACGGTGCCGCGCTCGTGCACGCCGTGGATGTCGGCAAGGGTCAGCTCCATTGGAAACTACGTCAGGACAAACGCGTGATCGTACACGACGAGCTCAACGCCCGGAAGATCACCGAAGCCGACATCGGCGAAAAGGCCGACTTGGTCACGGTTGATGTGTCATTCATCTCCCTCGGCAAGATCCTACCGGCCGCCTGCGGTCTGCTCATACCGGGCGGCAGGATTGTCGCCCTGATCAAACCGCAGTTTGAGGCGGGAAGAAAATTCGTGAAAAAAGGCGGCGTTGTGCGAGAATCCCACGTGCACGAACGCGTGAAAGCTGAAATCACAACGCTGGCCACCGGCGCGCTGGGCTTGCGGCTACTGGGCCTGATTGAATCTCCGCTGCTCGGACCGGCCGGTAACAAGGAATTTCTCATCGGTCTGCAATCACCGTGAAACCGCACGCACCAAAAACCATTGGCATTGCCGCCAACATTGGCAAACCAGAATCGCGGGACCGCCTGTGCGAACTCATGCGGCTGCTCACCGACAACAAGGTCGCCGTGTTGCTGGAACAGGAGGCCGCCGCGCTGGCCGGTCGGCCCAACGACGCCCGCAAACTGAGCGAGATCGGCAAGACCGCCGACATGATCGTCGTGCTCGGCGGTGACGGCACCATTCTGCGGGTGGCCCGTGAATTGGAGAATTCCGAGACACCGATTTTCGGAGTCAACCTGGGCAGCCTCGGCTTCCTCACCAGCGTGCGCAGCGACGAGATGAATGATTGCGTACGTGAAATCTTGCGCGGGGAGTTTCAACTCAGCGAGCGGCAAACAATCCAGACCACCGTGTTCCGCGCCGGTAAGCGACTGGAAACACACCGGGCCTTGAACGATGCGGTCGTCTCACGCAGCGCGTTTTCGCGGATCGTGCGGCTGAATCTGTCCATCGACGGGGAGTTGTTGACAGAATACGTTTGCGACGGCATGATTTTCGCCACGGCAACGGGTTCGACCGCGTATTCATTAAGTGCCGGTGGGCCCATTTTGTTGCCGACGGCGCGGGCGCTGGTCGTCACGCCGATTTGTCCACATGCCCTGAGCAATCGCTCGGTGATTGCCGGCGAGGATTCTGTCGTGCGCTGCCGGGTGGCCAGCGCGGCCGGCGAGTTGCTGCTGACCATCGACGGCCAAGTGCAAGTGCGGATGCAGGTCGGCGACGAAGTCGAAGTGCGGCGCGCGGCCCGGGCGGTGCAGTTGGTGACGCCCAAAGAGCATTCATATTTCGAAGTGTTGCGTCAGAAACTGAAATGGAGTGGAGCCAATGTCTAAGACCGGAAAGGGTTCTCCGTCGAAAATCGCGTCGCTGCTGAACGCGGACACGATCAAGTTGAACGTGCAAGCCAAGCAGAAGACGGCCGCCTTGCGCGAAGTGGCCGAACTTCTGGCGCAAAACAAGTCCGTGGCGCACTTCGACGCGTTCTTTCAGGAAATTCTCGAACGCGAGCGCGTCAGCAACACCGCGCTCGGCCACGATGTTGCCATCCCTCACGCGCGGACGGATCAGTGCACCGATATCGTCGTGGCGGTCGGTCGCAGCACCGACGGTATCGACTTCGAAGCGAAAGACGGACTTCCCGTCCGTTTGATTTTCCTCATCGGCACGCCCAAGGCGATGGTGACCGACTATCTGCGTGTTGTCGGCAATCTCGCCCGCCTGCTCCGGCAAGACAGCCTCCGCCAGGAACTTCTCGACGCGCCCGATGCCGCCGCCTTCATCAAGATCATCGAACAAGCGGAGTCGTAATTCCGGCGAGAAGATCTGACCGGGTTCAACCTTCCAGCTTCGCGAGATAGCGCTCCGCATCAATGGCGGCGGCGCAGCCGGTGCCGGCGGCAGTGACCGCTTGCCGGTAGGTGTGATCCACGCAGTCGCCGCAAGCGAAGATGCCGGGAACGCTGGTGTACGTCGTCGGCGATTTGACCTTGATGTAGCCTTGGTCGTCGAGGTCGAGTTTGTTGCGGAAAATCTGGGTGTTTGGCTCGTGGCCGATGGCGACGAACACGCCTTGGCACGGAAAGATTTCTTCCTTCTTGGTCTGCACGTTTTGAATTTTGACTCCGGTGACTTCATTCTTGGCCACATCCAATACGTCACTGACGACAGAGTTCCACAGAAACTTGATCTTCTCATTCTTAACCGCGCGGTCCTGCATGATTTTGGAGGCGCGCAACTCACCGCGGCGATGAATGATCGTCACCTTCTTGGCGAAGCGCGTCAGAAACAGCGCGTCTTCCATCGCGGTGTCGCCGCCGCCGATGACCGCGACTTCCTGGTTGCGGAAGAAGGCGCCGTCGCATGTCGCGCAGGAACTAAGCCCGTGGCCGAGCAGTTTGCGCTCGGACTCGAGTCCGAGATATTTGGGACTTGCACCGGCGGCCATGATGACGGCTTTGGCTCCGATCATCTTCTCTTCGTCCATCGTGAGGCGGAAAGGGTTTGATTTGACGTCCACGTCGGTGACCAGTCCGCGTTCGATGCGGGCGCCGAACTTGACAGCCTGCTCGCGCATCTGCTGCATCAGGACCGGGCCGTCCACGCCTTCCGGGAAGCCCGGATAATTCTCGACGAGCGTGGTGGTGCCGAGTTGACCACCGGCGAGGTCACCTTCGACGACCAGCGGTTTGAGGGTGGCGCGCGCGGTGTAGATCGCGGCGGCTAGTCCGGCGCAGCCGGTACCAATGATGATAACGTTTTCCATAATCTCTTCCCGTGGTTTGGCGCTTCCGGCAATAGGATGCCAGAGACTAGCGGTACGTTTCGGGCGGGGTCAAGGCTGAAGGCGCGCTGCGGTCAACGTCTGGAGCGGGATGATCCGCGCGCCGAAGACGGTTTGCCGGTGTCGTGCCGGAGTTGCTCGGCCATGATGATGGCACGGGCGACATCGGCCAGTTTCCTGTTTTCGTTGCGCGCGGTCTTCTGCAATCGCAGATAGGCCGCTTCCTCATCGAGGTGCGTCTGGCGCATGAGAATGCCCTTGGCGCGTTCGACCAGTTTGCGGGTCTCGAGCGCTTCGTTCATCTGTTGAATCTTCTGTTCCAGTTGCTTCGATTTCTCGAAGTTGGCCAGTGCCAGTTCGATGGCGGGTTTGAGTTGCCCGGCCGTGAACGGTTTGACGAGATACGCGTGCGCGCCGGCGCCGGCGGCTTCGCTGCCCAAGCCGGACTCGGTGTATGCGCTGAGAATAATTACCGGGGTCGGTCGGTGGACTTGAATTTCGCGGGCGGCGGCGAGTCCGTCCATCTTCGGCATCCGGATGTCGAGGATCACGAGATCAGGATTCACCTCGCGGGTCAAGTTGACGGCCTGCTGGCCATCGCCCGTCTCACCGATCACTTCATGGCCCATGCCGACAAGGATCTTGCGCAAGACCATGGTGGTCAGACCGTCATCGTCGGCAATTACGACACGCAAAGGATTCATCGGAGGCCACTCACTGCGTCTGTTGTTCAACGCACCTGGCGTTCATCTTATGGTGGTCGCCAGCAAAGTCAAGCCTCGGCCTGCACGAGAGCGGCACCCATCTTCGGCACGGGGGCGGCCGGCTGACTGAGAATCTCAAACCGCAACTCGGCACACACACCACTGTCGCGGGTGCTGATCTCCAGCGTGCCGCGCAAGTTCACCTGCGCGAGTTGTGCCACGATGTTCATCCCCTGCCCTTTGAATTCGCGCCAATCTTGTGCGCCACTGAATCCACCGCCGTTATCGGCGAAGACGAGGCGCGCTTCGTTGCCGAATTGCGCGCATCGCACTTGCAGGCGCAGCGGATGAGTGGCCGGAGGCTGGCCGTGCAGTAGCGCATTGGCCAGAAGCTCGTTCACAATGAGCGCCAACGCCACCGCCTGCTCGGCGTTCAGCCACAGATGCTCCAGTTCCATGGTCACTTCCGGATGGCCACTGCGGCCGCCTGAAGAACTTACGAGCGTGCTGACGATCGTACTGATCAACACGTGCGTGTCCACCTTTTCGGGCATCTCCTGACTGAGGAGGTTATGCACTTGTGCGATCGCCTGGATGCGCGAGATTGCCGTCTGCAGGTGTTCCGCCCATCTTCCCTCGTTGCCGGCGGCTTCGGCCTGCAGTTGAAGCAAACCTGAAATCATTTGGAGATTATTCTTGATGCGATGGTGCGCTTCTTCGATCAGCAATTGCAGCAGTTCGTTTTTCTGCTGCAGGTCTTCGAGCAGTTGCGCGTTGTCAATCGCGACCGCCGCGCGGCTGGCGAACGCCTCCATCAGCTCCAAGTCCGCAGAACTAAAATCGCTGGCGGCGGCATCCTGACGAGCGAGGTTCAGGGTGCCGATCAGCTCGTTTCGGGAAATGAGCGGCACCACCAGCACAGAACGCATTTCCGCCTGACGCAAAATCGGGCTGTGCCCGTATTCCCTGACCTCCTCGCGGGTGAAAATCCTGCCCTGCCGGGTCGAGCGGATTTGTCCGAACAATCCCTGCGACGCGGCGTAGCGCATGCCGATGAGCGACTCAAACGGCAGAGTCGCCGCCACGACTTCCGCGTGGTCGGTCTTGGCGTCGTGGCGAACAATGTACGCCGCGTCTGCCTTCAGGAGCGCGGCCGACCGGCGTAAGATTCTCTGCAAGAGTGACTCCAATTCCAAACGCTGCGCACTCCCGCTGCTGATTTCGACAAGGGCGGCGAGTTTCTCATTTTCGCGCAACTGCGCTTCGTAGAGGCGCGCGTTGGCCAGAGCAATTCCGAGTTGATTGCCCATCGCGGTCACCATGTCCACAACTTCGGAGGTGAACTGCAATTCGTTTTTGCTGATGAGGCCGAGCGTGCCCAACAACTCGCCCTTCGCTCGTACCGGCACAATGATGATGGACTTGAAGCCGTGTTTCACTGCCGAGGGACGCGTGGCCGGCGATTCGGTGGCAATATCACTGTAAATGCGCGCCTGACCGGTGGCGGCCACTTCGCCCGAGAACCCCACGCCCCACGGCACCACTTGCAGGTCGGTAACCAACTCAGCCGGCAGTCCGATCTGGACGTAGAGATGCAATTGTTTGCGCGCCAAGTCCGCCAGATGCACGCCGCCGCCTTCCATGCCGGTGCTCTCCAGCGCAACCTCCAACGTGTTGCGGGCGATTTCCTCAATCTTGAGCGACGAGTTGGCCACCTCCGCGAGCATGGTCAGCGCCGCCAACTGCCGGTTGCGGCGCAGCAGTTGTTGCTGTCGCTGCTTGGCCTGCGTCACGTCGCGCACGACGAATTGTAGTTCCTTGACCCGGTCGCCTTCGCGCGAGAACACGCTGGCGCTGCATTGCAGATCAATCCACATGCCGTCTTTGCGGCAGAACCGGTACTCCAAGTTCTGAACGGCTTCGCCGTGCAAGAGCTTGGCGAGCGCGTGCCGCATATTCTCTGCGTCGTCAGGATAAATCCGTTGGAACAGATCGAGGGTCGCCATTTCCTGCCAGGCGTATCCGAAGATGCGCTGAAAGGCGCTGTTGGCAAACCGCGGCCGCCCATCCACACCGGCAATGAAAATGGCGTCGTCGGAGTTCTCCACCAACGACCGGTATTGCTCTTCGCTGGCCCGCAAGTCGGTCTGCAACTGCGCATGCACCATCGCGTTGCCGATTTGATTGGTGATCACCTCGATCAAGTCAATTTCGTCCTGCTCAAATCTGCGCACCTTGTATGTGCCCAGTGCAAGCAATCCGACGACGTACCCTTGGGCACGAATCGGTGACAGCACCGCCGAGTGAAAACCAGCCCGGGCCACACCCGCGCGAAACAAATGTGGCGTCAGCGCAAAATCCTCGATGACTTTCGTTGACCCTGCCAAGACGGCATCAATGATGTCATTCTCCCCCTTGGGCAGTTTGTCCACCTGACGCGCGAACGCCTCCGAAATTCCCCGTACCGCGAACAGCCGCAAGACCTGTTCTTTGTCCTGCCAGATGTACACGGCGCCGGCATCCAACTTCATCACCGCCAGGATGGCATGCAAAGCGTTGTCCGCGATCTCCTTGAGATCGAGCGTCCGGTTGACCGCGTCGGCAACGAAGTTGATCGCTGTCAGACGTGCATCCCGCAATGGTCGGAGAGTCGCGGGAGGAGATTCAACGGGTTTCATGAGGAATTGACGACCTGCTTGTACAGTATCAAAAAAGCAGTGATTTTTCACCAACTTTCCTCGATACTCTGCCGCACTCTATGACCAGCGACAAGCTTGAGGAAATTTTTCGTCTACAGGAAGTGCTCAACCGCCGGATCGGGGTGGACACGGCCAACATGACCGAAGAACAACGCCAGCAGTGGGTACTCAACTATTGCCGGGCGATGACTCAGGAGATCGCCGAGCTGACCGACAGCGTTCCGTGGAAATGGTGGGCCAAATACCAGAAGTTCGACAAGCAGAATGCCCGGGTCGAAGTCGTCGACCTCTTGCACTTTCTCATCTCCATCGCCCAAGTTCTCGAAATGACTCCCGACGACGTGTTCGACGCCTACACCAAAAAACACAAAGTCAACGTCGCCCGCCAAGATACCGGCTACCACACTAAAGACGAGAACGACAGCAAACACATCTAGTCACAGGCCGTGACTATGCGTTGGTTGCCTTGGTCTTCTGCCCTGCCGGCTTCGCTTTTCCAGCGGGCTTAGCGGCCTTTGGTTTTGGCTCCTTCTTGCCCTTCTCCGTCTCTTGCGGTTCAGGCGCGGGGGCCACTGAACCCGTCCACTCAAGAATCGCCACCTCGGCGGCGTCGCCGGGACGTTGGCCGACGCGAATGATGCGCGTGTAGCCGCCGGCACGGTCGCCATGTTGTTTGCCGAGTTCGGAGAACAGTTTCGCAACGGCTGGCTTGTGGCGCAGGAACGCCAGCGCCTGCCGGCGATGATGAAGGCTGCCTTTTTTGGCAAGTGTGACCATCTTGTCGGCGTACCGGCGCGCTTCCTTTGCCTTGGCCACGGTGGTGCGGATGCGATTGTGCGCGATCAGGCTGCAGACGAGATTCGCCAGTGTGGCGCGGCGGTGCTGGGATTTCATGCCCAGCTTGGCGGTATGTTTCCGGTGTCGCATAAGAATGTCCTCGTAAGGTGCCGGTGCTTACTCGGCGGCGACCGCGGGCGCCGCCAGCACCGCTTCGACGCTGGGTTCGGCAGCGCCTTCGAGCAGGTCCGGGGCAATTTTCATCCCGAGCGACAAGCCCAAGGCGGAGAGTTTCTCTTTGATCTCATTGAGCGATTTCTTACCGAAGTTCCGGTACTTCAACATCTCTGCCTCGCTCTTCATCGCGAGCTGGCCGACGGTGGTGATGTTGGCGTTGTTCAGGCAGTTGGCGGCGCGCACGCTCAGTTCGATTTCGTTGACGCTCATGTTGAGAATCTTCTTCAGCTTGGCCTGCTCGGCGCTGACGCCTTCGCGTCCTTCCTCAAACTCAACGACCAGGCTCTTGTCGTAGTCGCAGAACACGTCGAGATGGTGGCGCAGAATGTTGGAGGTTTGCACCATGGCGTCTTCGGGCTTGATGCGGCCGTCCGTCCAGACCTCGATCACGAGCTTGTCGTAATCGGTACGCTGGCCAACGCGGGTGCTTTCCACGGCGTAACGCACGCGGCGCACCGGCGAGAACAGCGAATCAATCGGCACGACGCCGATGTGCTGCTCGAGTTTCTTGTTCTCCTCGGCGGGGCAGAAGCCGCGACCGATCTTGACCTCCAACTCCGCTTCGAAGTGCATTTTCTTGTCGAGCGTGCAGATGTGTTGCTCGGGGTTGAGCACCTCGACGACCTGATCGCTCTTGATGTCGGCGGCGGTGACAGCGCCTTCCTTGTTCGCCGAGAGATAAACGACGTGCGGTTCGCGGCTGTGTGACTTCAGCAGAACCTTTTTCAAATTCAACACGATGTCGGTCACGTCCTCGACGACGCCCGGCACCGCGGTGAACTCGTGCGGCGCGCCTTCGATCTTGACCGAGGTGATGGCTGCACCTTCCAGCGAGCTGAGCAACACGCGACGCAACGAGTTGCCGATGGTGTTGCCGTAACCGGCTTCAAATGGTTCCGCGATGAACTTGGCATACGTTGGCGTGGCGGTGGCCTCATCGCGCACCAACCGCTTCGGCATTTCGAATCTACCCAGACGAACTGGCATGGTGTGTTCCCTCCTGTGAGTTGGGTTTCCCGCGTCCTAGAAACACGGACCGACAACTCGTTTGACTCTTGGTTATCTAGAATAAAATTCGACGATCAACTGCTCGTTTACGATGGGCTGAATGTCTCCACGCGACGGGATGCGCGCGATCTGCGCCCGCAGTGCGTCGCGGTTAAAACTGATCCAGTCCGGCACGGGCCGAATCTGAGAAGATTCGAGGCTTTTGGTCGCGAGTTGCCGGGTGGCGGCGGTGTCGCGGATGTCAATCACGTCACCGGCCTTCACGTTGTAGGACGGCGTGCTGACTTTGCGACTGTTGACGCGGATATGTCCGTGATTGACCATCTGGCGCGCGGACGGTCGCGTGGTGGCGAACCCGATCCGGAACACCACGTTGTCGAGTCGCGTTTCCAACAGTTGCAACAGCGTTTCGCCGGTGACGCCGCGCTTTTTCAGCGCCTTCTCGAACATCCGACGGAACTGGCGCTCGAGCAGGCCGTATTGGTAACGCAGCTTCTGTTTTTCCGCGAGACCGATCCCGTAGTCACTCTGCTTGCGGCGCGATTTCTTCGGGCCGTGAACGCCGGGTGGATAGCTCCGTCGTTCGAGATACTTCGACGGGCCGAAAATCGGCAGGCCGAATCGGCGGCTGATGCGAACGCGCGGTCCTGTGTATCGTGCCATCTGCTGTGCTCCTTCTGATTAAACGCGGCGCCGTTTCGGCGGCCGGCAACCGTTGTGCGGAATCGGCGTGACGTCCTTGATCACGGTAATGTCCAGTCCAATCGCCTGCAATGCGCGGATCGCCGCTTCGCGGCCGCTGCCGGGACCTTTCACCCATACTTCAATTTCACGAAGCCCGTGCGCCATGCTCTGGCGCGCAGCGTCTTGTGCGACCAATTGCGCCGCGTACGCCGTGCTCTTGCGCGAACCTTTGAACCCGACGCGTCCGGCACTGGACCAACCGATGACCTTTCCCTTCAAGTCCGTGATCGAGACGATGGTGTTGTTGAACGTGGCCATGATGTGGGCAATGCCCTGGATCACGTTCTTGCTGTGCTTGGCCTTGACGACTTTCTTAACGACTTCGCCTTCCGCCATCGCTTCCGCCGCTGTCGCCGGCACTGCGGCCGGCGCTTCCGTGGCTGCCGGTACGGCCGCGGCGGCTGCCGGTTTCGTTTTCGGTTCTTCAGGTTGTTTTGCTTCCTTCGCCATCGTATTCCTTCAATCGGTTAAACTTTTGCCGTTTTCGTTTCCTTGCTGCGGATGACGCCGACCGTCTTGCGCGGGCCTTTACGCGTGCGCGCATTCGTCGAGGTGCGCTGCCCGCGTACCGGCAAGCCTTTCTTGTGGCGTGTGCCCCGGTAGCAGTTGATGCTCATCAATCGCTTGATGTTCTGCTGCACCTCCCGGCGCAGATCGCCTTCCATTTTGTAGCCCTGCAGCGCCGTCGTCAGGTGCGAGAGCTGTTCGTCATTCAAATCCTTTGCCCGAACGTTCGGATCAACCTTGGCTTTCCCGCAGACCTCCAAAGCCGTGGTCGGCCCGATGCCATAAATGTATCGCAGGGCAATCCCGATTTTCTTCTGGTCGGGAACTTCCACACCAATGAGACGCGCCATAGTTACACCCCTACCCTTGCCGCTGTTTGTGGCGCGGGTTGGTGCAGATCACTCGCACCACGCCCTTGCGCCGAACAATTTTACAGCGTTCACACAAGCGTTTGACTGATGGTTTTACTTTCATTTGTTTCCTTACTTCTGCCGAAACGTGATTCGGCCCTTGCTCAAATCGTACGGACTCATCTCCACGGTTACTTTGTCCCCCGGTAACAAGCGGATGAAATGCAACCGCATCTTGCCCGAGATGTGCGCCAAAATCCGATGTCCGTTCGGCAATTCCACCCGAAACATCGTGTTCGGCAGCAACTCGACTACCTTGCCTTCAATTGTGATTGGCTCTTCTTTAGCCACGTCAACACTTCCGCTTCACCTTCCGTCACCAGCACCGTGTGCTCGAAATGCGCGCTGGGCGCGCCGTCAGCCGTCACAACCGTCCAGCCGTCGCTCAACATCTGCACGTCACTCGTGCCGGCATTGATCATCGGCTCGATCGCCAACGTCATCCCCGGCTTCAACTTCGGCCCATCGCCGGACCGTCCATAATTCGGAATCTGCGGCTCTTCGTGCATTTTGCGTCCGACTCCGTGCCCGACAAATTCCCGCACCACTGAAAATCCTTTGGCCTCGACCGTCGTCTGCACCGCGTGGGAAATGTCGCCCACCCGGTTGCCCGTGCGCGCCGCCGCGATACCGGCGTACAACGCCTGCTCGGTCACGCGCAGCAATTCCTGCGTGCGCGGCGCGACTACACCGGCGGCCACGGTCGTCGCATTGTCGCCCACAAATCCATCCAAAATGATGCCCACGTCCAGACTGACGATGTCGCCGTACTGCACCCGACGTTTGCCCGGTATGCCGTGGACGACTTCCTCGTTCACCGACACGCACACGTTTCCCGGATAGCCCTTGTAACCGAGGAACGGGCTCTTACCGCCGTGCTTGGCAATCAACTCGCCGGCCGCTTCATCCAATTCGCCCGTGGTGCGTCCCGGTTGCACGAGCGCGGCCACGGTCTGCAGAATTTCTGCGGCGGCCCGGCATGCGGCCCGCATCTTCTCAATTTCCGCTGCCGACTTGATGACAATCACGATTGCATAATCCTCAGCACTGCCGCGAACACTTCATCCTTCGGCCGGCTACCGTCCACGCTCCGCAACACGCCCGCTTTCTTGTAGTGTTTCACTACGTCCAGCGTCATGTCCTTGTACACCTTGAGGCGTTTGCGAACCGTGGCCGCCGTGTCGTCGGCGCGGCGCGTCAATTTGCCTCCGCACTTGTCGCAAACGCCTTCCTGCTGCGGAGGCACGAGCGTTTCATGGTACAACGCGCCGCACGCTTCGCAACTGACACGGCCCAACACTCGTTCGACGATCAGGTCTTCGTCAACCTCCAGCAGAATCGCCGAGGTGATCGGCAATCCGCGTTCCTGCAGCAGACGATCAAACGCCTCGGCTTGCGGCAGCGTGCGCGGAAACCCGTCGAAGATGAATCCGCCATCCCGGCCCTGCTCGTCCAGCCAGAGGCGGACGACTTGCACCGTGATGTCATCGGGCACCAATTGCCCCTTGTCAATGAACCGTTTGGCCGCTTCGCCGAGCGGCCCGCCTTTACGGATCGCCTGCCGGAACATTTGTCCCGTCGAGACGTGCGGCACACCCAACGCTTCGCTGAGGGTCGCCGCCGCCGTGCCTTTGCCGGAAGCCGGTGGCCCTAAGAACACGATCCGGTGACTCACGTCACCCTTTCCCGCAGCGCCTCAGCGGCGGCTGCGTAACTTCCCTTTGCGCAAAAATCCGTCGTAGTGGCGCATCACCAGATGCGCCTCGACCTGGCGCATCGTGTCCAACAGTACGCCGACCGTGATCAACATGCTGGTGCCGCCAAAAAAACTCGCAGTTAGATACGGGATGCGAAAGTTATGATACAAAATGTACGGAATCACCGCAATCACCGTCAAGAACACCGCACCGGCCAGCGTGATGCGCGTCATCGTGTGATCCAGATACTCCGCCGTCGGCTTGCCGGGACGAATCCCCGGCACGTATCCGCCGTACTTCTTCAAGTCGTCCGCAATTTGCAGCGGGTTGAATTGTGTCGCCACCCAGAAATAGGAAAAGAACAAAATCATCAGCCCGTACAACGTCAGGTACACCACTTCGCCTTCCTGCAGGGCCCGGCCCAACTTTTCCAGAGCGCCGATCCGCGACATGGCGAAGATCTTTTGCGGAAACATCAGAATGGCTTGCGCAAAAATAATCGGCATCACGCCCGAGTAATTCACCCGCAGCGGCATGAACGTCTGACCACCGCCCATCATCTTGCGGCCCACCACGCGTTGCGCGTACTGCACGGGAATCTTGCGCTGCGCCTGCGTGACCGCGATGACGCCGGCAATGACCGCCACGACCATGATTAGCAGCAGCAGCGCGTGCAAAACGTTAAACTGACTTTCGGCTCCCGGCCCCGGAAAAAACAACTTCCAAGCCTGGATGATCGCTGACGGCAATCGCTCCAGGATGCCCACCGTGATAATGATCGACACCCCGTTGCCGATGCCGCGCTCGGTGATTTGTTCACCGAGCCACATCAACAGAATCGTTCCGCTGGTGATGGTGAGCACCGTGATCGTCTCGAACCCGAGGCCCGGACTCTGAACGAGCACGCCGGTAAAACCACGGAACATTTGCTCTGGATGCTCGAACGCCTTGGCCAGAAAGAATCCCTGGATCACGCACAGTCCTACCGTCATGTAACGCGAATACTGAATCACCTTCGCGCGGCCCGATTCGCCTTCCTGTTTCAGCCGTTCCAACGCCGGGATGACCGCCGTCAGCAGCATCATGATGATCGACGCGCTGATGTACGGCATCACGCCGAGCGCGAACACCGCGCATTGTTGGAGCGCGCCGCCGGTCAGCAGGTTGGCCAGCCCCAAAATGCCGCCGCCCACGTCCGTCTGCTTTTGCAGCCATTGGTTCAACAATGTGGGGTCAACGCCGGGACACGGGATGTTCGCGCCCACGCGGGCGATGGCGACAATGCCGAGTGTGAACAGAATCCGTTTCCTCAGCTCGGGAATTTTCCAGGTATTGAGGAAGGCGGAAAACATGCTTGTCAAAGAGCCTTACTACTTCTTCTCCTCGGCGGCGACCGGCTTCGCCTTGTGCCGGATGCCGGGCAGCGGCAACTCTTCACAAGCGCCACCGGCCTTGGTGATTTTCTCCCGCGCTGAACCGCTGAAACGCTGGGCCTTCACGGTCAGCTTCTTCTTCAACTCGCCATCGCCGAGAATCTTCACGCCGTCCAAAGTCCTGCGAATCACACCGCGCTCGACCAATGTTTCCGGTGTCACTGTGGCACCGCTGTCGAAGACATTGAGCTGCTCGACGTTGACCAGTGCAAACTCGGTTCGAAACGCGGCGTTGTTGAATCCGCGCTTCGGGATGCGCCGCAACAGCGGCATCTGACCGCCTTCAAAGCCCAGCCGGATGCTGCCGCCCGAACGGGCCGTCTGGCCTTTGCCGCCACGACCGCTCGTCTTGCCGTGGCCGGAACTCTCGCCGGAGCCGAGTCGCTTGGTGCGGTGCTTGGCGCCGGGCCGAGGCTGCAAATTATGTAATCGCATCGCCATGTCAGTTTGTCCCCGTGCTCACCGGACGGCCCATGCCGCGAACCCGGTAAATCTCCTCGCGGAGACGCAGGTTCAACAACCCATCCAAAGTCGCTTTCACCACGTTGACCGCGTTGCTCGATCCCAGCGATTTCGTCAGTACGTCGCGAATACCGGCCGCATCGATGACGGCGCGCACGCCGCCGCCGGCAATCACCCCGGTACCAGGAGACGCGGGCCTGAGAAGCACGCGTCCGCCGCCAAATACTCCTATCACTTCGTGCGGAATGGTGCTGCCCTTCAAATTGACGCGAACCATCGCCCGTTTCGCCAAGTCGGTGCCTTTGCGAATGGCGTCCGCCACTTCGTTGGCCTTGCCAAAGCCCCAGCCCACGCGACCGCGCCGGTCGCCCACGACCACGAGCGCGCTAAAATGGAAACGGCGCCCGCCCTTGACGACTTTCGCGCAGCGGTTGACGTAGACGACCTTCTCGACCAGTTCGCCGCGGGGCTGTTCCAGTTCCACTCCGAGTTCCTCGACAGCAGCGGCGACCGGCAACGCAGCTTCTTCACTGGGCACCACCGGCTTTGCGATTTTTGGTTTTCTCTCTGGTGGCATATTAGAATTTCAAACCTGCTTCCCGCGCGGCGTCGGCCAGCGCTTTGACCCGACCGTGATACTTGAACCCGCCCCGATCAAACACGACCTCGGTGATCTTTTTTTCCTTGGCCTTCTGCGCGGCAAGTGTTCCCAACTTTTTCGCACCGGCCAGATTCGCCTTCGTGCCCTTGGCCTCGGGCGCGAGCGTGCTCATGGCCGCGAGCGTGCGGCCTTGCGCGTCGTCAATGAATTGCACGTGAATGTGCTTGCCGGTAAAGCACACACTCAAGCGCGGCCGTTGCGCGGTACCGTGGACTTTTTGCCGCAGCCGCAGATGCCGGCGTTCACGTGATGCCACTCGTGTTAATGGTCGCATAAATCCTTTAGCCGGCCGTGGTCACAGTCTTACCGGCTTTGAGCCGCACTTGCTCGTCCAAGTACCGGATGCCTTTGCCCTTGTACGGCTCCGGTGGGTAGAAACGCCGAATACTGGCCGCCACTTCGCCGACCTGCTGCTTGTCGGCACCTTCGATCGTGATTTGCGGTTTCTTATCCTGCGTGTCCGCCACCGTGATCTTCACGCTCTTCGGAATTGAGAAGACGACCGGATGCGAATAACCGAGCGACAGTTGCAGGTTCTGTCCCTGCACCGACGCGCGAAAGCCGACGCCTTCGACCAAGAGCTTCTTCGAATAGCCATCGTTGACGCCCTTGACCATGTTGAATAGCAAACTGCGGGTGAGCCCCCAGCGAGACTTGCCCACCCGGTCAAGTTGCGCCGTCGTCGCCACAATCTTGCCGTCTTTGACCTCGACCTTGATCGGCGAAGGGACCGTGAAATCTAGCTTACCCTTCGGCCCCTCGACCGTCACCGTCTGTCCTTTGACGCCCACCTTGGTCGTCGGCGGAATCTGAACTGGTTGTTTACCGATTCGTGACATGGCTTACCACACGTACGCTAAAATCTCTCCGCCCACGTTGGCCTTCTTGGCTTCGTGGCCGGTCATCACACCGCGCGAAGTCGTGAGGATCGAGATCCCCATTCCTCCGAGCACGCGCGGAACTTCCTTCGCGCCAACATACCGGCGCAGGCCGGGCTTGCTAATGCGCTTGATACCCACAATCGAGCGCTCTTTGCCGACGATCTTCAGTTGCACCTTCAACACTTGCCGGCCGTTCTCAAGCTTCTGCGCGTAGAAATCTGCGATATAACCTTGGCGCTTCAACACCTTGGCGACTTCGGCTTTCAGTCGTGAGTACGGCACGTCCAACTCGGGCTTCAACGCCTGGTTGGCGTTGCGGATGCGCGTCAGCATGTCGGCAATGGGATCAGTTGAATTCATCGCAATTACCAACTCGCTTTCACAACGCCGGGAATCTTGCCCTGGCTGGCCAATTCACGGAAGCAGATCCGGCAAATCTGGAAACGCCGAATGTACGCGCGCCGGCGTCCACAGTTCTTACACCGGTTGTACTTGCGCGCCGAAAACTTCGCCGGTCGCAACTGCTTCACCATTAAACAAAGTTTCGCCATAAATCGTTCGTTCCTCTAGCTGCTGAACGGCATGCCGAGCAGCTTCAACAACTCCTTCGCCTCCGCGTCGGTATTGGCCGACGTCACAATCGTCACATCCATGCCCAGGTTGTGCTTGATCTTGTCGAGTTCCACCTCGGGGAAAATCGTCTGGTCGCGCACGCCCAACGTGTAACTCCCCCGTCCGTCAAATCCGCGCACCGGCACGCCGCGAAAGTCGCGGATGCGCGGCAATGCTGCGTTAAAAAACCGTTCCAGAAACTCGTACATCCGCGAGCCGCGCAACGTGACCTTGACGCCGACCGGCATGTCTTTGCGCACTTTGAAATTGGAAATGCTCGTCTTGGCTTTCGTAACGATCGGCTTCTGCCCGGTAATCGTCGCGAGTTCTTGTTGCGCTTCGGTGATAACGTCCTTCTCGTGGTTGGAGTTGATGCCCATGTTGAGGACGACCTTCTCCACCTTCGGCACTTGCATCCGATTGGCGTACTTGCCGTCTTTCAACAGCTTCTCCACCACGTCCTTCTTATAATGTTCGTAAAGCAGAGGCATAAATCCGGTTACACCTGTGTGGTTGCCGGCGCGCCGCCGCGCTTCTTGCGCCGCGCTTCGTAGCGCTCCTGCAACATGACTTTGGACGACGCGATGGGCGCTTCCTTCGTGATGATGCCGCCCTTCGGGTTGTCCTGGCTTTTGCGCAGCGACTTGTGAATGACGTTGATGCCCTCCACAAGCACGCGCTGCTTCTCCGGCAAGGCCTGCAACACCTTGCCGGCCTTGCCCTTGTCCTCGCCCGAAAGCACGACGACCATATCGCCCTTTTTTACGTGGATCTTGTTCATCGTCACAGCACCTCGGGCGCGAGTGAAATGATCTTGGTGAAATTCTTGTCGCGCAACTCGCGCGCCACCGGCCCGAAGATGCGTGTGCCCTTCGGGTTCAATTGGTCATCAATGATCACCACGGCATTATTGTCAAACCGCACATATGAACCATCCGCCCGGCGTAAGGGCGACCGGGTGCGCACGACCACGCACGTTACCACTTCGCCCTTTTTCACGGTGCCGTCGGGCGACGCTTCCTTGACGTGCGCCTTGATGACGTCGCCGATGCGCGCATACCGCTTCTGGTGGCCCAGCACGCCGATCGCCCACGCGACGCGGGCGCCGGTATTGTCCGCCACATCCAGATGGGTGCGAATCTGAATCATACCTCGACCTTCTCGACCTTCTCCGCCTTGTTCACCACTTCGGCGAGTGCCCAGCGTTTGAGCTTGCTCAACGGACGCGACTCGACGATGCGCACGGTGTCGCCGACTCCGGCCTGCTTCTTCTCATCGTGCGCGTAGAACTTCTTGTACTTCGTCATCACCTTCAGATAGCGCGGGTGACGAATGCGGCGCGACACCTCCACGACGATGGTCTTCTCCATCTTGTCGCTAATTACTTCGCCGATCAGTTCCTTCTTCTGTGTTGCCGCTGTAGCTTGTACCATCATTTTGCCACTGCCGTCTGTTTCAGTTGTCGTTCCGTCAAAATTGTTTCGATGCGGGCGATGTCGTGGCGCACTTCGCGGATGCGGCTGGCGCGTTCGAGCCGGGCGGTCTGCTGTTGCAGGCGCAGGTTGAACATCTCCTGCCGAAGGTCACGCAGTTTGGCCTGCGCCTCGGCATCTGTCAACTCACGGATTTCCTTCGGTTTCATACTGTTCCTAACGTCGTTTCACGAACCGTGTCGGGATCGGCAGCTTCGACGCCGCCAGCCGGAACGACTCCCGCGCCAGCGGCTCGGTGACACCGCCCATTTCAAACAAAACACGACCCGGTCGCACCACAGCGACCCATGTTTCCGGTGGGCCTTTGCCCTTGCCCATGCGCGTCTCGGGCGGCCGCTTCGTGATCGGCAAGTCCGGGAAGATGCGAATCCACAGTTTCCCGCGCCGCTTCATATGACGCGACAACGCCACCCGGCACGCCTCGATTTGCGTCATCGTGATCCACGCCCGATCCAACGCCTGCAGTCCATATTCGCCAAACGCAACGCTGGCGCCGCGATAGTCAATGCCGGAGCGACTTCCGCGTTGCGCTTTCCGGTGCTTCACTCTGCTGGGCATCAATGGCATGGTTTTGAAATTCCTCTGCTAATCATGTCTCCTACGCCGGCGACGGCGCCGGGCCGACCGGCGTCGCTGCCGGCGCGGCCTTCAACTGCCGCTCGCCTTTCCCGATCCAAACCTTCACGCCGATCTTGCCGTATACCGTGCGTGCTTCGGCAAAACCGTAATCAATATCCGCGCGCAACGTGTGCAACGGAATCTTCCCCTGCCGGTATTTCTCGCGCCGGGCCAACTCCGCACCGCCGAGCCGTCCACCGCAGTTGATCTTGATCCCTTGCGCGCCAAAATCCATCGCCGTCTGCACGGCCTTCTTCATCGCGCGGCGGAAACTGATGCGCCGCTCCAGTTGCAGCGCGACGTTTTCGGCGACGAGTTGCGCGTCGGTTTCCGGCTGCTTGATCTCCACAATGTCCACGTAAATCTCTTTGCCGGTCATCTTCGACAACTCTTCCTTGAGCTTGTCGATCTCGGCGCCTTTGCGGCCAATGACGATACCGGGCCGCGCGGTGTGGATCGTGATGCGGGCGCGGTTGGCATAGCGTTCGATGGTGATCTTCGGAACGGCGGCCGTCTCCAGCTTCTTCTTCACGAAGTCGCGGACCTTGATGTCCTCCAACAACAACGGCGCATAGTCTTTCTTGTCCGCATACCATTTCGACAGCCAATCCTTGGTGACCGCTATGCGAAAACCAACCGGATTCGTTTTTTGTCCCATAAGTTATTGTCCGTCCGTCAACACGATCTGAATGTGGCTCGTCCGCTTGATAATCGGCCCGGCACTGCCGCGCGCTTTCGGCTGATAGCGCTTGAGTCGCGGGCCTTCGTTGGCCACCGCTTCTTTCACGCGCAGCGAGTCCGCCGTCAACTTGTTGTTGTTGGTCGCATTCGCGATGGCCGATTTCAATGTCTTCTCGATCATCCGGGCGGATTTGCGCGGGATAAACTGCAACACTTCCAGCGCCCGCGACGCGCTCAGACCTTGAATCAGGCGCGTGACCTCGCCAACCTTCTGCGGACTCATCCGCGAATATTTTGTTATCGCTCTGACTTCCATAAGTTTCTGTTCCGTCAACTCTTCGTCACACGCGCGGCATCTCCCGCCTTCAGCGTAATTCCCTTGTCTACCTTCTCAATCAGCGCACCGCAAATCCGCTGGCGCACTTCCACAACTTTCAATTCCGCAATGACCCGGTCGCCGCGCAACACCACAAACGGCATTCCCACGCGCGCCCCGTGCAACAAGCCGACGTTCAACACCGCCACTTGCAACTTCGGGTTTACATCGAGCACTTGCGCCGCCGCCAATGAAACTTCTGCTCGTTTCGCTCCCGTCGACGGCGCCGGTTGCCCAGCTACCAAAGGCTGCTCACTCGCCGCCAACACCGCCTTCGTGCGTTCCAACTCTACCGCGACGTCGCCGTTCGTTTCGACGGCCGCCTGCAACCGCTTCAACTGCTCAACAAGTCGCTGTCGCTCGGCCTCCGCCAGATACAACGAGCGTACGCTCTCGATGAACTGCCGTTGCACCTGCGTCGCGCCCGCGTCGGCAAAATTGACTCCGAGCGTTTGCGCCCGGAGCTGGGCTTCGGTCCATCGCTTCTGAAACAACTCGCTCTCGGTCCGGGCGATGGCCAGATTTTCCGTCAGCAACCGGATCACCGCTTCACGCTGGTCAAGCTCCGTCTTGAGCTTCGCGTTGTCGGCGTTGAGTTTATCCACCAGCACCCGCAACTCTTCCAACGGCGGTTGCGCTGGCGCTTCCTCAGCGCTCACCATCCGCACCAGTCCAAAGAACAAACAAACTCCGAAAACTCTCGCTCGTGCTCTCAATCGTGGCACGATGAACTCCCGTCGACGCCTACTTCGCGACCGCTTTCTCCGTGGCCGCGCCGTGCGCCCGGAAGGTGCGCGTCGGCGAAAACTCGCCGAGCCGGTGACCGACCATGTTCTCGGTCACGAACACGGCAATGTGTTGCTTGCCGTTGTGCACCAGAAATGTGTGTCCGACAAACTCCGGTATGATCATCGAACGCCGCGACCAGGTTTTGATCGGCTTCTTGTCCGCCGGCATGTTCTCGACCTTGGCCATCAGGTGTTCGTCAACAAACGGCCCTTTTTTCAGGGAACGTCCCATTTATTTCTTCCTTCGTTCGACGATGAATGCGTTCGAATACTTCTTCTTGCGACGCGACTTGCCGCCCTTGGCCAGCTTGCCCCACGGCGATACCGGGTGATGCCAGCCGCCACCGCCTTTGCTCTTGCCCTGGCCGCCGCCCATCGGGTGATCGACCGGGTTGCGGGCCATACCGCGACTGATGCCGCGACGGCCGAGCCAGCGATTCCGACCGGCCTTGCCGAGCATAATATTCACGTGGTCGGGATTACCGACTTGGCCGATCGTGGCGTAGCAATCGGCGTGAATCAGCCGCACTTCGCCCGAGGGCAACTTCACGGTGACGTACTCGCCTTCCGCCGCGGTAATTTGCGCCGCCATCGCTGCGCTCCGGCAAAGCTGACCGCCTTTGCCCCGGTGCAACTCGATATTGTGAATCGGCATACCGGGTAGAATCTTTTTTAAGGGCAGCGCGTTGCCCGTCGCCAACTCGGCGTCAGGACCGCTCATCACCTTCGCACCAACTTCGAGTCCCATCGGCGCAATGATGTAGCGTTTTTCGCCGTCGGTGTACTTGAGCAGCGCGATGCGCGCGGAACGGTTCGGGTCGTACTCGATGGCTTCGACCGTGGCCGGCATGCCGATCTTGTTGCGTTTGAAATCAATGATCCGGTAACGCTGCTTGTGTCCGCCGCCGATGCCGCGCGAGGTCATGCGACCGTGGGCGTTACGGCCACCCGTCCGGCGTTTGGCGCGCGTCAGCGACTTCTCCGGCGTGTGCTTCGTGAGTTCGGAGAAATCCGATAGCACTGTCCCGCGCAGTGACGGCGTCAATGGTCTGAAAGTTTTGAGGCCCATAAATCCTATGCCAGTTCGATCTTGTCGCCCGCCTTCAGCGTGACGACCGCCTTTTTCCAGTTCGGCGTCCGCCCGAACTGCGCGGTGCGTTGCCGGCGCGCCTTGCCACGCACATGCATCGTCCGCACGCCCAGCACGTTCACCTTGAAGATCTGTTCAACGGCGCGCTTGATGTCCAACTTGTTCGCGGTCTTATCCACAACAAGCTGATACTGATTCAGCTTTTCGCCCTGCATCGCGCCCTTTTCCGTCACGCGAACAGTCTTAACTACCGCGTACGCGTCCTTCATGATCTTGCCGCCCGGGTTTACAGTTTCTCCAACGCCGCCTTGCTCGCCACGATCTTCTCGAAGCGCAGCAGTTCGTAAACATTCACCGAATCGGCCTGTTCGACCTGAACATCAGGCACGTTCCGGGATGCCAGCTTCAAATTGTCGTCCACCTTGTCGTCCACGAAGAGCGTCGTCTTCGCTCCCGCCGCGACCTTCTCCATCAATCCCGTAAATTCTTTCGTCTTGTGACTGGCTAGCTTGAATTCATCCACCACGATCACGTCGCCGGCCAGCAAGCGTTCACTCAACGCCTTGCGGAACGCAAGTGCCTTCACCTTCTTTGGTACGGCAATCGAATAGTCACGCGGGTGCGGACCGAACACCACGCCACCGCCACGCCACAACGGCGAAGCGAAAGAACCGGCGCGCGCACGGCCGGTACCCTTTTGCCGCCACGGCTTCTTGCCGCTGCCGTGTACTTCGCTGATCTGTTTGACCTTTGACGTGCCGAGACGTTGGTTCGCCATGTACGCGACGACAGTGTCATGGACGGCCTGAGTGCCTTTGCCATTCTTAATCAGCAGCTCGTCGGCGAACTCGACTTCGCCTTTCGCCTTGCCGGAAGTTGTAATGACCGGGAGTTTCATCGCTATGCCTTCGCCGCCGCCTTCGGCTGCTTCTTCTTCGCGTGACGAATCACGACGAACGAGCCGCGCGGTCCCGGCACCGATCCTTCGATCAACAACAAATTCTCCGCCTCGCGCACCTGCACGACCTTCAAATTCTGTGTGGTGATCTTCGTGTGTCCCATGTGTCCCGGCATCCGCATGCCCCGGAAGACGCGCCCGGGAAACAAGCGCTGACCAATCGCGCCGCCGCGGCGGTGCCAGCCCTTCGCGCCGTGGGTCATATCACCGCCGGCAAACTTGTGACGCTTCACGACGCCTTGAAAGCCCTTGCCTTTGCTCGTGCCGATTACATCCACGAACTGACCGGGTTGAAATTCCTTCACCGTAATCTTGTCGCCGACGTTGAACGGCACTGCGTCGGTTGTGCGATACTCGCGGATAAACGCTGCCGGCTCCGCGTTCGCCTTCTTGCAGTGGCCGACGAGCGGCTTGGTTGCCCGGCTCTTTTTGCGCTGCCCAAATCCGAGTTGCAACGCGTGATAGCCGTCCGTCTCCGGGGTCTTCTTCTGCAACACCGCGCACGGGCCAGCTTCGACAACAGTCACGCCAATGAAGTTCCCCTTCGCGTCGAAGATTTGCGCTGTTCCAAGTTTTTTGCCGAGCAGTTCCATGACTAAATCTTGATCGTAATGTCCACGCCCGCCGGCAGGTTAAGTTTCTTCAGTTCGTCCACGGTCTTTGCCGTCGGGTCAATGATGTCGAGCAGCCGTTTATGTGTGCGCATCTCAAAGGATTCCATCGACTTCTTGTCGGCGTGCGGTGACCGGTTCACCGTATGCCGCCAGATATCGGTCGGCAGTGGAATCGGCCCGGCCACCTTTGCGCCGGTGCGCTTGGCCGTTTCAACAATGTCGTGCGCCGACTGGTCGAGCAGTCGGTGATCGTAGCCTTTGAGGCGGATTCTGATGCGTTGGTTGGTCATTTATTTCTTCTTTTCCTGTCCCGCCCGCGCCGGCGCTCCGCCGACCTTGTCCAGAATTTCCGTCAAAATGTTCTCCGGCACCTTCTGAAAGTTGAGTGGCTCCATCGAATAACTCGCGCGGCCCTTGCTCAACGAACGCAGCGCCGTGGCGTACCCGAACATTTGCGCGAGCGGCACGTGCGCGTGAATGATGGTTGAGTTGGCGCGCGATTCGATGTGGCTGATCTTGCCGCGGCGGCTGTTCAGATCGCCGACGACGTCGCCCATGTGTTCCTCGGGCGTGATCGCTTCTACGTCCATGATCGGCTCGAGCATGATGGGGCGCGCCTTCTTACAAGCGTCCTTGAACGCGAAGCTGCCGGCCATCTTGAACGCGATTTCCGAGCTGTCCACTTCGTGGAATGTGCCGTCCACGATTTGGACTTTGACATCCACCATCGGATAACCGCCGAGCACGCCGGTCTGCGCGGCTTCAATGATGCCGTCTTCGACGGCGCCAATGAATTCCCGGGGGATCGCGCCACCGACGACTTCGTCCTCCACCACCACGCCGGAACCCGGTTCGCCCGGGGCAAGAGTGATGCAGGCGTGGCCGTATTGGCCGCGTCCGCCGGACTGACGGATAAATTTGCCTTCGCCTTCGGCTGGCTTGGTGACTGTCTCGCGGTAAGCGACTTGGGGCTTGCCGGCGGTGGCGCCAACGTTGAACTCGCGGAACATCCGGTCCTTGATGATATCGAGGTGCAACTCGCCCATGCCGGAGATGATGGTTTGACCGGTTTCCTGATTGCTGGTGAGACGGAAGGTCGGGTCTTCTTCGGCAAGGCGCTGCAGGGCGGTGGACATCTTATCGCGGTCGGCCTTGGTGTTCGGCTCGATGGCCATGGAAATGACCGGCTCGGGGAACGTGATCGTTTCGAGAAGAATCGGGTGATCGTCGTCGCAAATCGTGTCGCCGGTCGTGACGTTCTTCAGGCCGACGAGCGCGCCGATGTCACCGGAGTAACAGGTCTCGATTTCCTGCCGGTGATTGGCGTGCATCTCGAGCAGGCGACCGATGCGTTCGCGCTTGTTGTTGCGCGGATTGTAAACCGTCAGGCCTTTGCTGATCTTGCCGGAGTAAGTGCGGAAGAAAATCAGCCGCCCGGCGTAGGGGTCGGTCCAAATCTTAAAAGCGAGCGCGCTAAACGGTGCGTCGTCATCGGCGGCGCGGGTCTCGGGCTGTTTGCTGTCGGGATTCGTGCCCTGAACATCCACGATGTCGACCGGCGACGGGAGGTAATCCACCACGGCGTCGAGCAGCGGCTGCACGCCCTTGTTCTTGAACGCCGCGCCGCAGATGACCGGCACGAGTTCGTTCTTGATCACGAGACGGCGAATACCAGCTTGAAGTTGTGTCGCCGAGATCTCTTTGCCTTCGAGGAAAAGGTGCATGATCTCGTCGTCCTTGTCGGCCACGGCTTCAACAAGTTTCGTGTGGGCCACCTTCGACACTTCGGCCATGTCGGCCGGTATGTCTCCGACATCGAACTTCGCGCCAAGCTCTTCGCCGGTCCAGATATGCGCCTTCATCTGGACGAGATCCACAATGCCCTTGAAGGCCGCTTCACTGCCGATGGGCAGTTGAATGGGCACTGCATTGGCAGCGAGACGTTCGCGCATCTGGGAAACGGCGGCTTCGAAATCGGCGCCGGTACGATCCATTTTATTGACGAACGCAATGCGCGGAACTTTGTATTTATTGGCCTGCCGCCAGACAGTTTCCGATTGCGGCTCAACACCGCCGACCGCGCAGAACACGGCGACGGCACCGTCGAGGACGCGCAAGCTGCGCTCCACTTCGACGGTAAAGTCCACGTGGCCCGGTGTATCAATAATATTGACGCGATGCTCACGCCAGAAACAGGTCGTCGCGGCGCTGGTGATCGTGATGCCGCGTTCCTGCTCCTGTTCCATCCAGTCCATCGTCGCGGTGCCCTCGTGCACCTCGCCGATCTTATACACCTTGCCGGTGTAATAGAGGATGCGCTCGGTCGTGGTCGTCTTGCCGGCGTCAATGTGCGCACAAATCCCGATGTTGCGCGTGCGCTCCAGTGTGACCTGACGCTCCGGCGACGAACGCGATTTTTCCGGCGTTGTCATTTTCGGCTTTTCCAGTACTGCTTCCATTTTCTACGGTTCCCAATCCTTACAAAATCCAAGCGACGATCATCCATCCGCGTGATTGCACTCCGGGACTACCAGCGGTAATGGGCAAACGCACGATTGGCCTGCGCCATCTTGTGCGTGTCCTCGCGCTTCTTCACGGCGGCGCCGGTATTGTTGGAGGCGTCCAAAATCTCGCCGGCGAGCGCCTGCATCATGGCTGTGCCTTTGCGTCCCTTCGCGTAGTCGATCATCCAGCGCAACGCGAGCGCCTCCTGCCGGTCCGACGATACCTCAATCGGCACCTGATAGTTCGCGCCGCCGACGCGACGCGATTTTACTTCGAGGCGTGGCCTCACGTTATCCATCGCCGCGTGCAGCACGTCGAGCGGCTTTTTGTCCTTGGCCTTTTCAACAATGATATCGAACGCGCCATACACGATGCGCTCGGCCACGGATTTCTTGCCGCCGCGCATGATGCAATTGATCATCCGCGTGACCAACGGGCTGCTGAAGCGGGAATCAACCGCGCGTTTTCGTTTTTCTGATCTTCGTCTGCGCATAACTCAAATCTTCTAGGCGGCCGGCGCCGCCGCTGGGGCGGCCACTTTCGGCGCACTGCCTTCCTTCGGACGTTTCACGCCATACTTGCTGCGACTGCGACGGCGCTTGTCCACGCCCATCGCGTCCAAGGTGCCGCGCACGATGTGGTACCGGACGCCGGGCAAATCCTTCACACGTCCGCCGCGCACCAGCACAATCGAGTGCTCCTGCAAATTATGTCCCTCGTCGGGGATGTAGGCGATGACCTCGATTCCGTTGGTCAGGCGCACCTTGGCGACCTTGCGCAGGGCCGAGTTCGGCTTCTTCGGCGTGCGGGTCATCACCTGCAGGCACACACCGCGTCGTTGCGGACACTTTCCGAGCGCCGGCGCTTTCGATTTCGCCTTCAGCATCCGTCGGCCTTTACGAACCAGTTGATTAATCGTCGGCATTATTCTTCCACTGACTTCCGCGCCCTTGGCGCAAGGAGCGCGCAAACTATCACACGCTACCGGGCGGCGCAAGCCCTTTCGAGCACTCGCCCGCGCCCGCTTAACTTGCGGCCGGGACCACTTCTTCGGCGTGCTCCTCCCCTAGCTTTTGCTCCACCTGTTCCACGGGTTCGACCAGCGGTACGAGCTTCACATTGCGGTGCCGGTGATAACCCGTGCCCGCCGGAATGAGGTGACCCATGATCACGTTTTCCTTGAATCCGCGCAGGTGATCCACACGACCCAGCGTCGCCGCTTCCGTCAACACGCGCGTCGTGTCCTGGAACGAGGCGGCGCTGATGAACGATTCGGTCTCCAGCGACGCCTTGGTGATGCCCAGCAACACCGGTTGCGCTTCGGCGGGTTTGCCGCCCGCTTCAGCCACACGCTTGTTCTCTTCTTCAAAGGTAATCTTATCAATCTGATCGCCCCACAGGAAATGCGTGTCGCCGGGGTCAATGATGCGCACCTTGCGCAACATCTGGCGTACGATGATCTCGATGTGCTTGTCGTTAATCTCGACGCCCTGCAGCCGGTAAACCTCCTGCACTTCGTTGACCAGATACTCCTGCAAGTCCTGCGGACCGCACACGTCCAACACTTCGTGCGGCTCAACCGGGCCTTCGGTCAACTGCTGGCCCTTTTTCACGGTGTCGCCGCGAAACACGATGATGTGTTTGGCGTGCGGGATCAGATGCTCTTCCTCAGCGTTGGTCTTGGGATCTTTCACCAGAATCCGTCGCTTGCCGCGCACGGTGCCGGCGAAGTCCACCACGCCGTCAATCTTCGCAATCGCGGCGGCGTCCTTCGGCCGGCGGGCCTCGAACAACTCGGCAACGCGCGGGAGACCGCCCGTGATGTCCTTGGTTGTGGAAACTTTGCGCGGCGTCTTGGCCAATAAACTACCGCCTTGGATCCGGCTGCTTTCCTCGACCACGATGTGCGCGCCGGCGGGAATCGCGTAGAACGCCAGCACTTCCCCTACCTCGTTGACGATGTTGATCTGCGGATGCAAATCTTCCTTGTGCTCGATGACGACGGTGCCCATGAGACCGGTCGCTTCGTCGAGTTCCTTCTTCATCGTGATGCCTTCGATGACGTCGTGGAACTTGACGTTACCGGCGACTTCGGAGAGGACCGGCACGTTGTACGGGTCCCACTGCACGAAGGTCTCGCCCTTCTTGACGCGACCGCCGTCGGCCACGGTGAGTTCCGCGCCGATGACGAGGTTGTAGCGCTCCAGTTCCCGGCCTTCGTCGTTGTACACGGCGACCTGGCCGTTCTTGTTGAGCACGACCCAGTTGCCTTCGACGCGCTGAACGGCGCGGACTTCCTGATAGCGGACGATCCCGTCGTTCTTGGCCTTGATCTGCGGCTGCTTGAACACCTGGCTCGCGGTGCCGCCGATGTGGAACGTGCGCATCGTGAGCTGCGTGCCGGGTTCGCCGATGGATTGGGCGGCGATGATGCCGACCGCTTCGCCCAGCTTGACCGTTTTGCTGGTGGCGAGGTTGCGTCCGTAACACATGCCGCAAACGCCCCGACGCGACTCGCACGTGAGCACGGAGCGAATCTTGACGCGCTCAATGCCAATTTTGCCGACCATGTCGGCAGCGGCCTCATCAACTTCGGTGTTTGCCTTGAGAATCTTTTTGCGGCTGATCGGATCGACGACGTCTTCGGCGGCGATGCGCCCGATGATGCGCTCGCTCAGTTTCACAATTTCATCATCGCCCTCGTAGATGGACTTGACCCAGATGCCGTTGACCGTGCCGCAATCCTCCACCTGAATGATGACGTCTTGCGCCACGTCCACGAGCTTGCGCGTGAGGTAGCCGGAATCGGCGGTCTTGAGCGCCGTGTCGGCCAAGCCTTTGCGCGCGCCGTGTGTGGAGATGAAGTATTCCAGCACGCTGAGACCTTCGCGGAAGTTCGAGAGAATCGGTTGCTCGATGATTTCGCCCGACGGTTTGGCCATCAATCCGCGCATACCGGCGAGCTGGCGAATCTGCTGGCGCGAGCCGCGCGCCTTGCTGTCCACCATGATGAAGACCGGGTTCAACTCTGGCCGGCCATGATTGTGTTCCATGGCGGCGTACATCACGCTGGAAATCTTGTCCGTGGCGTGTGTCCAGATGTCGATGATCTTGTTGTAACGCTCGCCGTCGGTGATGATGCCCCGCCGGTACTGCTTGTCCACCTCGGCGACGTCCTTGAGCGAGTCACGGATGACTTCGTTCTTTTCCTTCGGCACGATCATGTCTTCGATGCCGATGGAGATGCCGGCCAGCGTGGCGTGCTCGAAGCCGAGCGCCTTGAGTTTGTCGAGAACTTCGACCGTGCGCTCGTGGCCGACGGTCCGGTAGCAGCGCCAGATGATGTCGCTCAGCTTCGACTTGTCGATGGACCGGTTGATGAACCCAAGCTCCAACGGCCAGATCTCGTTGAAGATCACGCGGCCGACCGTCGTCTCCAAGATCTTCGACACGGCGTCGCCGTAAACGGTTTCCCGGCCGTAGTCGGGATTCTTCAGACGAATGCGTTCGTGAATCTTCACGTCACCCTCGTCGCGCACGAAGAACACTTCCTGCGCGTCGCCGAACAGCTTGAGCGTCGTCCTTTCTTTGCCGCGTTCTTCCCGTCCGCCGTGCGTGAGATAATAAACTCCGAGCGCGATGTCCTGCGTCGGCGTGGTGATCGGTTTGCCGGAGGATGGCGAAAAGATGTTGTTGGACGCCAGCATTAGCAGCCGCGCCTCCATCTGTGCTTCGATGGACAGCGGCACGTGCACGGCCATCTGGTCGCCGTCGAAGTCTGCGTTGTACGCGGTGCAGACCAGCGGATGGATGCGAATCGCGTCACCTTCGATCAGTTGCGGCTCGAACGCCTGAATGGAGAGCCGGTGCAGCGTCGGGGCGCGGTTGAGGAGAACGGCGTGTCCTTTCGTGACTTCTTCCAGAATGTCCCACAACTCTGGTGCCTGTCGCTCGATCATCTTCTTGGCGGAACGCACGGTGTGGACCAGACCCATCTCCTTGAGTCGGCGAATGATGAACGGCTCGAACAACACGAGCGCCATCTTCTTGGGCAGACCGCATTGGTGCAGCTTCAGTTCCGGTCCGATGACGATGACCGACCGGCCCGAGTAATCCACGCGTTTGCCGAGCAAATTCTGGCGGAACCGGCCTTGCTTGCCCTTGAGCATGTCGGCGAGCGATTTGAGCGACCGGCTGCCGGCGCCGGTGACGGGACGCCCGTGCCGGCCGTTGTCAAACAGCGCGTCCACGGCTTCCTGCAACATGCGTTTCTCGTTGCGGATGATGACGTCGGGCGTTTTGAGCTGCAGCAGGTTCTTCAATCGGTTGTTGCGGTTGATGACGCGCCGGTACAAATCGTTCAGGTCGCTGGTCGCAAACCGGCCGCCTTCCAACGGCACGAGCGGGCGCAGGTCCGGCGGAATCACCGGTAACACTTCGAGAATCATCCACTCGGGCCGCATCTTTGCGCTGATAAAGCCCTTCACGAGCTTCAGGCGCTTGGCGACCTTCTTCTTGATCTGCTTGCTCTTGGTCGTGTCAAGCTGGTGCTCCAGTTCGTGACCGAGTTTGCGCAGGTCCACCTTTTCCAACAACTCCTTGACCGCCTCGGCGCCCATCTTGGCGGCGAACCCGTCGCCGTATTGTTCGCGTGCTTCGCGGTACTCCATTTCGGTGAGCAGCTGCTTCTCTTTCAGCGGCGTCTTGCCCGGGTCGATGACAATGTAATCTTCGTAGTAAACGACGCGTTCGAGGTCGCGCGCGCTCATGTCAACGACCAGGCCCATGCGCGACGGCATGCACTTGAAAAACCAGATGTGGCTGACCGGCACCGCCAGTTCGATGTGGCCCATGCGTTCGCGACGCACGCGCGCCAGCGTCACTTCCACACCACAACGGTCGCAGATCACGCCGCGATGCTTGATGCGTTTGTACTTGCCGCAATTGCATTCCCAGTCCCGTACCGGCCCGAAGATGCGCTCGCAGAACAACCCGCCCTTCTCAGGTTTGAATGTCCGGTAATTGATCGTCTCGGGATTCTTCACTTCGCCGTGCGACCACGAGCGAATCGTTTCCGGCGAGGCCACGCCGATGCTGACGAAATCGAAAACGTCCGCTTTTTCCAACCCAAGCACGGCGCGCGCGGCCGCGGTGGCGGCAGCGGCGGAGGTGGTTGTGGGGGGAGCTTTGGTGGCAGTGCTCATAATTACTTGTTGCCTCCGTTCTTCCCGACGCGAACGTCGAGACAGAGACTTTGCATTTCCTTCATCAAAACGTTGAACGACTCCGGTGTGCCGGCTTCCAGGCTGTTGTCGCCTTTCACGATGGACTCGTAAATGGCCGTCCGGCCCTGCACGTCGTCGGACTTGACGGTCAGCAATTCCTGCAACGCGTACGCCGCGCCGTAAGCTTCCATGGCCCAGACTTCCATTTCGCCGAAGCGCTGGCCGCCATACTGCGCCTTGCCGCCGAGCGGTTGCTGGGTGACCAGCGAGTACGGGCCAACCGCTCGCGCGTGAATCTTGTCCGCCACGAGGTGGCCCAGCTTCATCATATATATGTAGCCAACGACGACTTCCTGGTCGAACGACTCACCGGATCGGCCATCGTAGAGCCGCACCTTGCCGCGCTCTGTCGCCCACGAGAAACCTTCGACTTTCCGGGCCTCGCGGAGCATCTCACCGATTTCCTTTTCGGTGACACCGTCGAACACCGGCGAGGCAATCTTCAGACCGAGCGCCTTGGCGGCCACGCCGAGGTGTGTCTCCAAGACCTGGCCGACGTTCATGCGGCTGGGCACACCGAGCGGATTCAGCA
>JBGQCJ010000009.1:0-55713 GCA_041495285.1 Verrucomicrobiia bacterium
AGATGGAGCCACAAACGTGCCGCCGCTGCCGAGCTGGATGCACGCCCCATTGACCTTCCCCACCAGCGAAAACCCCTGCAACCCCGGACAGGTAAACGTGCTGTCGCCCTGGATCGCCAGACATGTGTTGGTGGCCTGCCCATTGATCGTCAGATTCCCGTCGGGATCAGCTTCGCAGACGCCGAAGTTGAAATGCGCTTCACCAGACGCTTGATAACTGTATGTCTGACCGGCCACGACGTTCCCAAACGAAACGCCACCAGACGCTGCAGCCGGAACAGTTGCACAACCCTGCGACGGCGCGAGTTCGTAAGCGCCCTGGTCGATGACGGGCACACCATCACTGTTTCCGTCAACGATGCGGGGATGGCCGTCGAAGTCTGTTGAGGGAAGTACGGTGATCCCGTTGGTACCGGCGTCAATGCTTGGCGAGGTCGTTTGGAGGTGGTAGTCATTGTGAGACGGGTCAACAAACTGCGGATCGGCCGAGATGTTCCCGGTTATGCCCGTCTGGTTTGGGATTCCCGAATAGTCAGTTCCGTTCGCAAAGACCAAGTTGTATTTCCATGTGGGATACCGGCCCGCCGCTCCGAAGTCGACCTGTAGTCCGGTGTTGTTGTTCACGAGGATGTTGTTCTCATAAGTCTGCAGTCCCGTGGGAACTCTGGCATCAACACGCACGCCAACGCGATTCCCAACGATCGTGTTGTTGATAACGACCGGCGTGTTTCCCTCGGGAAGGGTCATGTTGATCCCCCGGCATGGGTTGTTCACGATGATGTTGTTTACGATCACGGGCGAAGACCCATTGATAAAGCTGATCACGCCTGACAGAAACTGGTCGTCGCAGGAGTTTAGGACAAAGCTGTTTCCCGCGATTAGGGGCGAAGAAACGTTTCCGCCGATGGCGGCGCCGTAGCCCCCGGCGCTTTGCAGGTTATTTGAGAAGATGTTTCCGACAATCGTGGGAGATGCAGCCCCCATTGTCATACCGGCGCCAAAGGTGGCGCTGCCGTTTCTCACTGTGAACCCTTGGAGTACCGAGCTTCGACCTTCTCCCGACCCGAAGGTAACGACGGTTCCGGCCCTGTTGCCGTCGATGATGGTGGAGGCGGGACCCGCTTCGCTTTGGACGGTGATGGCCTTGCCGATGAAGTTGATGGTCTGCACATACGTGCCGGGCGCGACCAAAACGGTGTCACCATTTGCCGCGGCGTTGATGCCCGCTTGGATGGTGGGTTGATCCAGTGGCACGCGGATCGTGGCGGCGTTCACACCGACGCTTTGAAACAGGGTCAACGGTATCAGGAGGGCAATTACGGCAAGAAGGCGCGCCAATATGTGGCGCGTCGAAGATGGCGAAATGCGCGCGTCCATGACTCGCTCCTCTCAGTCGGGGTGCGGGGCAACTAGAGCAAAACCTCCGCTGAAACGCAAGCCTTTCTTGACCTAGCGGCGGGAAAGGATTGATCGAAGGAGCGCGTGGCCGAGCTATCTCCAATTGCCTGCACGAGGCGCACGCGCAAGAATGAATTGTGCGAAGTCGCCGCTTTGGACAATCGGGAACTACGGCACCACTCTCAGCCCGCCGGTGGTGCGGTTGCCGATGCCGGGACCGCTGTCGTAGGCGGCGAAGTTTTGGGTCATCGCCTTTCCGTATGACCACACCAATCCGGTCGTGTACGACAACGATGGCCTCAATGACATGTTTGAAGGAGATAAACCGCGAAGTTCAACCAATCAAGTTTACCACCCCATCAGGCGGCCGATGGTGGCCGCTACTGCGGGGTCATCCGGGAAAATCACGGGCTGTTCCTTTGTGCGGACAGTCTTCTCGCCCTGTCTTCGCATTCTGACCTTCACGGGGCATCCGCATGCGCTATGGAAGAACGACACTTCTCGTTCTTCGCCGTCCGGCCAGAAATCGCGCAAAGGCACTTCTAAATCACGCACAATGGCATCTAGGATCGAGGTCGGGTTTTTCGAGCCGTCGAGCAGATGGGGCTTACCGTGTCCATCGTCAACCATGATCGACAGATCCTTGCCGGCGAACGAAGAGGATGGCGGATGCGTCGCCGCCACAATCCTGGTTTTCCAGAGAGAAGCGCCCGTCCGTCGGAAAACAAGAGCTGCGAGCCCCGGTTTCTCGCTGCTGATGTGCATTGAGATATGCAGCTTCCCGTCCGTCGTCGGCTCACCGTAGGCTTCGAGAATGGAGAACGTCCCGCCGACGCCGTCGTCAGGTTGATAGTGCCGTTCGATCTCACGCAGCGCGTCCGCAATGCTGGGGGAGTGGGAGCCAAAATCCAGTTCGACGGTGACCATGACCGATTGCGCCACCTCCATCGTCGGCTGATTAGTGTCTGCTGTCGCAGGGTTCTGCGGGGGTGAGGTTCGGTCGCTCGTGCTGGTGTTTGTGTTGCCGGCCAGCACGGATGAACTCAAGGGGGAAGAAAGCAGCTCCAAGATCAGAATGCCACCGATCAAGACGGGAGCGGTTGCGATAGTCAACCTCCAGTGGGGCACGTGTGTGATGCGTGGCAAGTCAGGCTCCTTGTTGAAGGCGGCATAGACGACTCCTAGCAAAGAACACTCCGCTGTTCAATATGGCCATTGCGGCCCGCCTTCGTTCTGCTCGTCCGCGGTCCGACCTGCACCGTCTGCCGTGTCACAGATCACCCAGTTGCCAAGCCGCCTGACGAAGTTGAAGACTTGGTGTCCGCCGACCTTTTTCCGGTCGTTGTATCGTCATCTGCCTAGCCTTGCCGACGTCAAGTTCCCCGGAATCTCAACCAACAGAGCCCGCTATTCTGGCATCCATTCATTCCGTCGTCTTCGGAGTGAGACGAGTTTCTTGACCGCACGGCTCTAGGTTCCGTGAAAAACCCGCACTTAGAATCCCAAGTCGCTGCAATCCAGGAACAGTGGGTCGGGCGCGCCGCCGCACGCGCCGTTGATCGTCGCAGGCGGAGCCACTGTGCCACTGTTGAATACGCCGTTGCAGCCGGTCAGCAGGTTTGCGCCGTTAGCGCCGGGTCGGCCCGCGAAGTTGGCCAGCACCTGCGCTCTGAGGCCGATGGTGATGATGTCGTTGAACGCCCGCAGCATGTTGGTGCCGCCCCTGCCCGTGTCGCCGCCTTGGGTGCTGACCACCGCCTTGGCGTTGTCCTTGGCACCATCATTAATGCTGCTGGACACGGTCAGGTTGATGTCGTTGCCGGCCTGCAGGTTGATCACGGCACCTTGGTTGAAGCGGTTCTCATCGTCAAAAGCGCGGTCGATCGCGATGATGTCGCCGTTGATGGCGCGGGCATCGATCAAGCCGCCCTTCGAGCTGTTTGAGGAGGTCTTGATCGCCACCGCGCCGTAGTTGGGGTAATTCTTGCTGAGCAGCCGGCTGCCAATCACTTCGATGTTGTCGAGCGCCTGCAACTGGATCGTGCCGGGGAGCGGATCGCGCCGCGACCGTACGCTGACACCACTGCTGACCGTCCTGCGAGTGCCAGCTACCACTTCCTGACCCAAGTCGGTCCTGCCGTCGATGAATACCGAGCCGCCGAAAGCGGAGATCCTGATGGTGGAAGCTGACTTGGCTTTGTAGCTGGCGTCCACCAGTCCATTGATTGAGACATCGCCCACCCCACACGTCGCGAGGTTAATGTCGCTGCCGCCATCGTCTTGGCCGTAGGTGACGATCTTGGACGTCGGCCCAGCCGCGATGTTCTGGCAGAGTGAGCTAATGCGGATCGCGCCGGGCCGTCCGAGGGTGCCACTGACAGAGTTGTAGACTGTGCCGTTGACCACGACGTCGCCCAACACATCGAGGCTGATGTCGCCCGCTTGCCGGTTGACAGAGCCCGCTGCGATCGCGGCGCCCACTTGCACCTCAAGTTCGCACGCATGGATCTCAATACCGGGGGCGCGTCGGTTGTTGCCCCTGGCCGGCACGGGAACCGTGGTGATGGTCACGCCGCCGGAGACGATAAGTTCGCGTCGGTCCGTATTGATGATCACCTTCCATGTATCAGGCGTCGGCCCGCTCGCGTCGGCAAAGACATACGGTTGAAGCGTGGGATCGCCGGTATACGTGGGCGGGCTGGTGTTGAAGTCCACGGTGACATTTTGTGTGACGACGACCGGCGGATTGGTGCTGCAGGTGGCCACGGTCACCTCGAAACTGCAACTGTCGGTGTTGCCTGCGGCGTCCGTCGCGATGCAGGTCACGGTGGTCGTGCCGATCGGAAAGTCCGTGCCCGATGGAGGCGTGCACACCACGGTCGCCCCGGGGCAGTTGTCAGTGACCACGGACGTGAAACTAACCGCCGCGGTGCATTTGCCGGGGTCGGTGGTGGTGACAATGTCACCCGAGCAGGTGACTACCGGCAGCTCAGTATCGTTGACCGTTACGTTGAACGAACAGCTAGGCCCGTCGGCTGTGGTGACAGTCACGATTGTGGTGCCTACAGGGAAAAATGAGCCAGAAGCCGGTGTGGATGTCACGGTTCCGCAGCTACCGGATGTGGTCGGAGTAGGATAGTTGACGATGGCGCCACACACACTCGGGTCATTCGGCTGGCTGACGTCCGAAGGGCAGGTCAAGGTGCAACACCCCGCAAAGCTGTCGATGACTGTATCTTGGTTACCACTCCCGTCGTTGCCTGTCCACACCGTGAAGGCCGGACCGCCGCCGATCGCCACGCCGTTGTATTCTCCAATCCTCAACGTCGTATTCGTGTCAACAGTCCCGCAGCCCGAAGAAGGGCCATATCGGCACGACGCATTGAGGTCTGGATCAAAGGACGAAGTATTGATCTGAAAGTCGGGGCTGAAGGTGACCCCCCCGTCTGAACTGCGGGTGGCAAAGACGTCGAGCAGGAAATTGCCAGCCGCATTCTTGGCATTGTTGCGGTTATCGTAATAGGTGACGACGATGCAACCTGTGATCGGATCGATCGCAGCAGAAGGCATCACTTGAAAGGTTCCAGCGGCCCCGCTATCGACGTGGGCTGGCGCGCTCCAGTTGTTCCCGTTGTCGGTCGAAATTACAATATCTACATCGGCAAAATCCGTAGAGTTTGGCTGATCGTTGGCAATGACATAAATACGCCCGGCGGTGAGCGGATCGGCCAATATTCGCGGCTGGACGCTCCCTTGGAGCCAGAATATCGCGTTGGGGATGGTTCGGGGCCCACTTTGCACGTTGAAAGTGATATCGGCCGCACCGGCCGCAAACGCCGTTTTCTTCTGCGGGTAGGACGTGCCTCCGTTTGTTGAACGAAGAACGTAGATTCTGCCGGAGGTTCCATCCGGATTACATCCCGTTCCCCCCGATCCACAAGTTCCCGTATAACCGGTCTGCGAGTGATAGGCCGCATACACATCGCCGTTGGGAGCGACGGTGTTTTGAGAGGGCCAGACGAATCCTTCAGCACTTACGGAAAGCGTAGTGGCTGCGCTCCAAGTCGCGCCCTGATCCGTTGAAAAAGAAGTCAGGATCGTCGAGCCTCCGGGCTGAAAATCTGTCCACACAACATACAGGCGGTCTCGGAACGGGCTGGCGGCAAAGCTGTCCACGGCGAGCCAGTCTTTGTCGTGGGAATGAGTAACACCATTGTCATTAATGACACCTGCGGCGGATGTCACGTTGACGGGGTAGCCGGCCAGAACTGCGCCCGTGGTTGGGTTGCATTGCGCAACGAAAACATCGAACCCTCCAACGCTGGTATTGAGGAGCAAGAACGTCCAGAACAGGCGGCCCTGACTGTCATAACCGAGCGAAGAATCTCCTCCTTGCGTAGTCGAATAGCCCGCAGGTGGCGCAATGTTCACTCGAGGCTGGAATGTCAGCCCCCCATCGGTGGACACCCGGATACCCAAATACGTGGCGACGGCGATGTGCTGGGGGTTGTTGGGATCCATCGCAATTGTCGGTTCATTATTACCCATACTGAGTAATACATTCGCCCCGGGGGCGGCTTCCAAAACCTTCGCACTTAGACGAGAAGGTAGTCCGTTCTTCTCTTGGGACACCTGATAGCCACCAAGCGAAGTCGGCTGGCTGGCAATCGGGGTAGCATTGGGGGTACCGCCGGGTTCGTTATTCGCGCCCACCCATGCGGAAGAAGTGAAAATCCCGAGAACAACTCCGATCCAAACCTTCCGAATTCCTCTGGACTTCATGGCACTTATCCTTTCTGTTTCAGTCGTGTGGGGGTGCGAGCGACGCAACTGATGGCGCGAACCGAGACACCGTGGGGCAAGGGCCGGCAATAAGCATGGCGGGAGCGTCCGTGGAATTCCTCCTCGTAGCCTCGAATCGTCTACCAGACCCGCCTGTGAAGCTAGCGCCCAACCCGCATCGCTTTCAGTGGAGGGAAGGCGAAAAAGTGAACGCTCTCCCCGACGCTCGCTTCTTTCACTTCTCCGCGCGTTTTATAGGAAGTGGTCGGGCACTTGTCAAGTGCGAAAATCGCCACAAGCCCATTTTTTGTGGCGTCCACGGCCGGTTTCAAGCGGTCGGGCATCCCCGCGCTACGGCCAATGGTTCAAGCTCTGAGCCGTAACTGACCTTTAGGCGCTGGCGTGAGCCGTTTCCGAGGCTGGCCTTCAAATGACGCCCCCAGCCGGACACGTGGTCGTCACGGGCGAGGGCGGTAGAGACGGTGGGGGGTTCTCGTCGTGGAGAGGAGGACTTGAGATGTTTTATCTGCGCTTGTTGTTCGTCTTGTTGCGACGGCGCGCCGCGTACACCGTGGCGAGGCCGCTGAGCCACAGCAGCAAGACGCTGGGCTCGGGGACGGCTGCTGGCAACACGAATTGATGCAGTTGGCCCTGATTGGCCAGCACGGGACCGCCGAGCAGGGTGAAGTTGGCTGCGCTCCAGTTGTTCGAGGTCACGAAATAGACTGACACGTTGCTCGAAATGATCAGGAAGGAATTCGCCCCCATCAGCAGGTTGGTGACGTAGAGCGCGGCGCGCAGATTGTCATTCGTGCCCGGGCCGCCGGTGATGAAGGCGTCCCAGACGCGTACGGTGGTGAAGTTGGCGATCTCCAGCGTGCCCAGCGAAAAATTTGTGAAGTAACCCGCCGGCAATGGGCTGAGTGTGGCCACGGTAATCTGGTTGGTCGGTGTGATTGCAGCCGCTTGATTCAAATCGTGCCCGGCGGCGTAGAAATTTTGTGTTAGCGCCAACGTCGTGTTCTCGAACAGGAACTTGCCGGCCAGCTTGTCGTTGGCGACGTTGTTGGTGCTAATGTCCACGAAACTGCCGACGGTCGTGCCGCCGGTCGTGTTCGTGCGGAAGATGTACACGTCGCCCGCCGCCATGGAGATCACACCGCTGGTGGCGTTGGTGAATGCACTTTCGTAAACGTTTGTCGTCGGGTCAGTGATCCATGTGCCGGAGTTGGCGACAAAGCTGTGGAAGGTGGCGACGCTGTGGATGAAGTTCAGTGTGCTGTCATTGACGAACGAGCCGGAGACGTCGAGGTGAGTGGTGGGTCCTCCGGCGCTGTTGGACACGATGATCGAGCCCGTGTTGAGCGCGCCCGCCTGCAACGTGCCTGAGCTGTTGAACAGTACAACGTTGCCGGCGTTACGCAGCAGGCCGCTGGCGTTGATGGTGCTGTTGCTGATCAGAATCGTCGAGCCGATAACGTTGGTCGTGCCGCCAATGTTCAGCCCGCTGCCACCGATCGCCTGGAGATCGCCGAAGTTGATCAGCACCGAGGTGATTGTGCCCGCGTTGCGGATCGTGCCGGAGACGGTGTTGGTCAGGTTGCCTCCCTGCACCGTGCCGCCCATGACCAGCAAGGTGCCGCTGTTGGCCCAGGCCGGTGTGACCGAGAGCGTGCCATCGCTGGCCACAGTGATCGTCCCCGTCTGGACCGGTGCGTTGAGCAGCAACAGCGTTCCATTGGTCGCGGTGAGATAGCCCTGGTTGACCAAGCGCGTGCTGAGCGTGCCGGAGCCGATAATGACGCTGGTGCTGGCATTACTGAGGTCGGCGGCGCTGTGGTACGTGCCGCCGGCAAGCGTCAGCGTGCCTTGATTGGCAAACACGGTCGTGTTCGTTAGGATGCTGGTCACCCGGATGGTGGCACCGGTATTCAACAGCGCGCTGATCGAGCCGCCGCCGGCGAACGTCAGCGTGGCCGCCGACGCGCCTGCCACGGCACCGTACGCGCCAGAACCGCTCACGTTGTTGAGCAGGGTCAACTCACCGTTGGTCGCGCTGAGTCCGCCCTGGTTGACGACGCTTGACAGGATCGTGCCCGAGCCACGGATCACGCCCGTCGCGAGATTGGTAACAGTGCCGCCGGCAACGCGGCCACCGTTGTTGGTGATGGTGCCGGCGTTGACCCACGCCGGCGTAACCGAGAGAGTGCCGTCCGACGCAATGTTGATGTTTCCCGTCGTGGCGTTGGTCAAGCCGATCGTCATGACGAGCGTGCCGTTGGTGGCCTTGATCGAGCCGAGATTGACGACGTTGTTGCTGAAGGTGCCGAAGCCGGTGACGGCACCATTCGCGAGGTTGGTCAGGGTGCCGGTACGGAACGTTCCCCCGGACATCGAGATGGTGCCGAAGTTGGTGACCAGCGCGCTGCCGCCAACGGCTCCGAACGTCAACGTGCCACCCGTTGCCGCGCCGAGCGTGCCCGGATTGCCGACGGTGGTTGTGTTGGTGAATCGCAGCTCGGTGGTGGCGCTGGTGGCGATGATGCTGCCGAGGTTGACTACCTGGAGCGGACTTTGAACAACACCACCGCCGGTGATAAACCCGTCGCTGCGGTTCGTGATCCCGTTGTTGAAATTGTGCGTGCCGCCGAGGAAGTTCAACGTCGCTGTGTTGCCGGCGCCGTCGCCGATGACAAAGGCGAACGTGTTGGTGACGAAAGTACCGGCGACATTCAGATTGCCGCCACCGAACGAAAAGGTGCCGCTCGAACCGAAGGTCAAATCCAGCTTGTCGGCGGTCAGGGTGCCGCTGCTGAGGTTCACATAGCCGCGCTGGACGTAGAGGTAGCCTTTGGCGCTGGAGTTGGTAACGATGAGGCTGCCGCCGGAGATGTCGATGTGGTTGCCGCTGCTGCCGCTGCTCGGTCCGATGAGGACGTTGGTGGCGCGCACGGTGCCGAGGTCAGCGATTGTGAGGAAGTTGTTGTTGCCATTGCCGCTGCCGATTTCGAGAGTCGTCGTGATATTCCACGTACCGTTACTTGTCACGATCGCCCGGTTCCCGGGGTCAGCGTTGTTGCCAATGATACCGTAGAAGCTTGTGACCAACCCAGCGTTGGTAACAATTAACATGTTGTCTCGGCCGCCCGCCGAATTGCCGATAGAAAGCGTGCCGGAGTTCACCCATCGGGAGTCACTACCTGTCACAAACACTTGATTCGAGCTGCTCAGCCCGATGCCGCCACCGTTGCCGATGAAGGAATCGGTATTGAACACCGCCCCGCCCGACGTGATTGTGAGCACATTATTGTAGCCTCTGGTGCCGCCGACCTTCAATGTGCTGCTGTTCGTCCAAACCGACCCGCCTCCCGTGACGATGACCGTGTTGCTGTTGCCCTCGTTGCCGCTGCCACCACCGCCAATCTGGCCAGCCGAGCCAATAACGAGAGCGCCGCCGCTAATCGTCAGGTTGTTTGAGTAGCCGAGATTGCCAACGATAAGGTTCTGGCTGTTGCTCCAGACCGTCAGATTGCCAGACACCGTGATCACGTCGCCATGCGCAGTATTGGCGTTGCCGATGATGGTGTCATGTGCACCGAGCAACATTCGATTCGTCCCGCCAGAGATGTTCCATGTCAACTGGTCGCCGGCCCCGGAGCCGCCGATGAGGAAGTCTACGTTGTTGCTGATCGAAGACCC
This sequence comes from Verrucomicrobiia bacterium, assembly GCA_041495285.1. Lineage (GTDB taxonomy): Bacteria > Verrucomicrobiota > Verrucomicrobiia > Palsa-1439 > Palsa-1439 > JBGQCJ01. The sequence continues at coordinate 9,880 of JBGQCJ010000009.1, forward strand.
ATTGAGCGTCGTCAGCGTCCCCTTGGTCAGAGTCAGCGTGGACTTGCTGCCAGTATTTGTCGCCAGCAGCTTATCCATAATCAGGGTTCCGCCGTTCAGTATGAACGTGCCCGTGCCTGTCTCACCGATGTTCAACAGACCCGTGCCGGCGGAGTTGGTCACCGCCAATGTGCCGTTGGTCAGGATGACGGTGGCACCGTTGGCGCCGGAGTTCGAGTTGGTTGCGATCCTGAAGCTGTTGGTGAGCGTCCACGTGTTGGCCGAGCCGATGTTAAGCGTGATCGTGCTGTTGCCCAAAGCCGCGACGATCGCCTTGGAGTTTAGAGCGCTGGAGCTGAAGTCGATGCGGTAGGTCTGGATGTTCGTGAAGCTGGAGTCATCGTCGCCGCCCGGCACGGTACTGGGCTTCCAGACGTTGGCAGTTTGAAAACTGCCTGAGGCAGCGGTGTTCGTCCACGTCACGCTCGCGGCGTGGCTGACGCTGAGACAGACGAGCAGGCTGAGAGTCAGCAAGCCGAACAACCCGACGCGGCGGTATGCGAACGCAAGCCTCACCAAAGTTGAACACTCCTGTCTTCCCTCATTCCCGGATAACGGCACACGCCGGCCATGCCGATATGAAAATAATTTCCTCGCCACGTTCGTCGACCCCTGGCTCTCCGCGGACTCCCACAACATCCAAGCCTAACCCAACACGACCATCATGACCGTTCAGGCCTTATAACACAAGGCTTTTCTCTCTGGTCACTGCACCACTTTGATGCGGAAATAGCGCATGCCGTGAGGCGGCGCGCCGCCCGTGAGTGTAAAATCGTCGGTGAAGCTCATAGACGACGACGCGCCCACTGCCGCGGGGTCGATTTCGACCGCGGCGGAGCGTACAATGTCCGTGAACACTCCGTTATAACCGCCCGCGCCGTCACCGTCGCTGTACTGGACGCGGTAACGCCTGCCGCCGATGGATTGCCAGACGAGCGTTGTGTGATGGCTGGCATCAGCGGCGATACTCGTGATACGCAGAGCAGAGGCAGCACTGAGCGGGCTCGTGCCGGCGAGGAACTCCTGCAGATTGCTCATTCCGTCGCCATCGGTGTCGGCGTTTGGATCCGCGGCGGTGGGGCTCCCGAAGTACAGTTGCTCCCACCAATTCGGTATGCTGTCGCCGTCGTTGTCCCGATTGTCGCGATAGTCGCTGAGGACAAGATTCGCACCGCTGTACGTGACGAGTACGTCACCGAAACCGTCGGCGGTGATCAGGCGCGCGCCGCTGGCGGCGTTGCCGAAGGCGCCGCTGATGGAGCTGGCGGTCAACACTGTGAAGCTGGCGCCGTTGGTGACGGTGGTCTGAAACCCGTTGATAACATTCACGATCAGTTTGCCGGCGAACGCGGCGGCATTGCTCACCGCGATGACATCGTATTGAGAGCCTTGAACGTAGCCGCCGAGTTCCAGATTAAGCACCGAACTGGGTTGCAGCGTCAGGTTCCCGCTGATGGTCAGTTTGCCCGCTGAGCTGCCGGGGCTGATGGTTCCTGCGTTGGTTGTGCTCGCGCTGATGGTGCCGGTGCCTGTGAGATATGCGTTGCTGGAGATGGTCAGCCCGTTGGCAAAGGTGTGGGTGCCGCTCAGCGGGTTCAGGGTCGCGGAGTTTGTGCCGTCGCCGACTACGAAGGGCAAACCATTAGTGACAACGGAGGCTCTGGTGTTGAGAACGCCGCCCTTGTGGACGAATGCGTTCGTTCTGATCACCGGGCCGAGGGTGATATTGGTCACAACGAGTTGATCAACCGTCACCGTGCCGGCATTCAGCGTCATGGTTCCGCCAAGAATGCTGAGGGTCGCTTTGCTGGAGGAATTGCTGACGAGGAGATACCCACCGGTAACATCCAAGCGATTGCCGGCCGACCCCGCTCCGACGACCACGTTTGTGGCGCGCACCCAGGCGCTGTTCGAGATGGTGAGTTGATTGCCTCCGCCGTTATTGCCGACGACCACTTTGTCCCGGTTAAACCACACCGTGTTCGTGCCCGTCACGAGCACCGTGTTGGTGCCGCCGGAGGAATTGAACCCGAGGTGTCCGACAATATTGCTGACCATGCCGCCATCCTGAATCGTCACGGAGTTTCCCCCACCGGAGATTCCAACGATAAGCGAGCCAGAGTTGCTCCAGAACGAATTCGTGCCGGTAATCAGCACGATGTTGTTCGTACTTGTGGACAGGCGCCCGATCTGGCCGTCCGTGTTGTTGACGCGCCCGCCGTTGTCGATCGTGAGCCGGCTGCCCGGGCCTGAATCGCCGACGCGGAGCACGCCGGTGCTGTTCCAAAGCGAGTTGGTGCCGGTAACCGTGACGGAGTTGCTGATGGCGTCGGCATTGAGGCCGACGGACGCGAAGGTGTTGTCCACACGGCCGCCGTTGGTGATGATGAGTTGGTTGAACGAACCATCGGCACCGACGCTGAGCGTCTGCGTATTCGACCACAGCGAGTTGGTGCCTGTGACCACGACTTTGTTGCTCAGCGAGGCAACATCGCTCCCCACAAGCCCTCTGGCATTGATCGCGTGTGCGCCGTTCTTGATGGTGAGTTGGCTGACGGAGCCGGTGCTGCCTACGTAGAGATCACCCTCGTTGAACCAGAGCGAGTTGGGGTCCGTGATGACGGCGGTGTTCCGGTTGGCCGTGGACTGGCTCCCGATGATGCCATCGAGGTTGGTCTGCGCGCCGCCGCTGTTGATTTCGAAGTAATTCAGCAACCCGCTGTCGCCGACGATGTAATCATCGCCCGTATCCAACGACGTGCCGTTGATGATATTGGTGGTGAAGTTCTCGGCGCGAGCGAAAATCCCGAAAGCGAGGAACACGCAGACTAGAAGCAACTCTCGACAACTCATCGTCGCCATAATCGCCCAACGTCTTCCCTGTTTTCCCGGACGGCGGCCGTGCTAGGTCCGCTTGCGGCGGGAAGCGATAGCAGTCAGTAGTCCACCCAAACCCAAAACCAGGCCGAGCATGGAGAAAGTCGTCGGCTCGGGCACTTCCGAGAAGTTGGTGATGCTGACCATGTTTGTGTTTGGGGCATCCATGTTGATCGCGCGCATGGTCAGGCCGATTTCGCCCGAACTGGATAGATTGAGCGCGGCAAAGGTGTTCGTATATAGCAAAGTGCTGCCAATCTGAGCGCCGAGTGCGCTGCCGGGATCGGTCGTGGTCGCGTGGCCGAAAACCTTCGCGGTGAGATCAAATGTGCCGCCGTTGACATGAATGTCGAGCGTAAGCCGGTACCATTGTGATTCACCGATGGTGCCAGGGAGGGAGTTTGTCTTGATGGCATCAGTCATCGGAGAAGACCCGCCATGAAATCCCTCAATCTGAACCTTGTCCTGATCCGTGCCCCCCGCGTCCCAAAGCGTGACGGCCAAGCCATTAGTCCCCAAGTTTCCCTCGTTGTAGAAAAACACAAATCCGCCCGCCTTGGAATTAGCGAATTCCTTGAACAGGATGTCGCCACTCAGAGTGAAGCTGCCCGAAAAGATGTTATTGGGCGCTGGCGTAGTCGGATCCGTGTCATACAAAGTTACCGAATTCGTTCCGGCGGAAGTCCCATTACCGTGCGTCGTAAAATTCAGTGCGGTATGGCCTGTGCCTCCCAAATCCAAACCGCGATTGATATCCTGTTGGACATCCAATGGTCCGAGGTCTCTGAACAAACCACTGGTCGGTGGATTGTTATTATTGTAATCCGCATCGCTGCTGAAAGTGATCGGACCAAACTGAGCATTCGTTGTAGCTGTGGTGATCAGGCCGACCGCGAGAGACACGAACAAGACTGTAAATTTTGCCATCCTCATAAAGCACCCCTTTACATCAATAATTTTTTCCCACGCCACCCCTCCTGGGGACAGCGCATACTGCCCGAACTACGTTTCAAAACGCAAGACAAATTTAAAACAATCTTGCGCCCATTCCCCGAAGTACAACACATCATCGGGTCATCCACTCGCCTGCCCCCGCCCAACGCGGGCGGCAGGCGCCTCCATTGACTTCCCTCAGTCCCTGCTATTTCGCGCCAAACTAGAGGCCCAAGTCGCTGCAGTCCTGGAACAGCTGGTCAGGGCCACCGCCGCAGACGCCGCTGTCGTCCGTGTTGTCCGCATCCGCCGGGCTGACCGTGCCGACGTTTGACACGCCGAGGCAGGACGTTAGCAAGTTCGCCCCGTTTGCACCGGGTGTGCCGGTAAAGTTCGCCAGCACTTGCGCGCCCAAGCCGATGCTAACGTCGCCGTTGAACGCGCGGAGCAGGTTGGTGCCGCCCTTGCCTGCGCTGCCGCCCTGGGCGCTGACCACCGCCTTGGTGTAGTCGCTTGCGCCGTCGTTGATGCTGGCCGTGACTTGCATACCGATGCCGCCACCAGCCTGCACCGAGTTCAATGCCCCGGCGTTGAAGCGGTTGGCGTTATCGAGTGCGCGGTCTAACAGGCCGATCGAGAGGCCGGCGCGCAGGTCAATCAGGCCGCCTTTCGAGCCGTTCGAGGCGGTCTTAATGGCCACGGCTCCGTAGTTGGGATGCAATCGGTCAATGAGTCTGTTTCCAAGCACGTCGATGTACTCAGACGCCTGGATCAGGATGGCGCCGGGCAGTGGATCGCGGCGGGAGCGAACGCTGACCCCGCTGGTAATTCTGCGTAAGTTTCCGTTAACTACCTCGCTGCCGAACGAGTTGGTGCCGTTGATGAACACGCTGCCACCAAAGGCGGCGATGTTGATCTTGGAGGCGACCGCCGCCTTGTAGCTGGCATCCACCAGCCCATAGATCAAGATGGAACCTGATTCACACGACGCCAGGTTGATGTCGCTGCCGCCGAAGTCCTGACCGTAGGTGACGATCCGCCCTTGCGGGCCGGTGACAATGTTGCCGCAGGACGTGCCGATGGTGATCTTGCCGGGCCGACCACGCGTGCCGTTCACGACGTTGGAAACAGTACCATTAATGGTGACGTTCCCGTCCACCTGAATCAGGATATCGCCGGCATTACGATTCTCCGACTGCACGAGAATCTTGCTGCCTTGATCCACGGTCAGCGAGCAGGTCGAATCGATCTCGATGCCGGGTGCTCGGCGGTTGTTGCTGGTCGCGGGCACCGTGGTCGTCGTGATGGTGGCGTTGCTGGTGATCAACAGCGCCTTGCCACCGACGTTGAAGATCGCTCTCCACGTGTCGGGTGTCGGGCCGCTCGTGTCATAGCTGATGTACGGAGCCAGTGACGGGTCGCCGCTGAAGCTCGGCGTGCCGGTGTTGAAGTTAAACGTCACGTTCTGGTCAACCACGACTTGGACCGGTACGCCATTCGTGCCCAGTTCGCAGGTCGGACAGGTGGAGCAGCACTCGATGGTGTTGCTGCAGGATGTGGAAGCGGTTGTCCCACCACCGGCGTCGGCGGTCGCCGTTACTGCGAAGGTATTCACATTGGCAGTATCGCAATGAAATGCGATGAAGGAACCAGCAGCCTCGCACGCCCCCGGAGCCAGCACTACACCGTTGAAAATGCTGCCGAAAGGCGTCCCGTTAAAGGTCAAAGCATAATTGAGGTTGCTCACCGAACCAGAGTTCCCTGCATCGGCGCAGATTTGCACCCCCACGAGGATTGTGGTGCCAACCGGCATTCCAAAGGGCGCGCTGGTGCCGCACCCATTGTCCACCACTTGCTCAAAGCCATTGGTGGTCTGTGTGAAGAACTGCACCTCGCAAGTGATTAGCTGAGGACAAGGGATTTCGCAGATGGCACTGGCCACGGCTGAGACTGTGTTGCTGTGCACAAGATCGAAGCCCGTAGCGGTCACGGTATTCGTGAACACGCCGCAGGTACTGGGAACGTAATAGCCGGAATAGAAATTCGTCTGACCAGGATTCAGAGTGACCGGGCCAAGGACAACGACGTCATCACTCGTGTCAGCCGGTGTGGCGTTGTCATCCACGATCGTGACGCCGACGAGCGAACCGTTGCCCGTGTTGATCACGTTGCCCGTGTAATACACGATGTTGCTCTCTACGAAAGCGGTGCACTCCTTGGTAATCGACAGCGCCCCCTGGATTTCCTCGCCGACCTTCTGTGTTACAGCTTCGGCGAAATCACTGAAGCCGGAGGCAATATACAGTTTGCCCCCGCCCGGGACCACGATGTTGTTCGAGTACCATGTCGCGAGGCCCACTTCACCTAGGATCGCCAACCCATTGATGGTAGCACCCGCTGAGTGAAGCGCGGTCGCTTGCGTGAACGTGTCGATTCCGTCGTTTTGAGCTCCGTCACCTGAAACGTCAATGATGTACCTGCTGGCGATGAATAAGTTTGTTTCATACAGAATTCCGCTGGCCCAGCCGAGCGCAGAACCCGGTGCCGTGTTGCCGGAAAAGGCCCGCGGGGCGGCAGCAACCGCTGCGGCAAATGCGTTGGCAGACGCGGCATCTGTAAGATGCGTCCAGTTGACCACCAAGCTTTGCTGATTAAAGCCGCTCCACTGAGCATAGGCGACCGCAATGCCACCGGGTAGCGACGCGATGTTTGCCTGAATCGCCGGGTCTTGGAATGCTTGAACGTAGCCGCCTCTTTGCAGAGCGAACTCGGTTGCATCGACGCTACCTGACACATCGACCAGCAGGAGCAACTTCAAATCGACGGGTGTCGCAGATAACCCCACTGAACTCCACGCGGTCAACCCGACAACCACAAGGGCTGCCAACAATGATAATGATATGGATATGCGGTTTCTCATGACTTCCTCCTATTGCAATTCTGTTTCGTTCCGTGACACCAGTAATGGCTTTTTCGTTTCTTGCGGTATCTAGTGATCGCCGACAGGAGCGGTCAGATCTATACACTCAAGTACACCTACACCTCGCCCGCACGACCCTTGTAGTATGTCCTCTCCAGAAAGGCTACTCATCAAATGACTATTCCTTGTCGGATTTTGACTTTAACCGGCGAATCGGAACTCCAAGGTTTCAGCCAAGCGGCAGGGCGTGTGTCCTGAAGAGAGACCGGGTCGCAACAGCGAATGCTCTCCGGTGGTGAGGTGAACCGGATCTTCAGGTGCGTTGCGAAATGCGAGACGCCGTCGGCGTCGTGCCGGCGTATTTCCTGAACACACGATTGAAATGCGGGATCGACTGGAAGCCGGAAGCGTAAGCCACTTCTGTGATGCGCTTCGAGGGGTCTGCCAGCAGCCGTCGCGCGTGCTGGACACGCAAGCGGGACACGTACTCAGTGAAACACAAGCCCGTCGCCTTCCGGAACTGTCGGCAAAAATACTGCGCGTTCAAATGGACCTGCTGCGCCACTCCAGCCAGCGTCAGTTCCGTGTCGATGTGTTGCTCGATGAATCGTTTTGCGGCAACGACAAAAGGAGGATCCCCGTCATGGGGGTCAGTCGGCCATCGTTCCGCCCACTCCCTGAATTGCTGCGCGAAGAGCATTGCTAATCGTGCCGCCCCGCGGATTCGCCGCTCGGAAATGGCGGGGTTCTGGAAGTCAGCGGCTCCGGTCTTTGTGCGCAAAACCCGCGCCGGCGAGTTCCGCCCACGACCAGGGAGTTTCAGCGCCTTGCCGGAATTCTGCCGGATAGGCTTGTGGCGCAAAAAGTTTCCCACGAGCAAAGTGGCCGCGTGTTTGCCATTGATGACCACTGGCACCGCCACTTCGGCCCATCCTGCGCGGCAGCCGCTCGGTGAGACACGCGGACTGGTTCGCTTTTGGACTGGCGCTTGCGGTAGAAGCAAGGGTGACTGACCCCGTGCTACCCTCCAAACGCACCGAGAGCAAACATTCGTGACCGCCCGTGCGGGGACAAGCTCTAACGACAGACCGGTCGCGGCGTGAAATGCTTTTTGGTACTCACGCAGCATCCGCAGCTGCTTGAGAGCCTCGTACGGCGGACATATCCCTGCTCCGTCCATCTCACTCCCCCCCATGTCTCCGCCCTGACTCCCATTAGTTTACAGGGCTTGCAACCGGCCGAAGCTAGTTGATTTCGTCATCCGCTGTCAATTGCTAAAGTTCGGCGCTGCGAGAATTCGGGAAGGCAGCCTATGGTATCAGGCCAACTCGGTAGAATCGCTTCGGGAGAGTCGCGGCGTTGGAGTCGGTGATGGAGATGATGTTACCGGTGCCGGCGATGTTGTTGGTCAACGTCGTCCACGTGCTTTCGGTGAGGGCGTTCTTGTACTCCATGCGATGGTGCACGTAGGGCACCGAGGAGAAACTGATTTGCACGTCTTGGCCGGTCCCCTCGATGCCGGTGATCTGCTGCAATACGTTGTAAATCCACGCCTGATTTGCCGAGATGCGCGTGCTGAAAAACGCGCTGGGAATGTCGTCCACTTCGTTGGTGATCAACGTCCAACTTGTGCCGCCGCCGATGTAGAGACCTCCCATATCGAAGAGCGCGGCACTAAACACGGTGCTGTCAGCGGCGTTGCTGAATGACCCGGTCACGGAGTAGTTGATCCCGGCCAGCTTCCACGTCGCGCCGTCCCGGATGAACACGGCACCGCCGGAGTCGCCGTTCGACAGGTGCGCTTCGTTCGGACCGGCGCCACGATCAAACGTTGCCGCGAGCAGGTCGCCGAGGCCGGGGGCTTCATTGACGACGGCCGCCACGTCGTTTTCGCCCCAGCGTTTCACGCCGTCCCCCGTTCCCCATTTCCAGCCCTTCAATTCGCTGTCCACGACGACCTCGTCTCCGCGTTGGGTGCCGCGCCCGAACACAACGAGGTGCTTGTCCACTTCGTTGGTGGCGGTGTACAGCGGCGCGAAGCCGGGAAATGTTTCCGCAACCTTCCAGATGCGCAGGTCGCTGTCCGGGTTGGCGAAGGACGCGATGGCGTGATAGGTGAATCCGTTCAGCACGAATTCCTGCCCGTTGGTGCCGCCGACGTGTTTGGCGGTGATGAAATAGTTCGGAGCGATCGGGGTGCCGAGGAAATTTCCCCAAGTGCCTTCGTGCTGCCAACCGCTGCCGGTCAGCGTGCCGGTCGGCGCGGTGGTGTTGTAGTTCGCATCGTTGGTGGAAAGGAAAAGGACGGCGCGCGCGCAGAAAGTCGCCCACCCCGTGAACAAGATCACGCACGTCCAACCCAGCACTATCCCTCTCCGCGTTCTCACACCGGTAACTTCAATAACCCAACCGGCTCGAAAACTCAAACAAACCGTGTGCGTTGCGAATTTCATGGGGCAACCTTGACGCTGAAGGATCGTTTTAGTAGCCTGCGCGCGTGTTGAAAGCTTGTTTCACGAAACGGCTGCTGCTGGTGGCGTGCGTGGCGGCGATGTTTGGCGTGGTGCTGGTGCCGGATTGTCCCGCGCCGTTGATCTGGCGCAAGGGCGAGGGCTGGACCTACGAAAAAGGCGGCGTCACCACCGGCAAGAATCCAAAGGAACAGTTGGATCTGGCCCGGCAGCTTCAGGAGCAGAAGCTCTACGACGACGCGGCGACGGCGTACCGGCGACTGCTGCGGCGCTGGCCCACTTCGTATGTCGCGGCGGACGCACGCATCGGTATGGCCGAGTGCCTGAGCGCGCTGGGCTATCACTACAAGGCGTTCCTCGAATACCAGCAACTCATCGAGAAGCATCCCGACACCGCACGGTTCGATGACGTTTTGCAGCGAGAATTCGAAATCGGAAACCTCTTCCTCGCCGGCGAGAAACACCGGGTGTGGAAGTTCAAGATTTTCTCTGGGCTGGACAAGGCCGTCGAAGTTTTCGAGAAAGTGGTCAAGAACGGCCCCTACAGCAAAGTCGCACCGGAGGCGCAGTTCCGCCTCGGCCTCGCCCAGGAGAAGCAAAAGGATTACCTCGCCGCCGTGCACACCTACGAGAAGCTGCTGGAGCGTTACCCGAATCTTCCGCTGGCCGAAGCCGCGCAATACCAGATCGGCTACGCCTACTCGCAGGAAGCGGTCCGCGCCGAGTACGATCAGGATGCGGCCAACCAAGCCATTGATGCCCTCGAGGACTTTCTGGTGCGTTATCCGCAGAGCGACAAAGTCGCTTTGGCCGAACAGCATCTCACCGCGTTGAAGCTCGAACAGGCGCGCGGGCTGTTTCGCATCGGCGAGTTCTACGAGAAGAAAAAGGAATACAAGGCTGCCCTCATCTACTACAACGAAGTCATCGAACAGAACCCGAAATCCGATTGGGGTTCTGCCGCCAAGGACAAGGTGGCCCGGTTGACTTCGCAAACCGCCGAGTTCACGGCCACTCCATGATCCGCTTCGCTTGCCGTCCGCTCGCTCGCCTGCTCGCCGCCCTCTGTTGCCTGTTGGCCACCGGCTGCATGGGCTATCGCGTCGGCCCGGTGTTCAAAGGCGACTACAAGTCCGTCGCGGTGCCGATGTTCAAGAACAAGACGCTGCATCCACAACTCGAAGCCCAAATCACCAACGCCATCATCAAAGACCTGCAGTCCGATGGCACGCTCCGCATCGAATCAGAGGATGATGCCGATGTCGTGGTCACCGGCATCATCGTTGCCTACGACCGGCAACCGTTGCGCACGTCGCGTGATGACACGAACATTGTCACTGAATACCGGATCATCATCACTGCCGAGATCGAAGCGCGCAACCGGCGCACCGGTCAGACGGTGATCAAACGGACGAAGATCAAAGGTCAGGCCGACACGTTTACCGGTTCAGATCTGCAGAGCGCCGAATTGCAGGTGTTGCCCTTGGTGGCCGACGATTTGGCGAAGCAAGTCGTCAGCTTACTGGTGGAAAGCTGGTAGATATCGCGGCGCCCGCAAGCGCCGGCTCACGCCTTTGCCGCCGATGTCTTGACCGTCGTCGCGATGGCTTTCAGCCGCGCCGCCAACCGCGATTTCTTTCGGGACGCGTTATTCCGATGAATAACCTTCGTCTTGGCCGCCTTGTCGAGCGCGGAAGTGATCAAGCGATACGCTGCCGACGCCTCCGTGGCGCTCTTCGCGCTCACCAATGCGAGGAACTTGCTTTCCAACGTGTGCAACCGGGACAGAATCGATTTATTTTGGGCCCGCCGGCGCAGGCTGGCGCGCGCTTGTTTCGCAGCTGAACGTGTTTTCGCCATGACTAAGAATCTTCCTTCGTGGTTGAACGGCGCGCTTGCCCGCCGAAGCGTCAGCGCGTAGGCGGGCCATCTTACTGGCCGAAACATAAATGTCAACACTATCCCGGTAAGAAACGTCCTTGATGCGTGCCGCATCAAAAGAACTGCAACCCAAAGGAGAAAACCCATGCAAGAAAACCTTGATCAAGTGAAGTTGCTCGCCCGCGATCTGCGCGATGGCAAAGAATACCCGCGCAGCCCGCGCACCACCCTTGCCGGCTACGTGCTGGCCGCTCGTGCCGTGGACAAATGCCGGGCCGTGCTCGCCGGCACGCAAGGCGAGTATCACTCCAACTGCCCACTCGACCAGATTTGGCTGAAGTTCGCGGAGATTGATTACAACGCGTTCCGGTCTTTCGTCGCCACCGGCGCAACCGACGACGAGATTGCCGCGTGGATTCCCAAACACGCCAAGCAACGCCCGCGCGTCGAGATCATCGCGTGGAACAACAAGCAACGCGATCAGCGTCTCAGCGAGTTGTCGGCGGAACTGCAGGAGTACATGGAGGATTACATCGCGCAATACATCCCGCGCAATCGTATCGTTTACCACTGGTTCGACGTGTACGACCTGGAAGAAGAACGGCTCTGACCCCGGCAGTGGAGTGCTGTCACGAGTGGAGGGTTGACCCGATTCACCGTCCATGCCAGATTTAGGCGTCGCAGTTTGTCCAACTACACGTCGTCTCGAAGAGACGATCACGCAACGAAAAACCCGGTAGGAGGCAACGATGAGCAAAGTACGAGTTCTGGTTGGCACAAAGAAGGGCGCGTTCATCCTGACATCGGACGGCGCGCGCAAGAACTGGGAAGTCAGCGGCCCGCATTTTGCCGGCTGGGAAATTTATCACCTGAAAGGTTCGACGGTTGATCCGAATCGGATTTACGCGTCGCAGACCAGCGGTTGGTTCGGTCAGATCATCCAGCGCTCCGATGACGGCGGTAAAACTTGGAACGCACCCGGCGGCGGGCCGACGACAACTCCCGAAGGTATGCCCAAAGGTGAGAGCAACAAATTCGTTTACGAAGGCGAAGTCGGTAAGCATCTCTGGTACGACGGCACGCAACATCCGTGGGAATTCAAACGCGTCTGGCATCTCGAGCCATCGCTGACCGACCCGGACACCTGCTATGCCGGCGTCGAGGACGCCGCGCTATTCAAGACGACCGACGGCGGGCACACATGGAAAGAGCTACCGGGCCTGCGCAAAGCTAAAGGTGAACAGTGGCAACCCGGCGCTGGCGGCATGGGCCTGCACACCATCCTGCTCGACAAGACCAACCCAAATCGGATCTACGTCGCCATCTCCGCCGCCGGTGTCTTCCGCACTGACGACGGCGGCAAGACGTGGAAGACGGCCACAAAGGGCCTCAAGTCCGCCTACGAATTGCCGGACAAGACTTTCGAAGTCGGCCACTGCGTCCACCGCATCGCGATGCACCCGTCGCGCCCGAACGTGTTGTTCATGCAAAAACACTGGGACGTCAACCGCAGCGACGACGCCGGCGAAAACTGGCACGAAGTTAGCGGCAACTTGCCGACCGACTTCGGTTTCCCCATCGACGTTCACGCCCACGAACCGAACACCATCTACGTCGTCCCGATCAAGAGCGACTCCGAGCACTATCCGCCCGACGCCAAGTTGCGCGTCTATCGCAGCAAGACCGGCGGCAACGAATGGGAAGCGCTCGCCAAAGGCCTGCCGCAAAAAGATTGCTACGTCAACATTCTCCGCGACGCGATGGCCGTGGACTCGCTCGATAAGTGCGGCATCTATTTCGGCACCACCGGCGGACAAGTGTACGCGTCCGCCGATTCCGGCGGCAACTGGACGCCCATCGTCCGCGATCTGCCGGCAGTGTTGTCGGTGGAAGTGCAGACGCTGAAATGAGATTGACTCACGCGCAAACTGTAGCGGCGGTCTATGACCGCCGAGCCCTTCCTGCGAATGGACCGATGACGGCGGTCATAGACCGCCGCTACAGCGATCCGGTAATGCTGCCATGATCAGAGTGGAGTTGCCATTTCACCTGCGCACGCTCGCTAAAGTCGAACGCGAGGTGACGGTCGAAGTCGCTGCGCCGGTAACGCTTCGTGCGGTGCTCGATGCGGTCGAGGCTCGCTACCCGGTATTGCGCGGCACGATCCGCGACCACGGCACGCTAAAACGCCGCCCTTTCTTGCGGTTCTACGCCTGCGAAAAGGATTTCTCCAACGAACCGCCGGACACCCCGCTGCCGGAAGAAGTCGTGTCGGGGAAAGAGCCACTGTCCATCATCGGCGCCATCGCCGGCGGTTGAGGCCGAAAGGTCTGACAGCAACCGCAACGGCGGGTTACTTGCCGTATTTCTTGTCTGGCTTCTCGCGGACGATGGACGCAGTGGGTTCGAGGCCTTCGAGAATGACCTGCTGAAGCGTCGCCTTGTCCCCAAAGCGTTTGATGGCGTCGAGCACCTCGATGCCGGCCAGTTTGCCGTCGCTGTCGTAATCGGCAGCGATGCCCTCGGTGAGATGTTTGGTCGTCACCGTGGTGTCGCGAAACGTAATGCTCAGCGCATCCACTTCGGCGTCATAGCTAATCTTCATCGTGTGCTCCGTTCAGAAATAATACGTGTAAACCGTCACAATGACAATCTCGGTTGCTTCGTCGGCGAAGATGGGCCGCACCTGCTTGGTCGCGTAATGCTGGCCATTCCAGACTGCATCGAACGGGAAATTTTTCCGGCACTCCCACCGGCCCAACTCGCTCGGCTGCCACGGACAAGTGCGAATGGCCTCTTCGACTTCCGCCTCTGTGAAACCCCGACTCGTCAAATACCCGCGCGCATGTTTGGTCAATCGAATCGCCTTCATCGGCACGGCGCATCGTAGCCGGCCACCGGAGAAATGTCGAGAGCGCGCCGCTGGGAGCGGCTAGCACGCCGTGCCCGATGAGTTGCTGACCGGCTGCCCGCTGATTCGCCGCCTCAAAGTTATCACCCGGAGTCAGACGAGACGCCGCTGTTGTTTGCGGCAACGGTCTCTGTCGTTGGCTGACAGCCGACCGCTGATCGCTGCCGTTCCTACCACTGGTTCGACGTGCACGACTTGGAAGAAGAACGGCTCTGACGGCAGCAGCGGGGTGCTGTCGCAAGTGGTGGGTCGACCCCGGTCGCCCGTGCGCTTACAGCAGACGGTTAATTTCTAAAAACTCTTGCCGCATCACATCGCTAATGGTGTTGCCACAAACACTAAGGAATTTGTCGTTCACTATTGAGAGAGTCAACAAGCTCTTGTCCAAGAGAAAGGCATGGTGTTTCCGCCGTTCCACTACCGGTCAGCCTCGCCATCGATCCTGAGGCCCGCACCACTGCGTTTTGTGCTTCTCAATGGCGCGCGGTTTCGGCAGGGTCTGCAGCCGTGAAGGTCGTCAAACTGCTCGTCGCGATTCTGCTCTTGCCGGTGTGCGCGGCGTTGACACTCACGGTACTGCATCTGGCGCACACGTTGATGTCGGATTCCCGGTCGTTGGACAATCCGGCAGTCGTCGCGTTCTGTGTCGGCTACGGGCTGTGGCTCATGGTGTTCTTGTGCCTGCCGAAGCCAATGCGTACGTATGTGCTCGGACATGAATTGACGCATGCGCTGTGGGCGTTGATGATTGGCGCGCGCGTGAGCGGTTTGCGCGTGCGCAAGACCGGCGGTCAGGTCCAGACGAGCAAATCGAACTGGCTCATCACGCTCGCGCCGTACTTCTTCCCGTTCTACGCGATGTTGTTCATCGCGTTATTCTTTCTCGCTCACGCGATCTGGAAACTGGATGCCTACATGTGGGTGCTTTTTCTATTCGTCGGCTTGGGCTGGAGTTTTCATGTCACGTTCACACTAATGATGTTGCTCGGTGTCCGGCAACCAGACGTGCAGTCGCAAGGCCGGTTGTTCTCGCTGGTGATGATTTATGGCATGAACCTGCTCGCCATCGCGCTGGTCGCCGCCCTGTTGTCGCCGCGTGTCCGGGCGGTCGCGTTGACGCAGGATTTCGGTCACAGCCTCGCCCTCGCTTACGGCTGGACGCTCGACAACCTCCGGGCGCTGTGGCATGCTCTGCGGCACTTTCGTGGGAGCGGTTCTTAACCGCGACCGGCAAGTTGATCATGAATCTCGCTGAATTGTTGAGCCTCGAACAGATCGCACCGAAGCTTTCCGCCGCGGATCGCTGGGCGGTGATTGACCAGCTCGTTGACCTGCTCGTGCGCAGCCACAAGATTCGTCCCGAAGACCGGGAAGCCGTCCGCAAAGCCGTCAAGGATCGTGAGACCACCAAGAGCACCGGCATCGGCTACGGCATTGCCCTGCCCCACGCCAGCGTCGGCTGCATTCAGAATGTCGTCGCCGTTTTCGCCCGGCTCAATCCACCCGTTGAATTCCAAGCGCTGGACAATCAACCCGTCCGCATGTGCCTGCTGTTCCTCTCGCCGCAAGGCCAGTTCCAGCAACACCTCCACACGCTCTCCAGCATCGCCCGTTTTCTCAGCGACAAGGAACGCCGCCAGAAACTCGAAGCCGCCCAGACCGCCGAGGAACTTCTCGCCATCTTCCGCGCGGCTACCTGACGCCATGCCTTCCGCGCCCGACATCCTTGCCGACGCCGTCGAACGCGCTCTCGGCGCACCGGCCATCATCAAACCGTGCGCCGACCCGAAGTTTGGCGACTACCAAGCTAACGGCGTCATGGCCGTCGCGAAACAACGCGGCGAAAGCCCGCGCTCACTCGCCGAGAAAGTGATCGCGCAACTCCAGCTTACCGACATCTGCGAACCGCCGACCGTTGCCGGCGCCGGCTTCATCAATTTCCGACTCAAACCGGAGTTCGTCGCGCAGCAAATCACTGCCGGCGCACGCGACGACCGTCTCGGCGTACCGGCAGTCGCCAAACCAAAGACGGTCGTCATTGATTTCAGTTCACCGAACGTTGCCAAGCCGATGCACGTCGGTCACATCCGTTCGACGATCATCGGCGATTGCCTCGCACGCGTCATGCGCTTTCTCGGTCACCGGGTCATCACGGACAATCATATCGGCGATTGGGGCACACAATTCGGCATGCACATCGTCGGTTGGAAAAAGTTCCGGGACGACGCGGCTTTGCAGCGCGACCCGATCACCGAACTGGAACGTCTCTACAAGCTCGTGAACGACCGGGAAGACTTGCGCGACGAAGCGAAGGCCGAGTTGGTGAAGCTGCAGCAGGGCGACGCCGAGAACCGGGCGATCTGGCAGAACATCATCGACCTATCCCGGCACGAGTTCAACGCTGTTTACATGCGGTTGGGTGTGATCTTCGATTGTACGCTCGGCGAGAGTTTCTACAATCCGCAGTTGCCGGGCGTCGTGGACGAATTGCGCCAAGCCGGCATCGCCACCGAAAGCGACGGGGCAATTTGTGTGTTCGTTGAAGGCAGCGATTCGCCCCTGATCATCCAGAAAGCTGACGGCGCGTTCTTGTATGGCACCACCGACATCGCCACGGTGAAATACCGGATCGAGCAATGGCATCCCGACGAGATCATTTATGTGACCGATGCCCGGCAACAGTTGCACTTCAAACAAGTCTTTGCCGCCGCGCGCAAATGGTGGACGACTGTACCGGACTTGCGCCACGTCTATTTCGGTTCGATTCTCGGCGAGGACGGCAAACCATTGAAGACGCGCGAAGGCGCGCCGGTCAAACTCAAGGCGTTGCTCGACGAAGCGAAAGAACGGGCACTGGCCGTTGTCACCGAAAAAAGTCCCGACCTGCCGGCAAATGACCGCAACCATATCGCCTGGGTCGTCGGCATCGGCGCGGTGAAGTACGCCGACCTTTCGCAGAATCGTACGACCGACTACGTGTTCAGTTGGTCGAAGATGCTGGCGTTGACCGGCAACACCGCGCCGTACATGCAGTACGCCTACGTCCGCGTCCAAAGCATCTTCCGTAGGAGCGGCCTCCCGGCCGCGACCGGCGGGCCGGTCATTCTCGACCATTCTGCCGAACTCGACCTCGCGAAACATCTTTTGCGCTTTGCCGAAACGTTGCAGTCCGTTGCTGAAGACGACAAACCGAACTGGCTCACGAGCTATCTCTACGATCTCGCCGGCAAGTTCAGCGTGTTTTACGACAGCTGTCCGGTACTGCAATCTGCCGAACCGACACGCTCGTCCCGGCTGACGCTATGCCGTCTGACCGCCAACGTGATGAAACAAGGCCTCAATTTGCTCGGCATTGATGTGATCGAACAGATGTGACGTACCGTCCTACCCGTAGGAGCGATTTCAAATCGCGACCGGTCGCGAATACAATTCGCTCCTACGAGGGCAGTGCGAAAAACCGGCACTCGACAGGACGCGCGATTGCGCTTACAGTCCGGCGGTCGCAGAGATGGCGAGTAAGTTTTTCCGAGGTGAATTATGACGGGCATTGAAACTCTTCAAGCATACGACGAAATCACGTTTGGCAGGGACTGTGAGGCGACGCTGATCCCCAGCGGTGTCAAGACGACTATCCCGAAGGGCACGACAGCGAATGTCGGCCAGACATTGGGTGGCAACGTCACGTTGCAGATTCCCATGATGGGTCTCGCGCAAGTTTCCACGAAAAACCTCGACGCGTTGCTCAAGGACGGCGTGCCGGTCGCTCAGTCGACCGCCGCAGACGCAGCCGGTGAGAAAGCGCCCGCAGGCCCGGCAGACGAGAAAGTCGTCTGGGAAGCGATGAAGCAATGCTACGACCCGGAGATTCCGTGCAACGTCGTTGACCTCGGCCTCATTTATGATCTGAAGCTGACTCCCCTGCCCTCCAACCGGAGCCGCGCCGACGTGAAGATGACGCTGACCGCGATGGGTTGCGGCATGGGCCCGGCCATCTCCGCGCAAGTCCGCGACCGAATCCTCGAAGTGCCCGGTATCGAAGAAGCCGACGTGCAGATCGTGTGGGATCCGCCGTGGAATCAAAGCATGATCACCGACGCCGGCAAGAAACGCCTCGGCCTCTGGTGACGCCGAAGTTGTCTTGTTGAATGGATTCGCGGGCGACCCGGCGCTCGCCGCACCAATTTGTTGGCTCATGTTTTTCAGCAAGTCATCAAGCGCAGTCTTCCGCTCCGGCGGAACCGGCAACGCCCACGAAGCGGACGCACTGCGCTCGAACCACGCCTCGCCAAAGAAGCATTGCAAATCCAGCCTCCCGGCCTAAAATCCTCTCGCGAATGAAATTCACCCTCTTGTTTGTCCTCGCTGCGGTTGGCTTGAACGCCCTGTCTCAGGACAAAGTAATGGCCTCAGACCGCGCCGACGCAACCTCTCTCGCGTTGGCCGGAGGCAAACTTTCCGAAGCCGCAGCGCAGGAGCTCGAAAATGCGCTCAAACAAACTCCCGACGATCTCTCCATCCGAACCCAGCTCCTCGGCTACTACTTCCTCCGGCAGCGCGAATCCGCGTCCATCCGCAAAACCCGTGAGCAGCATGTCCTCTGGGTGATCCAGAATGATCCGGAAGCCGAGATTGCCGGAACGCCTTACGCCGGGCTTGAGCCGATTCTCGGCGGTGAAGCGTATGCGCAGGGCAAAACCATTTGGGAGCAACAAGTTTCCGCCCACCCAAACGACCCGGCCATCCTGCGCAACGCGGCCCGGTTCTTTCTTCTCAACGACCCTGCCCTTGCCGAGGACCTTTTCAAGAAAGGGGCCGCTCTCGAACCAAATAATCCCCAGTGGCCGGAGAGTCTTGGAAATCTCTACACGTTGCAGGCGCTTCGAAAACACGCGCAGCACAAATCGCAATCGTCGGCCACGGCGCTGAAAGAATTGGAACACGCCTACGCCCTGAGCGCCAACGATCCCAATAAGTCATACATGCTGGATAATCTCGCCAAGACTGCCTATGACGCAGGCGAATTCGACAAAGCGAAACTCTATGCCGACCAAGCGCTCGATGCCGCCCGTCTGGAGAAGAACAATTGGCACACCGGCAATGCCATCCACCACGGCAATCTCATTCTCGGCCGGCTGGCCCTCAAAGCCGGCGATGTGGAAAAGGCCAAACAATATCTGCTGGCCGCCGGCCAGACCCCCGGTTCACCCCAACTCAATTCCTTTGGCCCCAACATGACCCTCGCCAAAGAACTGCTCGAGAAAAACCAACGCGAAGTCGTCCTCGAATACTTCCAACTCTGCGCCAAGTTCTGGCAATCGGGTGCCGACACATTGCGGGACTGGACCGCGACCGTCAACCAAGGCGGCACGCCCGATTTCGGCGCGAACTTGAATTACTGACACTCTCCGCCGCACCGTGTGGTCCCGGAACCGCATCCGACTCATCCTGCCGCACCGGATCGTGATCCTGAACGCTGCAGCTCCGGCCGCGCCGGCCCGTCAGCCGACCGGGAACTGCAACCGGTCACGAGTGGCGAGTTGAGCCTCGTCGTCTTTGGTCTGCCTCCCGTCAGCGAGGTTTTCGTAACATCGGGAACATGGGCGGGGCAGCCCCAACCTGAATCGTTCCCAGCAACTCAAATCCGTGGCGTTCGTAAAGTGGGATATTCTTCGGATTGGTTGATTCCAGATAAGCCAATGAATGATCGCGATCACAGGAAGTGAGCGTGTGCTGCAACAACATTGAACCATACCCGTGGCCCTGCTGGGTGGGGTCCACACCCATAATTGCCAAATACCAATGTGGCTCCTGCGGATGGTACCGACTCATTTGTTCCAGCGTCGCAAAGATGTCGTCCTGCTTCTCCACGCTCAACGTTTGCTGAAGCGATGCAGTTATTGGTTCATCATCCAAGTGAACACCGGGGGGAAGCCAAAGCGCGGCGCCGGCATAGCCGTCAATATAGTAAGCTTTCTTGGATTCAAAAGATTTGGCAGAAAAAGCGGAGATGAATCGTGGGAAACCTCGAAGATATGCTCGCGGTTCAGGATACAGCCACCGCTCCATTGGATCGGCGCCGAAGGCCAGCACCATTAGATCAATGATCGGCTCTCGATCAGATGCTGTCGCAGTATTAAGTGTCACAGATGGCATGTGTTGTCTCCAGCTCTAATCCGAACAGATCAAAAATGTCTTGGGCCGCCTCTCTTCCGTGATTGCGCCTATGCGTGCTTCTACGCCGCCAGCGTGAAGCGTCCGCACATGCCGGGGAATTTACACTCTTGCCATCTGCTTGTCACCCCTCACCGCCAAATAGCTGCCGGCCAGTCAGCCGACCGGGGACTGTAACCTGCCATGAGTGGAGAGTTGACCCCGGGGACGCCTTGTGTATTCTCGGGTCGAATCTGGAGGACAATGTATGCCCATCGACAAGCGCATCTCCGCCAAATTGAGTAGATTCGCAGAAGTTTTCAGTAAGGCACGGGAAGCCGACGCCAACGAATCCGACACGGTGATGTATCTCATCAAGTTCTTTGAAGAGGTTCTCGGATATGACCCGTTGGTGGGCGAAATCACAAAGGAAGTTCAAGTTAAGGAACGCTATTGTGACTTCTCAGTTGTTCTAAATAAGAAGACACACTTCCTCGTTGAAGCCAAGGCAGCAGGCATCAAGAGTCTTAACGCGAAGCACATCGAGCAGGCGGAGAATTATGCCTCACGCGCGCCCATCAACTGGGTGTTGTTGACTAATGGCGTCGAGTGGCAGTTGTACCACGTCGCCTTCGACCCGGTCACTGGCATCAGTCACGACCCGGTGTTCGCGCTGAATTTTCTGGAGAATTGGGGGAAAGACCCGGATCTCGTGTGGAACACGCTATCTGTTCTGGCCAAAAGCAATGTTCAGGAGAACGGGCTAGAAGCTTTCTACGAACAACAGAAATTGCTGTGTCCTAAGGCGGTGGTCAAAGTCATTCTTGGTGACGAAGTGTTGAAGAAGGTTCGTCAAGAACTTAACCGCAAGGCCCGTGTCCGCTTGGAATTTGAGGACGTGTCTCGAGCCGTGTGGAATGTCCTGAGCAAGGAAGCCATCGCGGAGGCAGGGGGCATCACGCCGCCGACCAAGAAGCGTCATTACCGCCGCCGAAATAAGAAGAGTGAGCAAGCCGAAGCCCAAGCCTCATCAACTCCCAGCCAACCACAATCACGGACGGCCCCCGAAGAAGAGACGCCATCCTAGCATCCGGCAAGTCAGCCTACCGGGAACTGCAACCGGTCACGAGTGGAGATTTGACCCCGACCATTGAACTTGCCAGATCTTGACAAGAGTCGGTGCTTAACCGAGTTTCGCATTTTGTGAACTCGCTCTGCGAATGCGAATATGAAGGGAGTGCGCTATGACAGAAGCCGCAACTAGACCCGCGGGAAAAGTTTGCTACTGCAGTGTATTCGCCGTCCATCAGACGCCTTATTGCGTATGGAGTTTCGACCTTCGCCGCGACAATCTCGAATTTCTCAACGGGATCGATCCTGAATTTTTTCACTATCTTTCCAAAGTTCACGGTGCCAACGTAAATGACGAGAAGGACGCCCACGCGGCAATGTCTCTTCGACTCGCTTATCATCATGGCCTTGAAACTCTTTTTACTCTGTTAGCGGGGGCGCTTCAGGCGCCTGAGGCTCTCGTCGCGTGGGTGCCGAAATGTAGCAACCCCAAGCTGCGCACGATTGTCGAGGAGATTCAGAACAATAATCAATCGTTGCTTAGAATCCTGCCCGTCAGGGAAGTGTCTTGGAGAGGACTGTCCGAATTGATCAACAACTTTGGTGTGCCTAGTGACGTGCCCGACCCCGTTGAAGGCTTCGCGGAAATATGGACTTGGTTCGCCCACGACTTTCTTTCGGAACCAAATCGCCTCGAATTGAACAGTATCAAGCACGGACTTAGAGCGCGCTTCGGTGGCTTCTCAATGAAGCTCGATCCGAAGGAGGGCGACAGCAAGAACTACGAAGGCAGCAAATTTGGCACTCGCTTCTTCGTCCCGTCCGACAGCCCTTCCGCGCCTGATGGCAATTGCCGGCTGCGCCGAGTTGCCGTTAACTGGATTCCTCAAACGTTGGTGGACTCGCTTGTTTTAATAACTATGTCCCTGACGAACATCCTCACGTTCTTGCGGAAAGTGAACAAAGATGACATGTCGAATGCGAAGCTGAATTGGCCGACGAGCAAGGATCCACTTTTGAGTCTGGTTTCCACTCGGACCGATGTTATCAGCGCCCAGATTGAAGAGGGCGTTCCCGCGCCCAAGCCGCTGACGCGAGATGAGATGCTTAAGCTCCTCTCGGATAGGGTTGCCACTCTAACTACTCCTAAGTGATTGCATCGCCGCGCGCCCGGCGGTCGCAGTGTACCCGGGGTACCCGGGGTCAACTCTCCACTCGTGACAGAAGCATAACGTTTGTGCGGATCCGCCTTCGCCTACGGTTGCCACGAACACAACATCGGGGCGTCTCGTCAGACTCGGCTTCGGTGGACACAACGCCAGCATGTTCAGCCGCATATCGCCGGATACCTTCGTTCAATAATAGGATAGACAGCAGTCTTTGCTGGCTATCTGCCATTACGGTAGGATACGCAGCAGATTTGTGCTACCTATCCAATAGTTAGGCGTCGCGAATACACATCGTGCAGACTCTCCGCAGCACCATCGCATTGGTCGCAACCGCCATCGGCTTCGGCGTCTGCTTTTTCATGCTTCAAAGTGCCATCGGCCCCGCGTCACCGTGGCTGGGCTTGCTGTTAATGTTTTATTTTATGGGTTTGGCCAAGATCGCTCAACCACTCTTCAGGCTGCGGATACCCAAGACGCTCCGAGCGGTTCGCGCCTGGGAGATGTCTGGCCCAACGTATGGCCGGCTGGCTGTCGATGGCTTTGGCAAGGTTCTGCGGAATACTCCACTCCGCCATCTCAACTCTTCCGTCTACCTCGCTCGCCGGCCAAGAGACCTGGGGACGCTCTATCGACAAGTTGAATCGACTGAAGCCATCCACTTCTGGGCAATGGTTTTGTTCACGCCTTACATCGCGTTCGTCTGGCTCCAACGGCAAGTAGTGGTCGCGACACTCTTCGTCCTGATTCAACTACTGGTCAATGTCTACCCCATCTTGCACTTGCGCACCCTCCGCGGACGTCTGGATGAATTACTTGCCAGACGGCATGCGAAACGCCACACCAAGGCGGCCACCAACGACGCCTAACCATGCGCGGCAGCGAAGGCGGCGGGCCGCCGTTCGCTGAGCTTGGGTCGTTAGCTTACAAATGATCATGACCCCACGCATCAAGGTGATCATCATCGTGGCCCTTGCGGCTTTGCCCTTTGGGTCGCTAGTGCCCGGGGTCAACTCTGTACTTGTGACACAAGCATCAGGTTTGTACCGGCGGCGAACTGATGTGGCGTTGCCGGGCAGTTTTGAGACAACAGCCGCAAGTCTGCGGGCAGTATTGAACGGGCTGAGGTCGTGTTTGCCTCAGCCTTCCTCATCTCTTCGGCGACCACTGTTTCAGAAAGACCAGCACCTTCTCGGGATCGTGGTGATCGCCCTGCTCCAACTCGCCGGTGTCCTTGGTGGTGAGTGGCCGGCCGTCGGCGTCCAGAATCACGATCACCGGCAACCCGAATCGCGTCGGCTTGCCGTACTTCATGTTGACGTCCCGGTTGTGATTCTCGTTCACGTCAATCATCACCAGGACGTAGTCCGCCTTCAGTTTCTCGCCGATGGCGTTGTCGGTCGCGAAGAGCTTGTGCAACTTGTGACACCAGCCGCACCAGTTCGCGCCGAATTGCAGCAGCACGCGCTTGTTGTCCTTCTTCGCCGAAACCAGCGCGTCGGCGATTTGCTTCGCGCCGTCGGCGGACTCGTCGTAAATCTTCGGTCGCACCGCTTTCGCAGTATCCGCCGCCCGAGCGTTGCCGGGCCTGACGAATCCAATTGCCAGAAGGCCGAGGAGTAAAAATGCGTAAAAGAGTCCGGTCTTCATCGCACGTTGGTCAAATCCTTCCACGGGCCGGACCAGCCGCGGTCGTTGGCGCGCGGATTATCGCCGCCGAGGCAGTACAATCCGTTTTCGGGCGGGCCGGTGCCGACGAGTACGAGCGGCGCGCCGGTCGCCCCGACTTTGTCGGGGTAAACGTTGGCGGGTTTGATCAATAACGGCGCGCTGTAGCGGGTTTGGGCGCCGACTTCGTAGCTCCAGAGTTCCGCGTTGCCCTTGCCGGAGATGCAGTGCAACCGGCGGTTCATCGTGCCGACGACCACGTCCGGCACGCCGTCGCCGTTCATGTCGGCAATGGCCGGCTCCGACAATACCGGCTCGCGCAGCGAGAAAATCCACTTCGTCTTGCCGCGCTTCAAGTCGAGCGCCAGCACATCGCCTTTGGGCGTGGCGACGATGCCTTCGGGGAAACCGTCGCCGTCCACGTCGGCCAACACAATGCGGTTGCGCGTGCGCGCGGAGCGCGTGTCGGAAACTTGCAACCGCCACAGCATCGCGCCGGTACGGCCATCCAGCGCGAAGACGAAACCGCTGTCCGAGATGGCCACCGCATCGTTGACGCCGTCGGCGTTGATGTCCACCAAGGCCGGCGCCGAGGGGAATTGATCCGAGACGCCGAACTTCCATTTCTCCTTGCCGTCGGCCAGCGCGAGGCAGTGCAGGTTCGCCAGTCCATCCACGACGAAGACGGCGTTGGAATCAATGGCCGGTGCCGCGACGACTTTCGCCATGCCTTGCCGCCAGCGTTCCTTGCCGTCGGCGAGCGAGAAGCAATACAAGCCGGTATCGCCGTTACCGGCGATGACCACGTCCTTGCCAATCGCCGGCCAGCCGATGGGCGAATTCGTTTCGCCCGGCAACCGGACCTGCCACAACAACTTGCCGTCCGCCGCCGCGAACGCGCTCAACCGGCGCGCCTTCCCATCGGCATCCACGACCGTCCCCTGCCCGGCCGCCACGCCGACGTACGGCGACGGTTGCGGTGAGGTCTGCACTTTCCAGATCGGCGTGCTGTGTTCGGGATCGTACGCGGCAATCTCGCCGCCGACGGTCTTGGTGAACACCATCGGTCCTGTGGAGGGCCATGCTCCGCCATGGCCGCTATCCGGCAACGGACGCGACGGAGCGCGTCCCTCCATGGCCGCGAACGCCGCGTCGAAATACGCGTCGGCCTTGGTGAGCCAGCGGGTGCGTCCGCCGACCCACGAGAAGCAATAGACTTTGCGCCCGGCGCCGACGACCACGTCGGGGGTGCCGTCGCGGTCAATGTCATCGAGCGCGAAACCGCGGCCGACGTCCGCGTCTAGCTTGATGCGGCCCTGCACCGTGCCGTCCTTGCCGGAGAGATAGAGCAGCTCGTCCGGGCCGTTATTGAAAATCAAATCGAGCCAACCATCGCCGTTGACATCCACGAAGTACGGCGAAGCGGCGACGTACTCGCTCTTCCACAAAACGGTGACGCCGTCATTCGCGTAGCAAGTCGTGCCCTTGTCGGCGACGACGATCTTCTGCGGCTTGCCGTCGCCGGTAAGATCAACCCAGTATGGAAAGTCGTCGCCGGTCACCACGAGCTTGTGCGTCTTGAGCGAAACAGCGGCGCGCGTGCGCGTGTCGGTGGCCGACTTCGGCGTCGGCAACAGTGCGAGCAGATTGCCGTCCCGGTTCGGGTCTTCAATGCGTGCCGGGAATTGCAGCGGCACCCCAACGTCCGTCTTCCACAGTAGCGCGCTGTTGCGCGGGTCAACGCAGTACAGGAAACCGTCGAGACTACCGGCCAACAGCACGTCGTCAGCGCCGATCTTTGCCCAAGCGAGCGAACTGGTGATGCGTCCGCTGGCGTGCAGTTTCCAGAGCAGTTGCCCGTCCGCGCCCGACACGGCGTAGATGAAACCGTCGTCGGAGCCGATGAACACGTCGGGCTTGCCGTCGCCGTTCATGTCTTTGAGCAATGCCGGGCCGAGAATCGGGCCGCTGGTCTCGAACGTCCACAGCGGGCGGCCGTCCTTTCCGTTCAAGCAGTAAAGACGGTGATCAGTTGAACCGACGACGACATCGGGGGTGCCGTCGCCGTTCATGTCGAACAACGAGATGGACGCTTGCACGGCGTCTTGCGCGCGAAAGACCCAGAGCGCGATGCCGTTGCGGCCCGAGAAACAGTAAATCTTGCCGTCGTCATCGCCGACGATGACATCGCCGAAGCCGTTGCCGTCCATGTCCGTGACGACCGGCACGGAGAGCACGTTGCCGCTGGTGGGCACCGCCCAGAGCGTGATGGAAGGCAGGGCGAAGTTCACGGTGTTGGTGTGACCAGCTTCGACGTCGATCTGCAATTGCCGGGCGAGATAGTTTTCTTTGTAGGCGAGCAGGCCGTAAACGCCGGTCGGCAACTCCTGCTGGATCGTCGGGCCTTGGAATTTCGCGCGCACGCCTTCTTGGCCGATGAGCGTCACGCCGGCGTCGGGCGGATCGGTGGTCACGACGAGCGAGCCGGTGCGCCGTTGCAGCACGATGCCCATTGAGCGGCTCTCACCGGGCTTAGCGGTGAACTCGATGTCCTGCGGATCGTAGAGCGGTTCGGCTTCGACGTGGACGCGGTGTTTGCCGGCGCGCAGGCTGAGCTCGTGCAGCAGTTCGTCTTCGGCAACCGGCAGGCCGTCCACGACGACGAGCGCTCCCGGGTTTTCGATTTTGAGGCGCAACAAGCTGGGCCGGGAGTTGAGGTAGAGCACCAATCCGTGAATCATCGCGTAGAGCAGGACGATGTTGATCACGAATACCAGCGCGTGCCGGCGCAGTTTGCGCGCGGCCCGGTACACGACGCTGGCCGGCTTCGCGTGAATGGGTTCGCCGGCAAGGAAGCGGTCAATATCCTCGCCCATCTCCGTCGCCGTTTGATACCGGCGCTCGGGCGTTTTCTCCACTGCCTTCATGCAGATGGTGCCGACATCGCGGTGAACTTTGCTGTTGAGTTTCTGCGGCGGTGGCGGGTCTTTGGTGAGAACCTGCAGGAGCATTTGGACGACGTTGTCACCTTCGAACGCGGCGCGGCCGGTCAGCATTTCGTAGAGCGTGACGCCGAGCGAGAAAATGTCCGAGCGCGCGTCCGCCTCCGCGGTCCGGCCACTGGCTTGCTCGGGCGACATGTAGCGCGGCGTGCCCATGACTTGGCCGGTCACGGTCAAGTGCATCCGGTCGCGCTGCACTTCCTTGGCCAGACCGAAGTCGGTGACCTTCACGCGACCGGAGCTGTCGAGGAGAATGTTGCCGGGCTTGATGTCGCGGTGGATGACGCCGTTCTCGTGAGCATACTGCAGCGCCTCGGCCACCTGCCGCACGATGTCGAGCGCCTCGCGTGGTTGAATCGGCCCGCGCGCCATCATGTCGGCGACCGACTCGCCCTCGATGAAATCCATCGTGAAGTAATGCTGACCATCGTGACTACCGAAGTCGTGAATGGGAACGATGTTGGAGTGCTGAAGTTTGGCGGCGGCCTGCGCTTCGTGCAGGAAGCGCGTGACTTGTTCGGCAGACGCGAATTGTCCGCCCTGCAACACTTTCAGCGCGACGATGCGATTTAGCCCCTTCTGACGCGCCTTATAAATGATACCAACGCCGCCGCGGGAGATTTCACCGAGCACTTCGTAGTCGCCGAAGGATTGCAGGACGGGTGCCGTCCACGCCGCCGAATTCGCCGGGTCTGACGCCGTGGTGGGATTACCGGCGAGGTTGGCGCTGCTGGTGCAGGAAGGGCAGATGTAGCCGGCTTTGGCGATCGGAGTCTTCACCAAGTCCGACCGGCCACAGACCGCGCATTGAGTTTGGATGGACACGCCGTGAGTCCCTCGTGCGAACCGCCCCATTATAGCGGCGCGTCCGGTTGCCGCAACGCGATTTCACGCGTCAGAGATTTCGCTTGAACGCAGGGGTGGCCGGGTGCAGACTTTGTTGCTGCGGGTTGATAGGGCGCAGCGGAGGTAGCCATGCCATATCTTGTCTGCAAAAAGATCGACGGGTCGGCGATCGAGCGATGGGAATTGGGGGAAAAGCCGCTGATCTTCGGCCGAGGTGAACAATCCGATGTGAGGCTCAAGGACGACCGAGCATCGCGCCAGCACTTTGTCGTTTCCTCAAAGGCCGGCGCCTACTTCATCCAAGACCTCAAATCCACCAACGGCACCTACGTCAACGGCGCGCGTGTTACCGAAAGCGAACTTAAGCCCAACGACCGGGTTCGTGCCGGTCAGACCGTGCTGGTCTTCGAGCTGGGCCAATCGCAGGGCCTCAGTACCGTCATCGGCGAAATGGCCGGAGGACGAAAAGAATACAACGTCCTGCTTGGGGAGATCTCCCAACAAGCCCGGGCGCATTAAGCTTACTGGGCGACCATCATTGGTTGCGATTGAACCACGGCGGCCACAACGACGCCTTCCTCACCAGCGCCGAAACTTACCGGGCTGCCCTCCGGAAGTTCCTCGACAATCTTCCCGGTGCTTAAATCCGGTTTCGACGAAACCCCAACAGGAAATGGGAACGCAGCCGGTGGCGGACTTGCCCGCCTCTGGCGGGTTCACTGAGCAGTGAACACGGCTTGGGTTGTTTGGCTGCCCGTTAATGGCAGCACGGCTGCGCTCCTTATCAAACAGCAATCATGGCACCAGTCGAATCCGGTAATAGAGTGCAGGCTTATTCGTTGCGGCACCGTTGTCGAGGTAGTTGGTCACGCTGCCGATGTTGTTGGTGACGGTGAAGATGTCGGCGAAGTTATTCGAATAGCTGCCGTTGACACCCGGCGAGCGCTGCAGCGCGTTGGTCTTGGTGGCAGCAGCTTGCCACCGGACACGGATGTTGATGCCTTCCTTGGTGATCGCTTTGATGTCGGCGACCGGGTTGCCGCCGGCGAGGTACTCGCACAGGTTGTTGCAACCATCACCGTCGGGGTCTTCGTTGGCGAGGTTCGGGTCGAACGGGTCGAGCCCGTACTGTAGCGCCCACCCGTTCGGGATGCCGGAGCCGCCGGCGCTGAGATTCGGATCAAGCACGGCGCTGCCGTAAATTAGTGTTCCGCCGGTGCGGGTGAAATGGCCGCAAGCGTTGGTCATCACGAACTTGTCCACCATGACCGTACCGGAGTTGAGTGTGAATGTGCCGCTGCGTACTTCCAAGACCGCGGTGCCGAGCGCGTTGGTTACGTCGAGTTCACCGCCCACCACATTGACGATGCCTGTGGCGGTGCAGTCAAAGGTGCCGAGCGTCAGGCCGTTGTTGATACTGTTGGTGCCGCCGGCCACCGTCAGCGTACCGGAACCGCCGGCCAGCCCGCCCACAGTCAGGGTTGTGCACACCGTCGTGCCATTGGACACCGCCATCTGGCCGACGCCCGCGCGCCCCGCAAAGATAATGCTCGAGGTCAACCGCCCGCCGGTCACCCAGACCGCGCCGGTCGCACCGGCGAACGTGCTCACAAACAGAGTGGACGAAATCTGATTGGTGCCGCCGGCCACGGTCAGTGTGCCGGAAGAACCGGCGTTGTTGCCCACATTCACAAACCGGCACAGCGCCGTGCCATTGGACACCGTCATCTGGCCGACGCCCGAATTCCCCACATTGACAGTGAACGGGCTTGCGGTCGCGACGAACCGCCCGCCTGTCACCCAGACCGCGCCGGTCGCACCGGAGATTTGACCAATGGTCAGCGACCCCGAAAGCTGATTGGTGCCGCCGGCTACGGTCAGCGCACCGGAAGCGCCGGCGGCGGCTCCCACAATCACATTGGTGCACAGCGCCGTGCCATTGGACACCGTCATCTGGCCGATGCCCGACTCCCCCACAGTGGTCAAGCCGTTGGTCACGACCAACTGCCCGCCCGTTACCCAGACCGCGCCAGTCCCGCCCCCACCGCGGCCAATGATCAGCGCCTGCGACAGCCGATTGGTGCCGCTGGCCACGGTCATTGTGCCGGAATTGATCGTGAGTCCCGCGTCGACCCGTAACGCCGACTCGATGATAAGCAATGCGCCACCGGCGCTGATGTCGAAGTCGTTCAGTATCTCCAGCGGAACAGCGGTGCCGGCGTTGGTCAGTTGCAATGTGTTCGCGCTGACCAGCAGGTTGTTGATCGTCATCGTGGCAGGGAAACTGCCGGTGGTGCTCGCGTCAATGGTGACAGTTCTATTAGGCGCGTTGGTGATGACATCGGCGAGATCGTTGGCGGACGGCGCCATACCCAGAGACCAGTTGGCATTCCCCTCCCATTTCCCGATGTAACTGTTGGTGGCCGAACCGCCGATGATGGTGCCGTTGTTGATGAATCCGCCATGGAAACTGAACGTGCCGTTGCCAACGTTGATCGTGCCATTGTTGACCACGATCCCGTACGATTCCAGCACGCTGCCGTTGGTGGCCACCATCGTCCCGTTATTAAAAACGCTGACGTTAGTAAGGCTGCCTCCAAACGCCAACGTCCCACCGCAATCGGCCACCACGGTGCCGCCGGCATCCACGGTGACAGTGTCGTTAGGGCCGGTGATCGTGCCGCAACCGCTGAGCGTGGCGTTGTTGCGGACGCGCAGGCCGTTGGCGAAAGAATGCACGCCGCCGAGCATATGGTACGTAGCGGCATCGGTGCCATCGCCGACTGCGAACACCATGTCATTGGTAATGGCGGCGCCCGCGCTGTTGACCACGCCGCCGCTCAACGTGAACCGGTTGGTGCAAATATATGAAAATGAAATGAAATCTAGGGTTTCGTGGTCCACGTAACTGTAATTGTAATTGTAGTTGGTCACAATGAGCGAACTCATGGTCACCGCGCCGTTGGACACCGTCATCTGTCCGCCGTAGAGTGCCAGGATCGTCGGGCCATTGGTCACCAGCAGTTGACCGCCCGTGACCCAGACGGTAGAATTTGAAAAGGCCGAACCGAATCCGAGTGGAACCACCCCGCCTTTGAGGATTAACCCTCCGCTTCCCACGATGTTGGTTCCTCCCGCTACCGTTATTAACCCGGCGCTTGCTGACTGGCCGCCTAGAACGACACCTTGGGCCAGCCACGTGCCGTTGGACACCGTAATCTTGCCCGCGCCAAAGCTGCCGACTATCGTGTTGACGTTGGTGGCCACCAGTTGCCCGCCCGTGACCCATACTGTACCGTTGTCGGTCAACCCTCCGCTCCCCACGGTGTTGGTCCCGCCCGCCACCGTCAGCGTGCCCGTCACATTCTCCGCGAATGTCTGGACGGTGCCGTTGGACTCGGTCAAACCGTAACCGCCGATGCTGATTTGCGTGCTGACGTTTGTCACCGTCAACTGTCCGCCGGTCACCCACACCATGCCCTGAGTGCCCTGAATCCACAAAGGCCCTGTCAGCGTATTGGTGCTGTCCGCTACTGTCAGCGTGCCCTGCGCGAGCGTGACGGCACCCGCCAGCCACGTGCTATTGGACACCGTCATCTGGCCCAAGCCAGAGTTGCCAATGAACGTTGACGCATTGGTGGTGATCATCGTCCCCGTATTGAGCACAACGGTTCCATCCACTGAAAATGCACCACCTGAAAGCCCGTCCACACGCAGCGCGGAATTCGTGACCAGCAGCACGCCGTTGGCGCCGAGGGTGAAGCCGGTGAGGATGCGTAGCGGAGTGATCAAACCCGCGTTGTTGAGCGAAAGGGTGTTCGTCGAGTTCAGCGGCGCCGACACCGTCAGGTTGGTGATCGTCATGACGGCGGAAATCCCTGCCGTCGTGGCATCAATGGTGACCGTTTTGCTGGAAGTGTTGGCGATGAGGTTGGCCGCATCGGCGCTGGATGGCGCCCCCCGCAACCAGTTGGCCCCCGTTTCCCATTTGCCGCTCAGAGAGTTGGTCCAGCTATTGACTTTGGGGGTGAACGCGCCATTGTTGATGTTGGTGATGGTGGAATGAAAGATTGCATCACCCAAGCTGACGTCGATGAGGCCGCTGTTGACCACGGGGGCATAAAATTCCAACACGGCCCCGCTGGCGGCAATCATCGTCCCATTGTTAGTGACAATCCCGGTAAAGCTCAAATTGCCGCAATCGGAGATGTTCGTGCCGCCAAAGTTGACCGTCACATTCCCGGTCACTGTGCCGCAGCCTCGAAGCACACCGTTGGTGTTGATCTGCAGCGTCGTCGTGTTCAACGTGCCCGCCGCCAAGGTGATTGTCCCCGGCGAGGCATACGTGTTTGCCACCCACACGTCTCTCGCCAACACGACGGAGTTGGAAATCGTCAACTGACCCACGCCGTGCCAACTGATGTACGTGCCGCTGTTGGTGAGCACCAGCTGCCCGCCCGTGACCCATACACGGCCGGTAGAGCCAGAATTGTAGCCGACGACTAACTCTCCGCTTCCCACGATGTTGGTGCCGCCCGCTACCGTCAGCGTGCCGGAGGAGCCGTTGTTGAAGCCCACATTCTCACCGTATACTTGCACAAAGCCATTGGACTGGGTTAGAGAACCCACCCCGTACCTGCCAATGTAGGTGACTGCGTTGGTCACCACCAGTCGCCCGCCCGTGACCCATACAGTGCCAGCACCGCCAGGATTGTAGCCGAGGACTAACCCTCCGCTTCCCACGATGTTAGTGCCGCCCGCCACCGTCAGCGTGCCCTGCGAGTCGACACCCACAATCTCATAGTATACTTGTGCAAAGCCGTTGGACTGGGTTAGAGAACCAGCCCCGCTGCTGCCAATGTAGGTGACGGCGTTGGTCACCAGCAGTTGCCCGCCTGTAACCCAGACTGTGCCTGTTGTGGACGAATCATTGCCGACTACTAGCTGCCCGCCGCAGCTGTTGGTCCCGCCCGCTACCGTCAGCGTGCCCTGCCCGCCGTAGGAGAAGCCCACAAACTCATTGTATACTTGCACAAAGCCGTTGGACTGGGTTAGAGAACCAGCCCCGCTGCTGCCAATGTAGGTGACGGCGTTGGTCACCAGCAGTTGCCCGCCTGTAACCCAGACTGTGCCTGTTGTGGCATTGCCGACTACTAGCTGCCCGCCGAAGCTGTTGGTCCCGCCCGCTACCGTCAGCGTGCCCTGCGCGAGCGTGACGGCACCCGCCAGCCAAGTTCCATTGGACAGCGTCATCTGGCCCAAGCCAGAGTTGCCAATGAACGTTGACGCATTGGTGGTGATCATTGTCCCTGTATTGAGCACAGCGGTTCCATCCACCGAAAACGCGCCACCTGACCCCCCGTCCACACGCAGCGCGGAATTGGTGATGATCAGTACGCCGTTGGCGCCGAGGGTGAAGTAGTCGAGGATGCGCAGCGGAGTGATCAAACCCGCGTTGTTGAGCGATAGGGTGTTCGTCGAGTTCAGCGGCGCCGACACCGTGAGGTTGTTGGCTGTCATGACGGTGGAAATCGCTGCCGTCGTGGCATCAATGGTGACCGTCTTGCTGTTAGTGTTGGTGATGAGGTTGGCCGGCCAACTGAGCGACGGGGCGCCGTGGGACCAATTCGACCCGACTTCCCACTTCCCGTTCCCCACGTTCGTCCACACGTTGGCCGCGTCGTCTGAGGTGTAAATCTGGCCGCTATAAACCACTGCGACCAGTTTGTCCCCACCGGCCGAGGACGCGACTGAAGTCCACCCTCTGTTGCTCTCGCGCGCTGTCCAACTTGTCCCCGAATCGGTGGAGGTGTAAATCTGGCCGCCATTGACGACCGCGACCAGTTTGCTGCCATCGGCCGAGGAGGCGACTGAATACCAGTTTCTGCCGCTCTCGCGCGCCGTCCAATTCGTCCCGGAATCGGTCGAGGTGTAAATCTGGCCACTCTGGACCACCGCGACCAGTTTGCTCCCATCGGTCGAGGACGCGACTGAATACCAGTTTCTATTGCTGTCGCGCGCCGTCCAATTCGTCCCCGAATCGGTCGAGGTGTAAATCTGGCCGGAGCTTGCGACACCGACCACTGCAACCAATTTGCTGCCATCGGCCGACGACGCGACTGAAAACCAGCTTCTGTTGCTGTCGCGCGCCGTCCAATTCGTCCCCGAATCGGTGGAAGTGTAAATCTGGCCGCCATTATAGACCACCGCGACCAGTTTGCTGCCATCGGCCGAGGAGGCGACCGAATTCCATACCCTGCTGCTGTCGCGCGCCGTCCAATTTGTCCCCGAATCGGTCGAGGTGTAAATCTGGCCACTCTGGACCACCGCGACCAGTTTGCTGCCATCGGCCGAGGACGCGACTGAATACCAGTTTCTATTGCTGTCGCGCGCCGTCCAATTCGTCCCCGAATCGGTGGAAGTGTAAATCTGGCCAAAAGACTCCACCGCGACCAGTTTGTTCCCGTCCGCCGAGGACGCGACTGACCGCCAGGATCTGTTGCTGTCGTGCGGCGTCCAATACTGAGCGACATCGCCCCATGCCGAGGCTGGCCCAATCAGGATCAAGAGAAAGAGTTTTCGTTTCATCGTCGTGTCATCCCTTCGTGAAAGTGGAAAGCGAGGGTGTGTGCGCGCGCGCAGGGCGCAAGGTTCAACGACCAGTTGCCCGGCGTCTCCCATTTGCTGCTGCCGTCCGTCCAACTATTGTCGGCGGCGCGGGCACCGGTGGCGAGCATCACGCAAAATGCAATCGCGACCCACAACGACGGCCCTCCTACGCCAAGGCTGCGGCGGGCAAGCGTCAAAGGAAAGTCCACATCGAAGCCGTGCTCCGACACCGCTGATGCAAGAAATCCAATCCACGAGACGACGGAAGCGAGTTTCTTCATTTGATACTTCTCCTTGGGTAAGCACGGGGATAGAGTCGCGTCGTTATGAACCGCTTGACGGTGCGACCCGCGCGATGCATTGAACATCATTACGTCCGGCAACTCTGGAGGACACGGAGGAGGAAACGCAAACGTAGACGCCAGCCTCGCCGTCTCTCCTAGCGGCGCACAGTCGAGCAAATCATCGCCCTGAATGCAAGCAAATTCGAGCTTTTCAAGCCCCCCTTCAGAGATGCTTCGACAGGGTCAGCATGACAGAACGGAGGGAAGTGGACGGCTCGGCGATCCGTCCCTACCCACGACGGAATCCGTGAACGGAACAAGAAGTTTGTTGTTTATTACCGAACGCGTTTGGCGTCGCCCCAGAGGAGTTCGAGGCCGTAGCGTTGCCGGAGTTCGGGGTGGAAGATGTGAATGAACACGTCGTTGTAATCCATCACGATCCAGCGGCTGGGCGGAAAGCCGTCCCGGCCATGCGGTCGAATCCCCTTTTCGCGGAGCCGGCGGGCGATTTCGTCGGCGATGGCCTTGAGATGCGGCTCGGAGCGGCCGGTACAGATCAACAGGAAATCGGTGACCGAAGAAATCCCGCGCACGTCGAGAATGAGGACGTCTTCAGCTTTTTTATCGAGAGCGATTTCGCGGCAGAGCTTGGCGAGGCGTTCGGTTTCGTTCTTGCGGTTGTCTTTCACCGATAAAGTTTGTGCCTCGCAATATAACGGCCCACCGCGTCGGGCACAAGATAATGTATGGGCTGCCGGCGGGCGACGCGCGCGCGGATGTCGCGCGATGCGATATCGCAGAGATGGGCGTGGATGATATGACGCTGAATCTTGCGGACGAGAGCCGGGTCAACTTTGGCTTTGAGCGCGTGCTCAGGTTTGAACCCCGGCCGCGCCACCGTCACGAACGTGCACAGCTTCGCCAACCCGGAAATGTCCCTCCACAGATGCAGTTCGCGCAGACTATCCGAGCCGATGATGAAGTAGAATTCTGACTGCGGATGCCGGCGCCGCAACGTGGTCAGTGTGTCCACCGAGTACGACTTGCCGGCGCGTTTGATCTCCATGTCGTCCGCCTCGAACCGCTCATTGCCGCGAATGGCGAGTTTGACCATGCGCAGCCGGTGCTTGGCGGCGACGAGATGATCGGGCGTCTTGTGCGGCGGCGTGGCCGAAGGGATAAACTTCACGCGGTCGAGGCCTACCTGCTCCATCGCGTCTTGCGCGATGATGAGATGGCCGAGGTGAATCGGATTGAACGTGCCGCCGAGGATGCCGATTCTCATTCGAACAACACCATCCTCAAGACTCCGCCATGCGCTTCCGAACGTCACCGATGACCCGAGCTGGCACGCCGGCCACGATGGCAAAGTCCGGCACGTCGCGCGTGACCACGGCGCCGGCGCCAACGATGCAACTTTCGCCTAAGGTCACGCCGCACAGAATCACCGCGCCGCTGCCCACCGACGCCCGGCGTCGCACGCGGGTGGAGATGATTTTCCAGTCGGTCGCGGTTTGCTTTGAGCCGTCCGGGTTCACCGCCGCAGGATACCGGTCATTGATGAAGCAAACGTGATGACCGATAAAACACTCGTCCTCGATGCTCACGCCTTCGCAAATAAACGTGTGGCTGGAAATCTTGCAGCGGTCGCCGACCGCCACGTTGCGTTGGATTTCGACGAATGCGCCGATGCTCGTGTCATCGCCGACTGCGCAGCCGTAAAGATTCACGAACCCGTGGATCTGCACGCCCTTGCCCAGCTTCACGTCCGGCGCAATCCGCGAAAACTCCGGTACGCCACTCACAACGCCGCCCGCCCGCGTTCAATATTGTTTCGGTCACTCATCTCGGGCATAGTGATACCATAGGCTACCGGAACTGCCAAGCGTCAGCCTCCATTCGCTTGCGGGTAGGCGATCAACCTGACCGGGCTCACGTCGGGTTCGAGAAGCCAGATGTGCCGGTCGTTGAAGTAGTCGAGCAGTTGGTGATTGTGGGCATCATCCATTTCGCGCGCCCACACCACCCTCGCGGCATCAATGTCAGCTTCGTTGTAAACCCATTCGTCGTGCGGGCTGTGCTGGGGTGCGTAACGCACGATGATCAGGTGCTTGCCGCCGTCGTGCTGCAGCCGGGCAAGGAGCTGTGCCCGCTGCGCGTTCCAAGCATCCGGCGAATGCCGCGAGAGGACAGCGAAGGTGTGAACCACTGATACTGCGCACAGGATGAGGGTGCCGCGTGCCAGGAACAGGCCAACCGGCTTGTCGCGTGGACGCCACAAACTGAGTGACCGCATGGATTGCACGACAAACGCGAAGAACAACCCGAATGCGGGCGCGGCATAGTGAAAATTTGTCCAGTAAACCTGCAGCAGCGCAATCAGGAATAAAATGCCGATGAGCAAAGCGAGCTGCATCCACTTGTCTCGTTTGACAGCCCACGGCAAGGCCACCAGCGGCACCACAAAAAACCAGAGCCGCAGCGAACTGCGCGTGTGTTTCCAAAATCTGCCCGCCAGACCCGAGGCGTACCCGGCAAGTGTGCGCTGCTTTGTGTACTGGCGAAGCGCGTAACCGTTCCAGTACTTGGCGATCACTTTGTGATGATAGGAATGATCGAGCGCGGGGGCCGACTGCCACGGAAATGTCGGCAGCGTCTGGTACGTCGCCTGATAGACTTGATACGGCAACCGCAGTGCGTCGCCGGTGACGCGCCAGTTGTAGTACGCCATCCATGTGCCGATCAGGCACAGAACGATGGCCAGCGGCAACGCCACGCGCACCATGACGACGGGAACCGGGAAGCTGCGTTGCTTCATTGTCCAGACCACTAGGATCGTCACCAAGATGAGACTCAATACAGCGCCCTCGTAGGGCCGGCTGTTGACCAACACACCGATTCCCGCTCCCATCAACGCTCCGTCACGCCATCGCGGTTGCTGCATGATGCGACGGAATCCACCCAGCGCCAGCGCGCCTCCCGCCAGCGCGACGGCACCGCCGAAGTAACGCTGGCTCCAGATGAGCACCTCCGGATGCACCACGGCCAAAAGCGCTCCCACCAGCGCCCACCGGGGCCGCACCCACGCCATCAACATCCAGCAGATTGCCGCGCACGCCAGTGCCGTGCTCAGCCAGACGCCAATGATCGGGTGGCCGAGGATCTGACCGAGCGCCAGCATCAACCCCTGTCCGGGCGGGTAGATGGCCGCATACGTGGGTTGCTGAAGTAGATGGAAACTCTCGAAGTGAACCCAAAGCGGGTGCGGCGGATTTGTCAGACGCCCATGTGCAAACGTGTCGGCGGCGAGCAAATAAGTGAACTCGTCGTGAACTCCCGGGATTGGCACACCGGCAATCCACGCCAAGCAAATCACTGCGACAAGCGAAACAAATCCCACCAGCGTCACTGCCAACGCCCGGCGCCTCGCCATCTTCGCCAACAAGCGTTCGACGCAACGAAACGGGCGCCCACCTCGATGCGGCGCGAAAAACGCGAGCAGGAGCAGAACGGCAATCGCTCCGCCGTAAAACACGACCTCGGAAAGATCATAACGTATGTGCATGAGTAACCCCGGTGTTCTGGCCTAGTTCATCACAGCTCTTTGATCCAACCGGCGAACTTGTCGCGGTTTTCCAGAACGTAACGGGGAAACCGCTCGTCCAGTTCGACAAACGTGTATTGGTCACTCCGGTCAAACAGATCCTGACCACTGGCGATCCGTGCCGCGATTCGATTCGGGTCCGTGTACTCCGGCGTATCCATTTCCCGATGACAAAACGAGGTGAGTTTCTGTTGAATGCGTTCGACCCCACCCATGTAACTGAAATGCCACCCGCCGTTCTTCACGGTGTGATAACCGCTGTAACGCGCCTCATCGGCCGTCGTGAAATCGCGGAACTGAAGCATTCTCGTGCCGCACCAGTGGGGGCCACTGTGCAAAACGCAGTTGAGGAAATAGCAGTAGAAATCCTGCTCGAACCTCCAGATGAACGGATTGATTCTCCTTACCCGTTTGCGAAACCAAGTTGTCGCCGGGCGTGACCGGAACGCCCCGCGAACGACATTCGCTCCCCTCCACCGCGCCGCCCGCACCCGGTCACTGGCTTCCTGAACCGCTGAGGCGCGCGCGATTTCATCGGCGTCCGAAACCAAAATGAGATCGTCGGGCCGGCAGCGGTCGAGCGCGCGGACGATGCAGTTTCTCTGGTGCCGCTCCAGAACCCAGGCGTCTGATGAATCCGGCATGTCGTCCACCACGATGTGCATGATCTTATCGTGAAACGCGCTGAAACGCGCCTTGTTCTCCGCGTAGTGAAGAGGCTTCGGCTGATTGGCGTGCGTTCTTGTGGCTTCCACAAGCACGAACTTGTCCACGACATCGGCCAACTCATGGAGACGAAGCTCGAGCAGTTCGATCTCATTGAAGAATGTGAACGTGTCGTAGATCACTCGCTGCACGCAGCCTCCCGGTTGCCTTGTGTTACATGACGCGCCCGAGTCAATTGCCGCTCCACGGCTTCGATGACCTCATCCACCGTGATCCGGCGGACGCACAGCATCCTCTCGCCGTTCGGCGGCTGACACACGTCGGGATACGGGCACGGAGCGCAATCCGGTGGCTGCAGAATGATATGCGAATCACCGACCGGGCCGCACCATGAGGTCGGCTGGCGACCAAACAATGCGACGACACGAGTTCCCACCGCTGCCGCGACGTGCATCGGGCCGCTGTCGTTGCCGAGATACACATCCGCTTCTTTGAGGAGCGCGGCCAGTTGGGGAACGGGGAGTTGCCGGTTCAACACCGGCGGTTTGGTTTGAGCGGCGGCCACGAGAGCCCCGACCGCTGGATCGTCCTTGCGCCCGCCGAGCACTAGGACGCGGGCCTTGAGATGTTGCGTGACGGCGTCGCACACTGCGGCGAAATTCTCTGGTGGCCAGCACTTGTGCGCAACGCGTGAGCCGGGATGAACCATCACCAGTGGACCCTCTCGCCCCGGGAAAAGCTCGGCCAAAAGGCGACGCGCTATCGCCGCATCATCGGGATACACGTCCATCGCGATGGAACGCGTGGCAATCGGCACCCCGACTGCCTCAAACGGCGCGAGGAAAAAGTCCACGAGATGGCGCGGTCGCACCTCCGAATCCGTCCAAGGGGCGAGCACGTCATAGAGCCGGTGCCGCCAGTTTCGCTGGTTCCGAATGAGATAGCTCACACGTTGCCGCGCTTTGCAAAGGCGCACCACCAAAGCGGATCGCTCTCCCTGTGTCAAATCGTACGCCACGTCGTAGCGCCGGGTTCGGAGTTGCTTGATGAACGCCACCCAGCGTTTCGCATAAACCCAAGCACTTCCGCCGTGCTGCTGCGGAAGCGCAAGGATTTCAGTTACGTCCCGATTCTTCGAAAGCACGTCCCGGTAATTCTCGTCCACCACAACCGTGATCCAAGCCTGAGGCACGTGCCGACGCACGTTCTTGAGCGCAGCCCCCATCAGAATCAGATCGCCCAAATACCGGCGACGAATGATCAAGATGCTTGGATGCCGTACCGGCTCGCCGCCTATGGCTTTGATCGCTTCTTCATCCGTTCGCCGGCTCGCCAATCGCTCCTCGTGACGTTTCCGAACGACGGTGCGTCGTCGCTTGAGCGCCTCGCTCAACGCGCCGTAGTACCCGAAGTCCGCGATGAGCCACGAGAACATCACCCGCAAAATCGTCAGCACCGCGTGTGCTGCAAGCATCCGCCGGTCGTGAACGTTCTTCCACACGTAGAAGAAGCGATTTCTGCGCACCATCCTCCGCCGCAGGCGCGCCGCAAACCGGTTGACGATGGTCGCCGGGTTTTCCTGATAATGGTAAACGCAGGCACGCGGCTCATAGATCACGTTTAGCCCACGCTTCCACGCCCGGTAAAACAAATCCGTGTCCTCCACGTAGAAAGGCAGGAACAACTCTTCATCGAAACCGCCCATGTCCAGAACGTGCTGACGGTTGTAGAGCGAAGTGGCGCCGCCAAAATGAATGATGGGTCGCGCAAAGTCGCGGCACACGCACCCCGACGCCGGCCGCCATTTCGGCTCGCCCCACTGGACGGAGATAGTATTGGCTGCGTGAAGTGTCTCTCCGTCGTCATTAATCTGGCGCACGGTCGCGGCAAAGACCGCCTCATCTTCCAGATGCGGCAGCAAGGCCTCCACGCAACCGTCTCCCGGCACCATATCATTACTGAGAAGCAGCACGTAGGGATTGCGGGCCGCGCGGAAGCCCGCGTTGGCGGTGCGCGAGAACCCGCGATTCTCCGGCAGTGAAACAAGTTTGACCGCCGGACAACTGGAGCGCACAAATTCACACGAGCCGTCCCGGCTCCCGTCGTCCACCACAATCACTTCGTCCACCACTTCACTCGCCTCCGCGTAGCGCACCACTTCCGGCAAGCAACGACGGAGAATGCCTTCGGCTTCATAGTTGGTGATGACGATGGAGACTTTCATTCCTTGGCCACCGGCGCCACCACCCGCATCCAGTCGCCGCGATAAAAACAATCCACGCAGGAGCGAAACAAACCGACGACCGGGATCTTTTTCAGTTGATGCCGGACATACTCCGACCGCGCAAACCGCATCTCACCGGGCTCGAAGCCCGCACGACGCAGCACTTCGCACAGCGTTTCAGGCTTGAAATGCCAGAAGTGGTAACGGGGCTGCCAACCGCGCCAGTTTAGCCCCTCGCCGCGCGCGTCGTCGCTCGCGCAGTTGGGCACTTCAATAACGGCGGCACCCTGCGGATTCAGCCAGCTCTGGATCCGCTTCAAGCAGGCCAGCGGATCCGACACGTGTTCGAGAACGTGAAACATGGCGACCACGTCGTAGGTTTTCCCGCGCGGATCGAAGTCGTCCACCGTGCCGGCGTGAACTGTCAGCCCGTACCGCCGTCGCGCCTGCTCTGCCGCCCACTCGGAAATCTCCAATGCTTCCACTTCAAACCCGCCGCGCTTCGCCGCCTCGCAGAAGAAACCGAAGCCGGGGCCGATCTCGAGCAAGCGCCCAGATGTGACGACCTTTCGCAAGTGACGCACGCGCTTTGCCTGGTGGCGAATCGCCCGTTCGGCTTCGTAGTCGCTCGGCGGCTCGCCGCTGTCTTTCGCGGTGAAATACTTCGGATCGTAAAGCTGGGCAACCTTGTGCTCCGCGGCGCGTGGATTCGTTCGCCCCAAACCGCATCCGGCGCAGAACTCAATGCGCCAGCCGCCGATATGAAGCGTCTGATCCGCGGAACTCTCGCCGCAGAGCGCGCACCTCGCGACCGCTTCGACCGGAACGCCATCAATCATCGCCGGTTCGGTGTTTACGCTGGCCATCGGTGGAATATCCTTCAGCTCTTTCGGAAATAGACGCCGGTACCGTCGATCACAACGATGTCTGGCTGAAGACCGCGCGTGCGCAGAAACTCATCCACTGCCTTCCGGCATCCTTCCCAACAGTTGTAATCGTCAATGATCACAAACCCGCCGGGGATGACGTTGTCGTACAGGTTTTCCAGACAACATTTCGTGGAGTCGTACCAGTCGCCATCCAACCGCAAGACGGAAATGGGGCCAATTCTGTCTTTCGCGCCCGGCAGCGTGTTTTGAAACCAGCCTTTCTCGATCTGGATGTTCGCCGGATCCAGTTTGAGTTCCGTGAACAAGATGCGCTGCACATCTCCGAGCGGACCAACGCACTCGTCAATGGACGACAGTTTCCCGGACGCGCGACCTTCGGCGTACTCGGCAGCCTTCGCACCATCTTCCTTCGTCGGCTCGGGCAGCCCCTCGAACGAATCGAAGAGCCACGTCTTGCGTCCCGATCGCGCCTGATGCGCGACGGCGGCCATTAGCCCAGCGCAGCCGCCTTTCCAGACGCCGCATTCGACAAATGCGCCGGGGCGACGCTCGCGCTCGATAGTGCAAGTCAGTTCGTACACA
This sequence comes from Verrucomicrobiia bacterium, assembly GCA_041495285.1. Lineage (GTDB taxonomy): Bacteria > Verrucomicrobiota > Verrucomicrobiia > Palsa-1439 > Palsa-1439 > JBGQCJ01. The sequence goes on from JBGQCJ010000009.1 coordinate 52,674, forward strand.
CTCGCCAGCCGTTCGTAGGTGCACATCGTGTACGGAACGACGCGCCACAACAACCGTTGTTTCTCCCAGTTTAGTGGATCGCGCACAAAGAACTTCCTGAACCAAAGCACGCTGCGCACGTCCTTGAAACGCGTGCGTTGATTCCTCTTAGTGCGCGGCGTTGCCGCCATCTTCATGACTTCCTCTGTTTGGCCGCCTTCACAACGAGCAGTTTTCCGAACAGGACGTCGTCGGACAGAATCTCCCGAAAGCCGGCAACCTTATGGTTCTTGAGCCAAAGTTTCGTCAACCACCGGGTCAGCGCCGCCAACGGCCACCACATCCAGCGCCGGCGAAGGGAACGGTTTGTCGTGACTTGCTCGATCTGAAATCCGGTATCGCGGAGAATTTTCTGCAGTTCCAGATAACTGATCGGATTGATGTGAAAGTTCAACGTCGGCGCCCCCGGCGGGCGATACACCCAGTGCTCAAAATGCTTGGGCCAACCGAGCAGAAGAATCTGCAATCGCGATTCCAGGTTCATGACGTTCGGCGTTGTGATGATCAGTTTGCCGCCCGGCTTCAGCAGCCGGTACAACTCACGCACCAAATGATGCGGATGCTCCAAATGTTCGATGCTTTCGACGCAGGTAATGTAGTCAAAGAAACTGCCGGAAAATGGCAGATCCCGGTTGAGGTCGGCGCTCTGGTATTGCGCCAGCTTTCCCCGGACCTGATCCATGTTCAACTCGACGGCGTGCACTGTGAACCCGCGCCGAGCCAACTCCTCGGCCAGATGTCCCTCGCCCGCCGGCGCGTCGAGCAACACGCCGCGTGGCTCACTTTCCAAAAGCCGCACGACCGTTTCGTGCATGCTGATCTCTGTCACGGGACGCGGACGCTCCGCGGCAACGGCGCGGCGTTCTTCGGTGGCCGGCGTCACTTGGCAACCCCCTGAACCGGCGCCGCTTCTTTCCGTTTCGCGGGTCGCAGATTCGGATTGTGCTCGATCTCCCATAGCTTGGCGTGCCGGACGAACACATGAATCGCCGAGAGCGACGCGTAAAGAAAACCCGGCATCCCGTCACGAAAACCCTGCTGCAAAAAGTAGCCCTTGAAAAATTTCCACAGCGGGCGACCGATAAAACGCGACAAACGCGCCTTCTTTCCCTGCGCCCACAAATGTTCCGCGCCGAGGCGCGTCACGCGCTCAAACTTGCCGTAGAAAATGTCGAGCGTCGGAAACGTCCAATGAAGCAGATTGTTCTGCAAATATCCAATCGGCCCGGTCGTCACAAATCTCTCGTGTAAGAGCCGGTCATTGAACTGCCCGGCATCGCGGCGGAACAAGCGCAATTGATAATCCGGGTAGCAGCCACCATGTTTCAGGTACCGGCCACAGAATTGATTCCGGCGCGCGATGTAGAACGCCGTTTCTTTGCGCCCGCCGGCGATTACGGTCTGGATTTCTCCGGCAAGCTCCGGCGTCACGAACTCGTCGGCGTCGATGTTCAGAATCCAATCGTTCGTCGCTTGCGCCGCCGCGAAATTCTTCTGCACGCCAAATCCTTCCCACCGTTTTACAAAGACTTTGCCCGCCAACTGTCGCGCAACCTCGACGGTCCGGTCCACGCTTTCCGCGTCCACCACGATGGTCTCGTCAGCCCAACGCACGGCGTCGAGACACCGGGCGATGTTTGCCTCCTCATTGTGCGTGATGATGGTGACTGACACCTTAGCCATGGGCCGGCAACCTCCTTGCCGCCAGCAACTCGTTGTACAATGATTCCGTCTCCTCGACCATGCGGTCCGCGCCGTAGAAACGCAAAGCCCGATCTTGCGCGGCCTTCGCGATTCGTTCACTCAGCGATGCGTCATCGGCCAGCCGCCGCACCGCCTGCGCAATGCTCGATGCGTCACGCGGTGGAATCAGCAGGCCGGTGACATCATTTTCTATCACTTCGGGAACTCCGCTGATGGCCGTGGCGACGATCGGCTTGCCGGCCGTCATTGCCTCCAGAATGACCAACGGAAACGCCTCACCGGAAACGGACGCAAACACAAACACGTCAAATGCGCTCATCACTCCCGCCACGTCCCGGCGAAATCCCAGAAACAACACGCGATCCGCGATGCCCAGCGCGCGCGCTTCCGCTTCGAGTTCAGTCCGGGCCGCTCCTTCACCCACGATGACGAACCGGCCCTTGAAGCCCTCCTTCAACAATTGCGCCGCCGCCTGCAGAAAATAATGTTGCCCCTTAGCCGCAATGACGCTGCCGACCATGCCGACGACGTTTTCGTCAGCGCCGCAACCGATTCGTTTCTTCGCTTCGGTTGCCGGCAAAAGCCCAGCCCGAAACGTGAGCACATCAATGGCGCCGTAAATCACGCGTGTCTGTTCCTTCCTGACGCCCGACTGCACCAGATTGTCTTGCACGGCGCGCGCCACGCAGGCAACGCCGTCGCACGCCCGATTGTACACCCAACGCATCAACGGTTTGACCGGCATCACGAGGTGCCGCGTGATCACAACCACCGGCACGCGTGCCAATCGTCCCGCCACCGCACCCAAGACGAATTCCTTTGCCGTGTGCAGATGCAGCACGTCCGGGCGCAGGCGCTTCAGAGTCCCGGTCAAACCCGGCAACGCCGATAAATCGAGCTGCCCATGCGCGGTGACCGGTGTCACCGAAAGATTCTCCTGCTCGACGCGCCGCTGCAATGCGCTGCCGGGGGCGCATATATATGATACCGCATGCCCGCGCCGGTGCAGACCGCTCCCCAACAACAACGCAATCTGCTCTCCTCCGCCCCATCCAGGCTGCAAATTCATCTGAACGATCCTGAGCGTAGCGTCTTTGCCTTCCATCTTCAAGACGTGGGCCGCACTGGCCGGGCGGGCAATTCCCCAAAAACGTTGGTGCCAGGGGGGAGAGTTGAACTCCCGACCAACCCCGAATGCTTTCGGGGCTGCTCAATGCCGTATTTCGGATCTCTATCTGTGCTGCAAATGATACAGCGCTAGCTCCGGGTTCTTCTTGGCCTTCAACGTGCGCTCAAG
>JBGQCJ010000010.1:0-52668 GCA_041495285.1 Verrucomicrobiia bacterium
AAGGATGATAGCTGGCTGATGTTCCGCACCTCCGGCACCGAACCGATCATCCGCATCTACAGCGAAGCCGCCACCGCCGCCCGCGTAAAAAAGCTGCTCGAATACGGCAAGCAACTCGCGCTGAAGGTCGCGCAATCGTAGAGGGTAATGAGCTAAGGCCGGCGACGAAACATCCACGCGCCGGCCAATCCGAAAGCGGTCAGCGCAATGGTTGCCGGTTCTGGCACGGCGGTGATGTTGTCCACGCCAATTCGCGCGCTGATAACATCGCCAAGCGTGGAAGGGGAGGCGGAACTCAGCAGACGAAACTCCGCCACATTCGCCAAATCCGTGGTGAGTGGCTGCGGCGAATTGATCGGCGTCAGGTCGCTGGCGGCCAGCGAGAAGACGGCGGTGTGCCACTGTCCATCGGCGGCGAGGCTGAATGCCGTGGTGCTGGCATAGCCCGGCGTGCTGGAACCACCGGTGCCTTCGCGGATGGCTATCCGAATCGGGATTGCGCTGGAGCCGAAATTGCGCAGGTCCATCGAAATGGCTGTCACGCCGGCGGCCAGATAGTTGCCCACCCATTGCGACCGGTTGAATACGGTCATGCGCGATTGACCGCCAAAACTGCCGGAGGAAATCTGAAGATAGTTATCGTTGGCGCCGGCCGGGCCGCCGGTGGTGATATTTGCCGTGTTGCCATTGACACCATCGGTCCAACTTGCCGTGGTGCCGTCTTCGAAGTCGTCCACCTGACCCAGCGAAATACCCAGCGCGAGCGCGGGCGACAGGGCCAAGACGCCTGCGATAACGCAAATGGCAATCGACCGGGGCGAATGCGCCGACATGGTGTGGTTCCAGATGATTCTCATTGACGACCTCGCCCGAATGGCTGTTTCTATAAGGCTTGCGGAGGAGTCTTGTCAAGGCAATTCGGGCCAGTCGGCTATTCCGGAGGAATGACGACCGGGTTTGGCTGGCCGGGGAACTTGTGCTGGTGCTGCCACGTGGCGCGGTAAGCGGGATCGTTCGGGTTGACGGCTTCCATTGGCTGGCCGGTACGTTCATCAAGGGGTGCGCCAAAGTAGGTTGGGTTTGTGCCTTCATAGTACGCGCAGCCCGTGCAGAGACAGAGCAGGACGGCCAGCAGCCATCTTCCAGAACGATTCACCGTCAAATACTGTAGCCGGTGAGAGCTCTTGTGCAAGCTCCACGTGCGGCGCATGTCTCCGATTCTCTTTACAGTTTGCCACCCTGCAAGCTTGCAAATTGGCAGGGGCAGGGGCAGAATAGTTGCGGTTGGCGTTCCCATGACGGAACTAACTGTTGAATTGACGACGCTGGCACGATTGCATGTCCTTGCCGGTCCCGGTCGAGGACAAATCTGCGATCTCTCCAGCGAACGGGTCAGCCTCGGACGCGAACCCGATAATGTCCTCCGTCTGGACGACATCAATGTTTCCCATCATCACGCGCTGTTGATCTGGCAGGGCACGACCTACAAACTCCGCGATCTCATCTCGACCAACGGTACCTACGTCAACGGCCAACGCACCGCCGCCACGCTCCTGCGCGACGGCGACGTTTTGGCAATAGGCGAAATCGAGATGCGCTACCGAGCGGTGCCGCTGCCCAAGGGCGGGGCGAAACCGGTCAGCGTCGCTCTACCTGAGTTGACGACGCGCGAGCCGGTCGTGGTCGTCGGCGCATCCAAAGTCGAGAAACCAAAAAGCCGGTTCGCGCTCGCATTCGGGAGACGCAAGCCAGCCGCACCGGCACAACCCGAGCCGCCGACACGAGCTACGTATCGCATCGTCGGCGCCGACGGCCGCACCTACGGCCCGGTCAACGCCGAGCAATTGCGGCAATGGATTTCGCAGGGCTACGCCAATGAGCAAACGTGGGTGCCTGCGGATTTGAGGCGCAATTGGAAACGGCTCTCGGAGTTCCCGGAGTTTGCGCAGGCGCTGGCCGCCAGTCCGGCCGGTGGCGCGTTGCTGGGAGTGCCGCCGGAAGAATCACAGTCACCGGAAACCGTCAAGCTCGCGGCACCGCAAATGGCCAGAGGGCCGGTCATCGCAGATCGGAAAGCGGCGCCGTTGGGAGAAATTCGCAAGCCGTATTCGCCTGCGGTGCCGAGCGTTCCACGCCAACGAAGCGCGTGGCGGTTGTTGGGTTGGGCGGTGATTCTGATCCTTGCCGCGTGCATCGGGATGGCCCGGCGCACGGACCGGTGGCCGTTCGGTTCGCAGGGGCCGCTGAAACAGTTCCGGAGCAATGTGGAGGGTCGAATCTACAGCGATCCGGTTTATCAGGCAGCCGCCGAGGCGGAGGAGGCCAAGAATTACACGGAGTTGTTGAAGAACGCGCAGACGTTGACGGGCCGGTATCCTGAGAGCAGTTTGGCGCAGTACATCATGGGCGTGGCGTACGGGAAACTGGGTTTCGTGGACGAGGCGGTGAATGCGTTCCGGCAAGCAATCAAGTTGAAGCCCGATCACATTGATGCGTGGAACAATCTCGGCTGGGCGTACACGTTGCAGGGGAAATTTGCCGACGCGGTGGCGGCGTTTCAGGAAACCGTCGAGCTGAGTCCGACCGATCCGCAGGCGTGGAGCAATCTGGGGCGCACGTTGACGGGGCAGGGGAAGGACGCGGAGGCCGTGGACGCGTACCGGAAGGCGATCGAATTGAGGCCGGGCTACGCGGAGGCGTACTACAATCTGGGCGTGGCGTACGCGGGACAGGGGAAATATATCGAGGGACTGGAGGCGCTGGACAAAGCCATCAAACTCAAGCCGGACTTCACCGAAGCGTGGTTCAATCTTGGCGTCGTTTCGCAGAAGCAAGGCCAGAATGGTGAAGCGGTCGTGTTCTACCAGCAAGCCCTCAAACTCAAACCCGACTACGCCGACGCGTGGGGCGGCCTCGTCAAAGCCTATATGGGCCTCAAGCAATTCAAGGAAGCCGGTGAAGCCGCCCGCGAGATGAAACGTATCGACCCCGAAAAGGCCAACACACTCGCCGACGAACTCCGCGCTGCCGCGCCGTAACCGGTCAGAGAAGCCAGCCGGCCACTAACAAGGCCAACGCCCCCATCCGCCGCGAATTCCAACTGCCGCCCGACCGCGCCTTCAGCAGCTAGACACTCCGAACATCAAACCAGAAAAGAGAGGCCGATTTCGGCCTCTCTTTTCTTGTCCGCCACCCTTCTCTGCAACGAAACCAACCGTCGAGCACTTTGGACAAGAGGCAGTTCAGGAAAGAGCGTAAGCGTTCGTGAGGCTAGGGGTGAGCGTGTGGTTTCGCCGCCCCTTGCGGGAAAGACAGGCGCGGAAGCGTGACCCGGGCGCTAAGCCTTTGCCGCTTGCCGGAGTTCCTCGATCAACAACTTCGCGTGTTGGCGAAGCTGTTTGATCTCAGCGACGGAGTAGGTGTGGGCGTGCGCTTTACCGATGCCGAGCACGCCGATGAGTTTTCTGGCGTCGAGAATCGGGATGGCGATGGCGCCCTCGACGCCGGTCGCTCTCGCGCCGGGGCGCGTGATGCCGGAAGCGTCGGTTTGGATGTTGCAGATGGTGACCGGCTTGCGGCGTTGCGCGGCGACGCCGGCGATGCCTTTTCCAAACGGGATGGTCTTGATCACAGTCCGCAAAGAATCCGGTACGCCGAACGACGCGACCAGTGTGAGGGTGCCGCGGTTGGCGACGTGAATCGTGCCGGTGATCGCTTCAAACTGCCGACCAATGCGCAAGAGAGTCGCGGTGAGACGAGCGGTACAATCGGTTTTTGCAGAGGCCGGCACGCCGGGCATACTACCACGAAGTTCTACCGTTCGCCGAACGGGACTTCGAAGCGCAGGCCGATGTAGGTGTCTGCGCCTTCTTTTTGGAAATCGAGTTTGACCAGCGAGTTGCCGATGGCTTTCCAAGTCGAGTCCGGCAAGATCCAGCCACGTGATGCTTCGGTGAGTGGCAACGGACGGATGATCGATTCGCGTTCTTGATTGGCAGGTTTCTCAATTGGGGGAGTTTCGGACGTGGGGGCGATGGCAATCTTTGGGGCTGGTGTTGTGGTTGGCGCCTCGGGGGAAGCCGGTATGGGTTTCTGGATGCTGGCGATTTGAATCACCGACAGGGCCAAGACAAGCGATGCAACTCGGGTGCGACTCATGGCAGGTTTACTAGCATGTGCCCGGCCAATCTTGCCCGAATACAGGAACAAGACTACCCAAACTGGTAAAACGCTGGTAGAGTGTGCGGCCCAATGGACGTTTCGCACATACGAAATTTTTGTATCATTGCGCACATTGACCACGGTAAAACGACATTGTCGGATCGTTTGCTCGAAACCACCGGCGCGATGCAGAAGCGTGAGATGCGCGATCAGATGCTGGATTCGATGGACCTCGAGCGCGAGCGCGGCATCACGATCAAGGCGCATCCGGTGACGATGGCGTACCACGCCGAGGATGGGAAGACGTATGAGCTGAATCTTATCGACACGCCCGGCCATGTGGATTTTGCGTACGAAGTGTCGCGGAGTCTGGCCGCGTGCGAGGGGGCGTTGTTGATCGTGGACGCGGCGCAGGGCGTCGAGGCGCAGACGGTCGCGAACGTGCATTTGGCGACGAAGCAGGGGCTGACGTTGGTGCCGGTCATCAATAAGATTGATCTGCCGAGCGCAAACGTCGAGGAGACGAAACGGCAGATCGAGGACATTCTGGCGATACCGGCGGAGTCGGCGTTGTTGGCGAGCGCGAAGTCGGGGATTGGCATCACGGAGATTCTGCGCGCGGTCATCGAACGCATCCCGCCGCCGAAGCTGACCGGGGAAAAGTCGCTGCAGGCGCTGGTGTTTGACTCGTTGTTCGACACGTACCGGGGCGTGGTGACGCATGTACGGCTGTTTGCCGGCGAGATCGTGCCGGGGATGATGATCGAAATGATGAGTTCGGGATTGAAATTCGAGGTGAAGGAAGTCGGGGTGTTCGATCCGAAGCCGTTGAAACGGTCGCGGCTCGGGGCCGGGGACGTGGGTTACGTCATCGCCAACATCAAGAGCACGGCGGACGTGAAGATCGGCGAGACGATGACCGATGCGAAGTCACCGGCGGCGACGATGTTGCCGGGGTTTCAGCAGGTGCATCCGATGGTGTTCTCCGGTATCTACCCGGTCAACTCGGCGGACTACGAGCATTTGAAGGCGGCGCTGGGCAAGCTGCAGCTCAACGACTCGGCGTTTCAGTATCAGGCGGAGAGTTCGGCGGCGTTGGGGTTTGGATTCCGGTGCGGGTTTCTTGGGCTGCTGCATTTGGAGATCGTGCAAGAGCGGTTGCGCCGGCAGTGGGACATGGACATTATCGCGACGTACCCAAGCGTGGTATACCAGGTGTTGAAGACTGATGGCGAATTGCTGCAGATCGATAACCCGGTATTCCTGCCGGACCTGTCACAGGTCGATCACATTGAAGAGCCTTACGTGAAGGCGTTCGTGATTTGCCCGAACGAAAACATCGGTGACATGCTCCAACTCATCATGGAAAAACGCGGTGAGGTGAAGAAGACGGACTCGATTGACACGCACCGCGTGATGTTGACCGGCATGTTGCCGTTGAACGAAATCCTCGTGGACTTTCACGATAAAATCAAAAGCATCACGCGCGGCTACGGCTCGCTGGATTACGAACAGGCCGGCTACCGCGAAGGCGACCTCATTAAATTGGATATCCTGGTGAACAGCGAGCCGGTGGACGCGTTCTCCAGCATCGTGCACCGCAGCAAGGCCGAGACGCGTGGCCGGGCGTTAGCGTTGAAGCTGAAGGAAGTCATCCCGCAGCAGATGTTCCAAATCGCCATCCAAGCGGCCATCGGCGGCAAGATCATCGCGCGCGAGACGGTCAAGGCCTTGTCGAAGAACGTCACGGCGAAATGTTATGGTGGCGACATCACGCGCAAACGCAAGCTTTGGGAAAAACAGAAGGAAGGCAAGAAACGCATGAAACAAATCGGCAAGGTCAACATTCCGCAGGAAGCGTTCATTTCTGTTCTCAAGGCGGGGTAGGGGACGCGCATGGCGAAGAGTGGAATCGACCGCAAAACCCTCAAGCGCGCCCGCGAACTCATCCAGGGCACGCGCAAGTTGCTGCGCGTAAACCGCGACGTGCTTGACGCCCGGCGTGCCGGGGAAATCTCAGCATCATGCGACCGGCTTCAGACTGCTTTCGCAGCCCGGGATTCCGGCGCGATTCGCAGTGCGAGCGAAACGCTGGAGAAGCAAATTGATAGGACGTTCCCGCGACCAAAGCACGCTGCCTTGCGCGAGAATGTCGAAGTGCTCCTTGTGGCCGTGATCGTGGCGATGGCGGTAAGGACGTTTTTTGTGCAACCGTTCAAGATCCCCACCGGCTCGATGCAGCCGACGCTTTTTGGGATTTATCCGTATCGTGATAACGTCAAACGCGATCCACCGTTGCCATATGAACGCAGCAAGCCGTCACTACCAGAGCAAATCTTCGGAACGATCTTCGGCGGCAGGATTTACGAAAGCGACGGCTACCGGATTCGTGGCGATCACATTTTTGTGGATCGGTTCAGCTATCATTTCCGCAAACCGAAACGCGGCGAAGTCGTCGTGTTCGACACCAGCAACATACCGGCCCTTCCGGACCAGCTTCGTGGAAAGTTCTACATCAAGCGCTTGATTGGGCTTCCCGGCGACACGGTCGAATTGCGGCCGCCGTACGCGCTCGTAAACGGAGAAACCCTCGATGAACGACCGGCTTTTCAGCGGATTTACTCCCAGCGGAATGGCTACAACGGCTACATCCTACCCGAGTACTACAGCTTGCCGACCCCCGGTTATCTGAATACCAAGAATCGCAGCTACAAGATTCCTGAGAAGCATTTGTTCGTTCTTGGAGACAACAGCGCCAGCAGTCTCGATGGTCGCTTCTGGGGATCATTTCCCAAGAAGGACCTCATCGGCAGGGCAGTGGTAGTTTACTGGCCGTTTACCAGGCGCTTCGGGCTGATCGACTGACGAAATTCCAGCGTCTTACGAACCGCAACGCCAGAGCACACACAACGTCGCACAATATCTGTTATGTCTAATCTACTAGTGATTATATACTTGACTCACCATTGATGTTCTGCTAGTGTTTCCAGCATGAAAACTGACACTGAATTTCCTGAGACACTTCAAGAGGCCATCCAATACTTTACCAACCCTGACACGGCCTTGCAGTTCGTGGCTTCGATACGTTGGCCTGACGGCAAAGCGTGTTGCCCCAAGTGCAACTCGTCCAATATCGGGTTTCTGGCGACCCGCCGCATGTGGAAATGCCGGGGTTGCCAGAAACAATTCTCCGTGAAGGTCGGGACAATCTTCGAGGACAGTCCTCTTGGACTGGACGCTTGGTTGCCTGCCTTCTGGATGATCGTCAACGCCAAGAATGGCATTAGCTCTTGTGAACTTGGCCGCGCGCTTGGTGTGACTCAGAAAACCGCTTGGTTCATGCTCCACCGGATTCGCTTGGCGATTCAGGATAGCTCTCTCTGTAATCTCGGTGGCCCCGGTGGGCGTGTTGAGGTGGACGAGACTTTCATCGGCGGCAAAGCGCGGAACATGAACAAGGCCAGAAGGTCTAAGGTTCGGAAAGCCAGCGGTTACTCCGGAATGACTCCCGTAGTCGGATTGCTGGAACGCAGTACGGCCAAGCGAGCCTCTCGTATTAAGCTGGAAGTCGTCCGCAGCGTCGGCAAGCTGGAACTCGACGGCAGAGTCCGGGAGTACGTTCTCAAAGGCACGGAAATCATCACCGACAAGAGCAAGGCTTACGAGGGGTTGCAGGATGAATACACCCACAACGTCATTGACCATGCGGTGAGCTACGCTCGCGGCCACGTCCACACGAACGGGCTGGAGAACTTCTGGAGCTTGCTCAAGCGCACCATTCGCGGCACCTACGTTAGCGTTGAACCCTTTCATCTGTTCCGGTATCTTGACGAGCAGGCTTTTAGGTTCAACGAGCGAAAGAATACTGACGCAGGCCGGTTCCTGCTGGGCATCATCGGTATCATTGGCAAACGTCTGCAATATACCAAGCTCATCGGCCAAGCCGGTAGCGTCGTGCTTCCGACGTGAAGGACGCGGTAAGCGGCGTAAGAAAACCGGCTGTCCCTGAGACTCCTTCCGTGGCAGGATTCGCATTGGTGCCACCCAATGACTGAACCCCAACCACACAAGGAGACGTATGAACAGGTATCTTGTCGAACTCAAGAACGGTAAGAAACACATTGTCGAAGCAGACCTGTACCGAGCGGACGGAGACAAGTATGTGTTTGACCAACCGAATGTAAACGATGTCACGTTCTTTATGAAAGCCGATGTCGCCACAATCCAACTCCTCAGGTCAAATAGGTCATTTAGACCCCCTAAGCCCCCCTCACCTAGCGCGCCGTAGTTTCATGGCTCGGAATGTCCGTCTGATCTCCCGACTCGACTTGCCCCGTGGAACCAGCAGCACATAGTCCATGTTCCTCACGTCTAACACGCACACATCTGAAACCGGCACCTTGTAGGACAAGCCTCGATAGAAGGAGTCACTCTGCTTCTTGGTTCTGTATTTCTTCATAATAAGCACCCCCTTACTTTTTTCGACTGCTGCAAGCGAAATACACTCCCGTCGTGGCGGCGGCCAACACCAACGCAATCACAACGACCTGACCCGGCGCAACGACCCTCCGGGGAAAGCTCATCCCGATACCAGAGTCGTACTCATTGGGCGAGCGCGCCCACCAGTCCGTAACAGCATAGACCAATACAATCGCCATCAGCAGTGAACCCACAACCAGAACTCTCCGTTGCAATGTGTTCATGTCGCTCGTTTCCTCTTTCTGCACGGTTTGTCTTTCTGATATTGCTTTTCCCTTCGGTCGATCTCAGCTTTCGGAACTGAGACAACCTTTTGCGTGAAGTCGCGGAACTTCTCGAATGGCGTCGGACTGGCGCTGTCGTGCGGTGTTGTCATAGAAATACTTTTCTACCACTTCCAACTAAGGCCCAGCTTTTGTACGGTGCGAACTTTTCTCAGCAACCCATTCGCGTCGTCCAGCGTCAAAACAACATGCTTACCAAGACCAAATGCCTTGTCTTGGGCGTTCACCTTGGGGTTACGCATCGCTACGAATTCTTGCAGCATATAGAATGATTTGCGTCTGGTCGTGTGTGCCAATAAGTCTGCAACTTGTAGTTCGACATGATCGTCTCTATCGCCAAATCCAATGTCTCCCAATAGGCCGTCCTTGTCCTCATTATCTTTTACAAGGTAGAACAGATCACCGGCGTACTTACCGAATTGTTTAGTTCGGTCAAATACGAAATTCACCCTTTCTGGTGGGATTTTTCGGTTGTGCAGTTCTTCAAGAACCGCTGCGATGAACGGCAGCAGTGCTACGTAATATGGGTGCGGCAGGAGTTTCTTTGCGTCATCGGGAAATATGTTGTCGTAGTCCTTTACGCTCACCACAGCAGCAACCCCAAACAAGGTATTCCTCCGCGCAATCTGGGCAAGTTTCCAAATCAATTTCTTCTGCGTATCTTTGGGCCACTCGTAAATTTCCCGCATGTGCAGACTGGAAAGGCCAAACTCTTTCAACCCCGGTATCCATTCATCATAAAGTGTTCTCCATCCATCAACAGATGCTAAGTAGCCAGCAATACAAGCGGTTTGAGAACCCGGCTCGTTGCCGGTTTCGTCATGTGTGCCTGACTCGTCCGCGTAAACAGCCAAACTCATAAACAATTTTCCGTGAAAGATTGACGCAAAATCCATGAACCTTTCACTTGCACTTTTTGCAGAGGCGCTCAACTAACACCCGCCCTTTGTCCAACTGAGACTACCCCGCCGCACTTGGTGAGGCAAGTATATAATCCCCAATCTACTGTGCGGTAAGCTCCGGGTTGGTTACCTTGAGCTTTTGGTCAGACCCGCCAGTTCTCGACCTCGAACTGTTCGTCCGGGACGACGAAGTTCAGCGTCCCCATCTCGGGATGACGCTCCATCTCGACATCATTTTCCAGGAGTTGGACGAACAGCGAAACCTGATCGCCCTCCACCCAGCCAACGGCAGCGAACGGCACAGCAAGTTCAACGACTTTACCGAAGGCAATCTGATCCAGTTCGGAGAGTTTCCGGTAACCCGTAGTCGGGTCGGTATCCCAGAGTTCGCCCTGAATCTTGGCGGCATTGCGGAGCTGCGGAACGACGACGGCATGATGGTGCGGCTGGGTAAAATTTACGCGCAGCACGGTCTTCTTCGGAATTTGGACGGTGGGACGAAAGTCCACCCGCAGATAAAAGCTCTTCAGATCAGAACCGAATTGGAGAGCGTCCACAACACGCTCGGCGCGGTACATCGCGCCCATCGAACGCCCTGCTTCATACACCCCCGCCCCGCTCCATTCATAAAATGATGTGATCTGCCCATCAATCTGCGGCGTGATCAGTTCGGTCGGCTTGCGCACCTCGTGCGCGACTTCCGACCGGCAGATGTTCGTCTTCAACACATCCGGCACCGGCGCGCCGACGATCCGGTAAACATTCTGCAGATGCGTCCGGAACAACTCGTCGAAGATTAAATCATTCTCCGTCACAAAGTCGCCGCCGTACCACCAGAACCAATCGCTGCCTTCGGCGGCGTAAATCTCGGTCATGGCTTTTTTGTACTGCTCCGGCGTGACTTCTTTCATGTCGGCTTTGCGCTGCAAAAAGTCGCGCGTGCGTCCGAGCAGTTCCCACGCGCGATTCTCCTCGGGGTCGCCGATCCAAATGTCGAAGTCCGCCTGAATCCACGAGCCGGTATGCAGTGTGTTCAGCGCGGCGCTCGGCGGATGCGCGGTGAAATATTCATGGAACGTCGTCGTCCTGATGTCCGACCGGGTCGTGAGCCGGTAGTACAACTCGCGCAGAAACGTCTCGCCGCCGTCGGGAAAATGTTCCCAAGCGTTTTCGCCGTCGAGGATCACCGCGCAGAGCGGATTGTCGTGATGGCCGGTGCTGCGGGCGATTTGTTCGATGTGACCGACCATGAACTCCGCCGCGCGGCGAGGTTCGTTGCGCGCGGCGGTAAACCCGATGAAGTCGCTCAGTATCCGTTCGCGGAACGCGATACAGGCGTTGGCGTCGCCGAACCGCGCCCGGTATCCCTGAAAAAGCTGTGCCCGGTCCGGAATCTTACCGGGGTGAACTACCGCGAGGCTGCGCCAGAGCACTTCTTCGTCGGTGGCGAACCATTGATAACCGAGTTCTTCGAGGATCGGAATCAATTCCGGACATACCGAGCCTTCCGACGGCCACGTTCCCCTTGGCGGTTTACCGAAAACGTGCGCGTGATAATCGCGGGCCAGCGCCAAGTGCGCCCGGACGTCTTCGGGACGCGAGAACGTTGGCGGTAGATCGCGTCCCGGCATGCAGCGGCGCGCAAAGTCGGTGTTGTACACCAGCGGCATGATCGGATGGTAAAAAGGCGTGGTGCTGATTTCGATCTGGCCCCGGTCGGCCACGCCCTTGTAGAATTTCAGCACACCGGCCAGCACGTCGCGCTGTTGCTCGAACAACGTCTTCTTATCGCTCTCGGTGAAATCGCGTCCTTTGCGCTTGAGTTCGCCGATTTCCGGATAGAGCCGCTCACCGGCGTAGCCAAACCACGTGAGGTTGAACCATACCTGTAAATCTCGGTATTCCTGCGCGGTGAAGTTGCCAGCGATGCGGTCGAGGTTCGCGCGGTTCAGGTTCAGCCCGCGCTTCTGCAGCAGCGACCAGTAACGCGGGTACGGCTTGATCATGTTGTCCCAATTCGCCTTGAAGAAGTGGTCGAGCAATCCGCATTTTTGCGCGAACGTCAGCGAATCGGCCGGTGTCGTGGCCATTTCGTGCCAGAGGTCGCGGACTTCTTCGGTGACGAGTTGCTCGATTTGCCGGAGCAATACCGGCGTGAGGTTGAAGGTGCAGTGAAACTCCGGGAACTGGTCCACGAGCCAGATCATGTCGAGGTAACCCTTGGTCGCGTGCAACCGGACCCACGGCATCAGCGCCGCGCCGCGAATTGGGTCGACGTAGTACGGCTGGTGCATATGCCAGAGGAATGCGACGTTCAGCGGCATGGCTGGCCTTGCTTGCCGGCGTTAGACGGGAATCTCGCGCAGATACTTCGCGGCTTCTTCGGGCGGCGTCGGGTTGATGTAGAAGCCGGTGCCGACCTCGAAGCCGGCAATGAGGGTCAGCCGCGGCAGGATTTCGATGTGCCAGCGGAAATCCAAGTCGATCGTGCTCCAATAGCCGTGGTGGATGTAGCGCGCGGGGCCGGTATTAATGATGTAATTGTACTGCGGCTGGTTCAGCGCCTTGGACAGTTTGAGCAACGTCACCTTCAACGCGTCGGCCAGCAGCAGCAGTTCATCGGGATGGATTTCCTGATAATACGCCGATTGTCGGCGCGGCACGATGGTGATCTCGAACGGGAAGCGCGAGGCGAACGGACAAAACGCGACAAACCCGGCATTCTCATAAACCAAGCGCGAGCCTTCCTTGATTTCCTGTTTGAGAATGTCTTCGAAGATGCTCCGGTCTTTGTAGGCATAATACTGCATTGCGCCGACGAGTTTCTCTTTCACGCGCTTGGGCGTGACGGGCGTGGCAATGAGTTGTGAGTGCGGGTGGCCGATGGACGCACCGGCTTGTTTGCCAAGATTCTTGAAAATCAAAATGTATCGGAAACGCGGGTCGCGCAGCAGGTCGGTCATCCGAATCTTGTACGTCTCCAGCACGCGGCCAATGCCCTCGATGGGTTGTTGTTCGAGTTGAAGCGAGGGATTGGCCGTTTCGATGATGACCTCGTGGGCGCCGATGCCGTTCATCTTGTCGTAGATGCCCTGCCCTTCCTTGCCGAGGTCGCCTTCGATGCGCAAGGCGGGGAATTTGTTCGGCACCACGCGCACCTGCCAGCCGGTGCCGTTGGGTTTGCTGCGCGGATCGCGGAAAGCGAAGATTTCGGCGGGCGTCATGTGCTCGTTGCCTTCGGCAAACGGGTTCTTCGCCGGATCGGGCGACTCGACCGGCTGTTGCAGGAAATCGCTGGGCCGCTTGCCGCGCTCGGTCGCGATGATCACCCAGCGCCCGACGATCGGGTCTTTGCGTAACTCAGGCATAATCCAATGTCCTCAGTAAACCGCGCCGCATTTCACAACAGCGACGCGTACAATTTCTCATATTCTTTCGCGCTGGTCTGCCATGAAAAGTCACAGGCCATCGCGTTACGCATCAACTTCTCCCACGTCTTCGGCCGCTTGTACAGGGCCGCAGCCTGTCGCACCGCCCCGATCAATGCCCGGGCCGAGTACTCCGCGAACTTGAACCCATTCCCCTCCCCGCTGTCCGGGGCAAACTGGCGGATGGTGTCATCCAATCCGCCCGTGGCGTGGACCACCGGGATCGTTCCATATTTCAAAGCATACATTTGGGTCAGTCCGCAAGGCTCAAATTTCGACGGCATCAGGAACACATCCGCGCCGCCTTGAACCAGATGCGCCCAATCCTCGCTTTGCCCAATCCGTACGCCGACCCGCTTCGGATATTTCCGGGCCAACTCCAAGAACGCCAGTTCATATTTCTCAGCGCCCTTGCCCAACATGACGAGCGTGACGCCAAGTTTCAGAAGTCCCCCCACGGCCTTGACCAGAATATCCACGCCCTTCAACTCGGTCAGCCTCGTCACCACCGCCGCCACGGGCGCATTGTCGCGCGCTTCCAGCCCAAACCGCTTCAACAAATCCGCCCGGCACGCCTTCTTGCCGGACAGATCCGTGGGACCGTATTTCTGCTTCAGAACCGGATCGGTCGCCGGATTCCATGTCCGGTAATCCGCACCGTTCACAATACCCGTCAAATCCGTCTGTCGCGTCTGCAAGACCGGGTCGAGGCCGAACCCGCCTGCCGGCGTGAGAATTTCCTGCGCGTATTTCTTGCTCACCGTCGTGACGGCGTCGGAAAAAACGATGCCGCCCTTCATCAAATTCATTTGCCCGTAAAACTCCAAGCCGCTCGGCGTGAAAAACTCACCGGGCAGATTCGTCAGCGGAGACTCCACGCCGGGAAACATTCCCTGGTACGCGATATTATGGATCGTGAACACGGTCTTCGCACCAAACTCCGGCCCGAGCGTCTGCCGCCGGTACGCCGTCTGCACCGGCACGAACGCCGTCTGCCAGTCGTGGCAATGCACGATGTCGGGCCGAAATTCCTTCAAGCCGATTAGCTCCGCCACAACCTTTGAGAAAAATAAAAACCGCGCGGCATTGTCTTCGTAGGCCAGCTCGCCGGCTTGATACAACTCCGGGCGATCGTAAAATTCATCGCAGCGCACGAACAACACCCGCAGCTTCTCACTGAGTCGCGCTTCGAGAATTTCGCCGGTGATCGTCTCAGCACCCATCGGAATTTTCAACGTCAATCGAGGCCCTTGTGGGAGCGACATTCCTGTCGCGACCGGTTTCACGCACCGGTAAAACGGCACGCAACAAATGACCTCGTGATCGAGTTCGCTGAGAGCCGCCGACAGTGCCCCCACCACATCCCCCAACCCACCGGTCTTGGCGAAGGGTGTCATTTCGCTGCCTGCCACAAGTATCTTCATCTTCAGGTGACACCCCTTTTAACAGAGCCAAAGCTATTCACGAAGAGTTTTGTATGGCGGACGGCCTATGCCCGCCCTACAACAGGTAGCCGGAAGTGGCCTTTTCAAGGGCCAATAAGCCACCCGGCAGGCCAATTTACGCCTGCAGTAAATCGCTTAAATCTTTTTTTAAAAAAAACTGAAAAAGCTGTTGACACTTCCGTGACCATTTGCTACTTTGTGCTCAGTTCAGTTCACCAAGATGTGGGCTGAAGAGGTATAGGGAAAATAAGTTCACCGAGTTGTGAACACGGCTTTTAATGAAAGTGCGAGGAGAAGATATGCAAACGAGGTCCCACACTAGGGTATTGTCCACCTTCACCAAGCTTACCGGCATCGCCACAGTTGGCCTGCTCATAGGTTTCGCGGTCGCCCCGCGAGCCAGCGCTGACGATGTGGTCACCGACCCGGTTGGCTTCATCACGCTGACTATCAAAGGAACGAACGGCACTCCGTCGACTGCGGCGATAAGCTTACAAGGCTTGGGAATGACTCAGGTCGTCACAAACCGAGGTAACATTAACGGCACACCGACCGGCAACGCGTTCCCGGTCAGCGCTACGCTGGATGTGAATGCCTTCAGTGCGGCCGGCGGTCAGGCGAAGTTCTTTATCGAAGTCATTAACGGTGCCGCGGCGGGTATGCAGGACGACATTGTTAGTAATAGTGCCACGACCGTTTTTACAGGGACTAATTTGGTTGAAACGGTTGCTGCTAACGGTGACCAGTATAAAATCTACCCACACTGGACGATCGCCTCGGTCTTTGGTCCGAACAACGAAGTCGGCCTGAAACCGGGTTCATCCGTCACGGGAGACCAGATCTTGATCTTGAACCCCCTCACCGGAGGATATGACACCTATTACCGGTCGAATCTTGGCTTTCCCACCGGTACCGGCTGGCGGAAGGCAGCCGCTGGCTCTGCGGATATGTCAAATGTCACGCTCTACATGGACCAAGGCCTCCTCATGCGGCGACTGGAGGGCACAAATGTCGTCGCCCTGTTGGTGGGTGCCGTCAAGTTAGGCCAGACGGTTATTCCTGTTGCACATGGTTACAATATCGTGGCTAATGTGTACCCAATTACCAACCTGACACTCGGGGTCAGTACTTTGTCAAACGTAGTCGCTGCTGGAAGCTCCGTTACTGCAGACTTGATTTTGATCCATAATCCTTCGACCCAGGGGTATGACACGTACTACTTCTCCAATCTGGGTTTTCCTACTGGGGCCGGTTGGCGGAAGGCAGCCGCTGGGTCTGTGGATCAATCCGGTGTCGCACTTCCCTTGGGCGGGAGTGTGTATATCCAACGAAAGGCCGCGGGTGGGTTCAACTGGGTTGTGCCTCAGATCTTCACGCCATAGTGAGTTGATGGATGATTCGTAGAGAAACAATGGAAGTAAGAAACCAAGAACAACAAATAAGGGATAAGGAAACGGTAAAGGGAAAGGTAAAAGGTATGAACAAGGTAACAAAATACTTCGCGGTGTTGGCAGTAGCGTTGTTGGTCACGGCCAGTGTTAAGGCCAATGGCCCTATCACGGTCAATTGGAGCGCACAAATCGACACTGGAGTGGCACTCGCCGACGGCACGACATTGGTGCCGGGAGGCTCCTCGATGTCGATCGGAACGTTTACGGTCGCCCCGACGCTCGGCAGTTCCAGTCTCGCCAATTACGTCGTGTTTGACACGAACACGATGGGCGTTGGTTTTGGCGGCATTGACGGGTTCTTCTCAGCGGGTTCTCTCTTAAACGAAACCAACGGGGCGAACTTTGGTTTCACCCACATGCAGATCTATCTTGTTATTGACGCTGGGAGTCAACGCGGGATATTCACGTCGACTAGCTGGGCCTTCCCCGGCTCCGGTGACAATCCGGCCTCGACCACTATCGACGTGACCCAGGTGGTTCCTGGCGGCGTAATATTCGGAGCAGCCAAGCATGCGGGCGGCCCCGCAGGCAACCTGATTGATTTGGCCATTATTCCTGAGCCGTCAACGATCGTTCTTGTTGGGTTCGGTCTGCTGGGCGCAGTCGGCGTAGCACGGCGTCGCCGTAGCTAACAACAGCAGATAAGTACCTTCCCTTGCAAGAGGCCAGTCGAAAGACTGGCCTCTTGTTTTTCTCCATCAGCCCACAGTTCAACACCGATTTTCCAAATGAATGCCGGCAACGAGCGAACTACAATCCCTTAATCGCTTCAAGTGCCCGGTCACGACTGAGCTCGCCGGTCAAGACTCGAACGAATGTCAGAAGCATCCTCTTCTGGTGAGAATCCGGATGCGATGAAATCATTGTGTGCAGTTCGTCAAATTCCCAGTCGCCAAGAAGTCGTCCCTGTTTCGAGGGCAATGCCGTAAGAGACTGAGTCACAACGCGGCGAAACTGAGCCGGATCCCCTGTCTGGTACGCCTCGAGCACGGAGAAGTACTTCAAGAGCGCCCCACCGTATGCGCCCTCGATCTGGGTTTTGTACTTGGACAAAAAGGCTCGATACTCGTCGATCTGGTTGGCCATCAAGAGCAGTTCACCGAGGCCATCCATGTCGTACACGTCCTCGGTTCCTACAGGTAAAATGTCTTTGCGCGCGGCAACCGCGTCGGAAAAACGGCCCAGCTTGGCTAGGGCAATGGCTTTCACTTCCAAAAGCGGACGGCGCTTTGGATCCGACTCCAAACCGGTTATTGCGTAGTCCAAGGCCCGCTTATAGTCCCTAGCCTCAAAATAACGCCGAACTTTGGCCTCCAGTTCCGCGGTTGTTTGGCCCAATCCTCCAAGTGGCGCGACCCCAGCGTCCCCCTTCAACGTTAGCGGGGACACTGAAAACAGATTGGTTGCAGGGATGGCCGTCTGATCGTTCGTCTGCGCACAGGCGGCCTCGAGAAACGTCGCGCTCACAAAAACGATAACCGCAATATTCAAGTAGTACCGACCAGATTTCCTTACCATGCGTGGCTTTGCCCCAAATTCGCCGCCAAGGTTACAAACTCTAAGCGAAGCTAGCAACAAACACACAGGTCTGTCAACGCAACTGAAGCATCGCGATGACAGGCCTCTTGTCTTTTTACCATCTGCCCCCTAGAGTCGCCCCATGGCTGCGGAACCCGGCAAACTCTTCATCGTCGGCACGCCTATCGGCAACATGGAAGATATTACTTTGCGGGCTTTGCGTACCTTGCGTGAGGCAGATCTGATCGCCGCAGAGGACACGCGCCGCACCGGCCTGTTGCTCGCCCGGCACCAAATCCGCAAGCCGCTCATCAGTTACCACGAGTTCAACGAAGCCAAGCGCACTGCTGAGTTGCTCAAAGACCTCCGGCAAGGCCGCCGCATCGCCCTCGTTTCCGACGCCGGCATGCCCACCGTCTCTGACCCCGGTCAGCGCTTGATTCAGGCCGTATTGGCCGCCGGAATCGCTCTGGAGGTCATTCCCGGCCCGTCTGCTGTCACCATGGCCCTGACAGCCAGCGGGATTCCCGGACCGCACCTTTTCTACGGTTTCCTCCCGCACAAATCCGCCCAGCGTCGTCGCACCCTCTCGCGCCTCGCCCCTCTCCCCTTCACCTTGGTGTTCTTCGAGTCGCCGTACCGGCTGCTGAAGTCTCTTCGGGACATGCGAGAGGCGCTGGGCAATCGCCGGGCGGTTGTCGCCCGCGAATTGACCAAGAAGTTCGAGGAAATTCTGCGCGGCGACCTCGAGTCGCTGTTGAAAATGCTTGAGAACCGCACGGTCAAAGGGGAAATTACGATTGTCGTCGAGGGGCATTCCAAATGAGACGAAATTACACTTTGTTGTGCGCCGGTCTCTTGACCGCGCACAACACCTCTTCACTCGTTGCCGTGTTTCTAGTTCTGTTCCTATCGCTCGGCTGCGCCACGAGCCGACCCCGCGTCGTGGAGGTATCCGCCAAGAGATACGCCCGGAACGTCGCGCGTCCCGGCGAGGCATACTTCGTAAGCTGGAGACCGTCCACCATCAGCATGGTGAAATTCGAATACCGGCAGGTGCACGCGCCGAATAAAATCTTCGAGCGGCGGTGCACCGACGCAACGCGGCCGTGTGCGACGTTCGAGATTCGCGGGCCGGCCTTTGCATCCGGCGGCCCGGTCTCCGCCTGGCGCGTCAGCCTGTGGACTGACGACAGTACCTGCGTGGCCGAACAGAAATCCGCGCTCTGGTGACGCGTTTGTCAACCGATCATGGAAGCGCCGACAGTTATCGCAGAATTCGACACGGTGGCAGCGGCCAACCCGCGTAAGACAGCCATCTTCTGGGGACGCGACACGATCTCGTACGCGCAGTTGAAGAAGAAGATTGATCTCTACGCCGCGAATCTGCAGACGCAGCACAGCATCAAACACGGCGACCTTGTCGGCATTCTGCTCAAAAACTCGCCGGAGTTCATCTACGTCCTCTATGCCGCCTTGAAATCCGGGGCGACGGTTGTCCCGATCAACAACTTCCTCAAGTCCCCGGAGATTCAGCACATTCTCGATGACTGCAAGATCACTTGTTTGGTCACGTCACCGGACTTTGATGAAATCGTCGGCAAACTGCGGGGGGGCCGCCTCGCTTCGCTCGCCGATCTCGAAAAACAGCCAACTGGAGTCACGCCGACGTGGCCGGTCGTGAATGCTTCCGACTTGGCGGTGATCATCTACACGTCCGGCACGACAGGCAAACCGAAGGGCGCGATGCTATCGCACCACAACATCGCTTCCAACGTGCGCAGTTGCATCAAAGCGCTGGGTGGAACCGCTGACGACCGACCGGTGTTGCTGCTGCCCATGTTCCACAGTTTCATGCTGACCGTGTGCATCTTCACTCCGCTCGCAATGGGCGCGGGCATTGTGCTCATCAAATCCGTCCATCCCTTCAAGGCCGCGATGAAGGAGATGATCCTGAACCGCGCGACCATTTTCTGCGGCATCCCGCAAATCTTTCAGGCGTTGGCGCAGGCGAAGATTCCGTTTTGGATGCATTGGGTGTTGAACCTGCGCATGGCCGTCTCCGGTGCCGCTCCCCTGCCCCGCGAGACGCTGGCGGCATTCGAGCGCAAAATGCGCTTTCCATTGCTGGAAGGCTACGGACTGAGCGAAGCTTCGCCGGTCGTCTCGTTTAATCCCTATCACGGTGTGCGCAAGGCCGGGTCGGTTGGCCTGCCCCTGCCGGATATTGACGTGAAAATCTTCGATGATCACGACGGCGAACTGCCGCCCGGGCAATTCGGCGAAATCGTCGTGCGCGGTCCGAACGTCATGCAGGGCTACTACAATCACGCCGAGGAAACGGCGGCGACGCTGCGCGGCGGCTGGCTGCACACCGGTGATATGGGTAAGAAAGATGAGGACGGCTACATCTACATCGTGGACCGCCGCAAAGAAATGCTCCTCGTGCGCGGCATGAACGTCTATCCCCGCGAGATCGAGGAAGTGCTCTACCAGTTCCCCAACGTCCGCGAAGCCGCCGTCGTCGCGCAGGCCGATGAGAAACGCGGTGAAATTCCCATCGCTTTTGTCAGCCCCGTGGACGGCGCGACGCTAGACTCTGACGAGATTCTCCGGTACTGCCGGGAGCAGCTTGCCGACTACAAAATCCCGCGCGAGATTCGCATCGTCGAATCTCTACCGCACACGGCCACCGGCAAGATCGCCAAGCTGGAACTGAAGAAGCTACTGTGAACCGACAGAGGTTTATCCCATTGCTGGTAGTCGCCGCGGGCCTTCTCGTCTATCACAACAGCTTCACCGGTCCATTCATCTTCGACGACGTGGATTCGATTCTCGAAAACCCAACAATCCATCGTCTCTGGCCACTTGGGCAGGCGCTCTCACCTCCGCACGGTGCCGGCATTACCGTTGAAGGTCGGCCGATCGTGAATCTCTTCCTTGCGATCAACTATGCCCTTGGCGGTCACGATGTGTGGGGATATCACGCGCTGAATCTGGCCGTTCACATCCTTGCCGGTGTGGCCTTGCTGGGAATCGTGCGACGCACCCTGCTGCAGCCGAGGTTGCGTGAGCGGTTCGGCGAGTCGGCTCTGCCCTTGGCGTTGACTGTGGCGATTCTGTGGACCGTCCATCCTCTGCAAACCGAGTCGGTGACGTATATCGTTCAACGGGCCGAGTCGTTGATGGGGTTGTTCTATCTGTTTACGTTGCACTGTTTTATCCGCGGCACTGAGTCGCGATTGCCGGGGGTTTGGTACAGCCTCTCCGTGGCGGCGTGTCTGCTGGGGATGGCCTGCAAAGAGGTAATGATTTCAGCCCCGGTGATGGTGTTGCTTTACGATCGCACGTTCATTTCGGGTACATTCCGGGAGGCATGGCGGCGACACTGGCCGTTGTATCTGGCACTGGCGGTTACTTGGATTCTGCTGGTTCAACTGACGGTTTTTGCGAAAACTGTTCCCTTTGCGTTGAGCAACGCGGAAACGATGGGGGTGACTTGGTGGAGGTATTTGTTGACAGAACCCGGAGTGATCCTCCATTACGTGCGGCTATCCGCGTGGCCGCGCTCGTTATGTTTGGATTGCGGGTGGCCGTTTCCATGGACGTGGCAAAACGTTCTGCCGCCTATGTTTGTGATTGCGATCGTGCTGGTCGTGAGCATGTGGGCGTTGAAGAGGAATCTCACTTGGGGATTCTTGAGTGCCTGGTTCTTTTTGATCCTCGCGCCGACCTCGAGTTTCCTTCCTCTCAACAGCGCGTCGTGTGAGCATCGCATGTACTTGCCGTTGGCGGCGGTGGTCACGGTCGTGGTGTTTGGCGCCTTTACGTTTGGAAAACATCTGTTGGGTGCACGGGCAAGGCTCGGCCGATGGCTGGGATGGAGCGCAACCGGGGCTGTGGCCTTGCTGCTTGGATTCCTCACAGTCCAGCGCAACTTCGATTATCGGTCAGCGCGCGCCATCTGGCAGGATACCATCAACAAATGTCCGGACAACCCCCGTGCGCACCTGAACTTGGCAAATGCCTTGTCGGATGTGGACCGGTTGGAGGACGCGATGCAGCATTACGAACAGGCGCTGCGAATCAGTCCCAACTTTGCCAAGGCTCACAACGGCTTGGGGATTGCCCTAGCTCAAGCCGGCCGTATACCAGAGGCCATCGAACACTTCGAGCAGGCACTCCAGATCAAGTCCAGTTTTGCCGACGCACATTACAATCTTGCGCACGCTTTGATTTTGGCAGGCAAGGTACCGGAGGCGGCGGAGCATTTCGAGGAGGTTCTGCGGCTCAAGCCCGACGACGCCGAGGCGCACTACAATCTGGGGAATTCCCTAGCCGCACTGGGTAGGCTGCCGGAGGCGGTGACGCATTGGGAGCAGGCCGTGCGACTCAAACCTGATTTTGTCGAGGCCGAGAACAACTTGAAGACCGCCCGCAGGCAAACCGACACGCTGGAGGATCATGTTGGGCGATGAATCTGGCTTGCCAATGCGCAAATAGGGCACGCTCCCCGCACCAAGGATGCAGTCCAGTATGAACCGATGACTATACCAGTCTCTTCAGCGTATTGAGCTGGAGATAACTCGATGTGTCCAGTCTTGGTGCGCCGTCGACGAAGCGGCAATCAATATGGCTCGGGTCGGACCGCGTGGCGATGCGTCACCACCGCTTGCAGGCTTCCCGGTAGCTCTCGACGTTGCGTGCGAGTTCGCGGACACTGTCGCCGCCGAACTTATCCAGAAGCGCTTTCGCCAGTTCGATAGCGACGACAGCTTCGCCAATGACGGCCGCTGCGGGCGCAGCGCACACGTCGGAACGCTCAACGGTTGCTTTCACTTCCTCATGCGTCATAATGTCCACTGAGCGCATCGGTTTCATCAACGTCGAAAGCGGCTTCATCGCGGCGCGCACGATGATGGGCTGGCCGTTGGTCATGCCGCCCTCGAAGCCACCGGCGTTGTTGCTGGCGCGGGACAACGCGCCTTCTTTGCCGGGCAGGATTTCGTCGTGCACCTGAGAACCAAATCGCCGTGCCACTTCAAATCCGATGCCAACCTCTGCGCCTTTGATCGCCTGAATGCTCACCAGCGCCCGGACGATGTTGGCGTCGAGCTTCCGGTCCCACTGTACATGGCTGCCGAGTCCGACAGGCGCGCCGGTCGCGATCACCTCAAACACGCCGCCGAGCGTGTCGCCCTGCGATTTGGCGGTGTCGATGGCCTCGATCATCTTCTTCTCGGCGTCGGGATCGGCGCAGCGCACTTCGCTCGCTTCGCTGCGCTCCCGGATTTGCGCGAGCGTCAGGCCGTCCGTGCTGGCCCGCACCGGGCCAAGCGAGACCAAGTGGCCGACGATGTCGATCCCGACTTCGGCAAGTAAAACTTTGCAGACCGCGCCAATGGCCACACGCATCGTGGTTTCGCGGGCGCTGGCGCGTTCGAGGATGTCGCGTGCGTCCTGCCGGTCGTATTTGATGACACCGGCAAGGTCGGCGTGGCCGGGGCGTGGTTTGGTGACGGCCGGTAGCTCGTTGATCTTGAAATCTTTGTTCTTCACCATCAGCGTGACCGGCGAGCCGATGGTTTCGCCGAGACGAACGCCGGAAAGAATTTCCGCCTGATCGGTTTCGATCTTCATGCGACCGCCGCGGCCGTAGCCTTTCTGTCGGCGCGAGAGATCGCGGTTGATGGCGTCTAGATTGAGTTTCAGCCCAGCCGGCAGGCCTTCGAGCACCCCGATCAGGCATTGCCCGTGAGACTCACCGGCGGTGAAATAGCGCAATTGCGGCATTGGTCATCCTTTGTTGATCATCCCCATGTACCACCGAATGAGTTCGCGTCCCCAAAAAATCCACACCAGCGCGGCCAACGCGATGTATGGCCCGTACGGAATGCGGCTCTGCAAGCCCTTCTTGCTCAACAGCACGAGCACAAGGCCAATCACGCCACCCACAACGGACGATGCGAATACCGTGAACAACGTCGCTTCCCAACCCAGGAACGCGCCGAGCGCCGCGAGCAATTTCACGTCGCCCATTCCCATCGCTTCCTTCTTGAACGCCCATTCACCCAGCAGGGCAACGAGGAGCAGAGTTCCTCCGCCGACCACAACGCCAAGAAACGACAGCCATAGACCCGCGCGGACGCTTTCGACGTTGAGCAGCGGCGGATACAACACACTCAGCAACAAACCCAGCACAACCCCGCCGTACGTGATTTCGTTCGGAATAATATAATGCTCAAAGTCAATGAACGTTGCAACGATTAACCCGGCCACCACAATCCAGTAAATCACCGCCTGCACACCGCCAAACTTCAACCAGATCAGCAAAAATAAGGTCGCGGTCAGCAACTCGACAAGAAAATAGCGCGGCGTGATGCGCGCGCTGCAGTGCCGGCATCGACCCCGCAGAAAGAGGTAGCTGAACAGCGGAACATTGTCGCGCCACCGGATGCGCTCGTGACAGTGCGGACAGTGGGAGGGCGGTGTGACGACGGATTGTTCACGCGGCATGCGATGGATGCATACGTTGAGGAAGCTACCCACAACTGCACCGAAGACGAACACAACGACGTCCAAGTAGACCTGCAAGCCGGTACTCAATGCGTTTCCTCACCGATGGCGGCTTTCAGCGCCCGCCGCATCACGGCCACCGGCGCCTTGCGTCTGGTCCAGACCTCGAACGACTTCGCCCCCTGATGCACCAACATGCTGGCCCCGTTGGCCGCCTTCGCACCGGCTTCGCTGGCCAACCGGAGAAGCTCCGTCTTGGCCGGCCGGTAAATCGTGTCGTAAACAAACAGCTTTGGAGAGAACAATGCTGGGTCGAGTCCGAGCGACTCACCGGGCTTCAGACCTACCGAGGTCGCGTTGACGAGAAGGTCGATCTCGTCCATGTGACGGGCGATTTCCCGGGAACCCAGTTTCAGCGCGCGAAACTCCGTTTTCGTCGCCGCAATCTCTTTGGCGATCGGTTCGATCTTCTCAGGCGTCCGGTTCGCCACGCACACCAACGCGGCGTCTTCGAGCGCGCATTTCACGGCAATGGCGTGCCCGGCCCCGCCGGCACCGAGGATGAGGATGCGTTTTCCTGCGAGCGTGAAGTTAAACTCTTCCTCGATCGCTTTCACAAAGCCGTAGCCGTCGGTGTTAAACCCGCGCAGTTTGCCGTGTTCCATCAACACGGTGTTGACCGAACCGAGCCGGCGCGCCTCCGAATGAACTTCGTCCACAATTTCGAGGGCGAGAATCTTGTGCGGGAGTGTGAGGTTCACGCCGGTCAACCCCATGTCGCGGGCGCCCATCAGAGCGCCACGCAGGTTCTGCGGTTCGACGTGAAACGCGACGTAAGCCCAGTTCATGTTGAGCGCGGCGAATGCCGCGTTGTGCAGGGCGGGCGACGCCGTATGCGCAATCGGCGATCCGAACACGCCGACAATCTTCGTTGTGCCATCAATGTTCATGAAGCAGGCGAGCCTGATTGAGCGGCGATTATAGACGGACGACCAGCCTGTTGAGAAGCGCAAGAATCGGCTCCGGAAACAGACCGAGAAGAATCACGCCCAGCGCCACAAGTGCCAGCGTGCCATTGACATACGCAGGCGTGGAAATCCGCGTCGTCTCGCTGGGGGCGATGACGTAGAGATGTTTCATCAGGATCAAATAGTAGTACAGCGACACCGCGCTCATAAGAATGCCGATGATCACCAGCCACAACAGCCCAAACGTCTGCGCATCCCGCTGGATCGCCGCCGCAAAGAGGTAGAACTTTCCAAAGAATCCGCCCAGCGGTGGGATGCCGGCAAGTGACAGAATGAAGACCAACATGAGCAGCGAAAGGAACGGCGCGCGCCGGGCCATGCCATTGAAGTTCTCCATGTTGTCGCCACCGGCGCGGCTCGACAACGCGGCCACCACGCCGAACGCGCCGAGGTTCGTCAACGCATACACGATCACATAGAACAGCACGGAGGCCGCCCCCATCTGGGTCGCCGCGATCAGGCCGATCAGAATGTAACCCGCGTGAGCGATGCTCGAATACGCCAGCAGACGCTTGACGTTTCGCTGCACGATGGCGGCGCAGTTGCCGAGCACCATGCTCAGTGTCGCTACGACCGCCAACAACATCGTCCAACCGGGCGCGAAGTTGCACCAGTACGCCGAACCTTCCATACCGGCAAAGCCAATCATCATCACTTTGAGCAACACGAAGAAGCTGGCCACCTTCGAGCCGGTGGCGATGAAGGCGGTGACCGGCGTCGGCGCGCCTTCGTAAGCGTCCGGCGCCCACAGGTGGAACGGCACCACCGCCACCTTGAATCCGAGACCGACAATGACGAACAACAACCCCGCGCTCAGAAGTGAACTGGAAGAACTCCCCGCCGCTTGCTGCATGACGCGGAGATTGGTCGTGCCGGTCACACCGTAAAGGTAACTGAGTCCGAACAGCAAAAACGCCGACGAAATCGCGCCGAACATGAAGTATTTGACCGCGGCCTCCTGCGAACGCAATTCGCCCTTGTGGAACGCGGTCAGGATGTAGAGGCTAATGCTGGTCAACTCCAACGCGACGAAGATCGTGATGAGTTCTTCGGTGCTGACCAACAGCATCATGCCGATTGCTCCGAAGAGCATTGTTGCGAAGTACTCGCCGACGTGACGCCCCAGATCAAAATCCATCGAGATCAACGCTGTGATGACGGTAAGGCCGACGATCACCAGTTTGAAGAGAGCGACAAGCTCACCGGTGACCAAAGTACCTCCCAGAAGCGAAACCGGCTCCGAACTCAGTTGTCCCCACAGGGGAATGATCGCGGCAAGCAATCCGATGATTGTTATCGTGCCAACGCCCCGGTACCGCTCGACACGATCCTTCCGTCGCAGCGAGACGAGATCCGCCGTCAGGGCAATGAACGCCGTCACCACCAACATTGTCTCGGCACTAAGAGCCTTGAACACTTCGAGGTAGGGGGCCCCCGTCATTGCGCGCCTCGCAGGAACAATTCAACATTGGCCTTGATCATGTTGAGCATAATTGGCGGATACACGCCGATGATCACCAGCAGCGACATGAGAATCACGGCGGCGACTTTTTCCGGTAGTGAGATGGGTGACACGCTCCAGCGGGACGCACCGGTTTCGCCCTGACCGTGACCATGCGAGTCCCCTGCCCCCCCGTGTTCTTCTTCGGCAAAGAACACCTTGTGTATGGCGTTCAGGATATACGCTACGGTGATGATAATTCCGATCCCAGCCCCGACGACTAACCACGGACTCATGCCAAACGCGCCGATGAGTACTTGGATTTCAGCCACAAAGCCACTGAATCCCGGCATGCCCATGGAGGCCGCGCCGCCGATGACGAACGTGACGCAGGCAAACGGAAGCACCTTCGCCAGCCCACCGAGTTCATCGAGCTGTCGCGTGTGCGTCCGGTCGTAGACCATGCGGCCCACCACGGCGAACAGCAGACTGGCGACAATTCCATGCGAGAACATCTGCAGGATCGCGCCGGACATGCCGATGACATTGAGCGTCGCCAAACCAAGCAACACGAAACCCATGTGGCTCACGCTCGAGTAGCCGATGATAAATTTGAAATCCTTTTGCACGAGCGCCACTGCCGCGCCGTACACGATGCCGATGACAGCCAGCCATGCGATCCACCATTTCCAGTAGGCCAGCCCTTCCGGGAACAGAAGCATCGCGGCACGGAAGCAACCATAGGAGCCGAGTTTCATGACCACACCGGCGAGCAACATACTGGCTGCTGTCGGCGCGGCCACGTGACCGGTCGGTGCCCACGTGTGAAACGGCCACATGCCGGCCAGCACGCCAAAGCCAACGAAGATCAGCGGGAACACCCAGATTTGGAGATCACGCGAGAACGAATGTTTGGAGGCAAGTTCAAGGATGTTGAACGTTGTGCCGCCGGCTGCGAAAAACGCCGCCAGAATCCCGATAAAGACCAGCGCACTGCCGACAAACGAATACAGCACGAGCTTCATCGCGCCGTATTCCTTCCGGGTCGAGCCCCAAATCGAGATGATGAAATACTTCGGGATGATCGCCAGCTCGTAGAACACGAACAGGAGAAACAAATCCATCGCCATGAATACGCCGTACACACCGGCAATCAAAGTGAGAAAGAACGCAAAAAATTCTTTCACGCGCTCCTCGATGTTCCAACTGAACAAAATACCGGTGACGCAGACGAAGCCGTTCAGCACCACGAGTGGATAGTTGATGCCATCCATCGCCAGATGATAGCTGATGCCTAAAGATGGAATCCACGGGCGATTGACGACATGGACGAAACCCTGCCCGGTCGCCGCAATCAAGTCGTTCACCGCCGCGTTGTAGGCAAAATATCCGCGCAACGCGACCAGCAAGCTCGCCACGCCGGTAAGCAGCGCAACCCAGCGGATGAGAGTCTTTGAGTCGCGGGGCAGCAGCAGAATCAGCCCCACGCCGATGAACGAGATATAGATTGACCAGTCCACTTGCATTGTTCAGCTTACCGGCCCAACGCCATCATCGTTTCCGGCGCGCCTTCGAAAACCTTGATAAGCCCTAGCGCCGCCTGGTTCGACGCGTGCACGAGCGGCGACGGGTAAATGCCGATCCAAAACATGAAGAACATCAGTGCCGCGCCGATCAAGAGTTCGCGCCCCGTCATGTCCGGCAAGGCCTTCCATTTCTCGTTCAGCGGGCCGAAACAGACTTTTTGTATCATGCTCAACAGGAAAATCGCCGTGATCACCAAGCCGATCGTCGCCAGCAGCGTGACGGTTGTCACGATCGGGAACGCGCCCTTGAAAATCAGGAACTCGCCCACAAAGCCGTTCAGCCCCGGCAACCCGAGCGACGAGAACATCGAGATGCCCAGAACACCGGCATAGATCGGCATGATCTTGCGCAGCCCGCCGTACTCGGCGAGGTTGCGGGTGTGCGTCCGCTCATAGATCACGCCCACCATGAAGAACAGCGCCGCTGAACTGATCCCGTGGTTGAACATCTGCAGCATTGCACCGTTTAACGCGGCCGCTTTCTCGTTGACCACATCGGCCACATTTGTTGCCGACGCGACCACCGCGAAGATGCCAAGCATGGCGTAGCCCATGTGATTGACCGACGAGTACGCCACCAGCCGTTTGAAATCCGTCTGCGCCATCGCGGCATATGCGCCGAACACGATGCTCGCCAACGCGAGAAACAACAATAAGTTCAGGTGCGCCGCGACCTGCACCGGAAAGATAGGCAACACGACTCGCAAGAAACCGTACACGCCCATTTTTAACAGTATGGCCGCCAGCACCATCGAGCCACCCGTCGGCGCTTGCGTGTGCGCATCCGGCAACCAGGTGTGAAACGGCCAGATCGGCACCTTGATGGCGAACCCAAGGAACACGCCCCAGAAAAGCATCGAAGCGAAACACGCGGCGTTGATGTGCAAGCCGGTCCGCCCGCTGATGTCGCCGACCAAGACATTAATGGCGCGCATCAACTCTCCCGAAGAAGCCCGTTCCCGCAGCTCCATGAAATCAAAGCTGTTCGTCGCCAAGTAGATGAACGAGAACGCCAGCAGCATCGTCACGCTACCGGCCAGTGTGTAGATGAAGAACTTGAACGAGGCGTACGTCCGCTCTTCGGCACCCCAAATCTTGATGAGGAAATACATCGGAATGAGGCCGAGTTCCCAAAAGATGAACCAATGGAAGAAATTCAGCGCCGTGAACACCCCGAACATCCCGGTTTGCAGCAGGAGGAACAGGAAGAAGAAAAGTTTCACATCCCGGTCCAGCTTCCAGTGCGCGAGCAGTGCCAGCGGCGTGATGATCGCCGTCAGCAACACCATCGCTACGCTCAGTCCATCCACTCCGAGCCGGTAATCCACGTGAATCGCTGGGATCCAAGCGAACCGCTCCTCGAACATCAGCCCCTTGGATGGGTCGAAGCCGAGCCACACCTTCACCGTCAACCCCAACGCAATCAGGCTCGTGAGAAGCGCGACCGATTTGATGGCCCGCTCGTTCGTCTTGCCGAGAAGCAAGATGATCGCCGCGCCCAGCAGCGGCACAAACGTAATCAAACTAAGATAGGGAAACTCGTTCATGCCTCAGGAGGTGAAGAAGTAAATCAGCAGCAAAACGGCCGCGCCCAGGCTCAGCACGCGGAAATAGTTCTGCACCCGGCCGCTCTGAAGTCTTGCGAGGATCCGGCCCGATCCGCGCACGCCGCCGCAACCCGCGTCGAATCCGCCGTTGATCAAGAACTCGTCGCCGACCCAGCGCACGATTTGCGAGATCGCCCAGAACGTCCAGGCGACGGCATGCAGAATCCCGTCCACAACGGCCTTGTCCACCAGCCGGAAGAACGTGCCACAGATGGCCGTGAAACGAATGATCGTCGCTTCGTAGATTTCGTCGATGTACCACTTGCGGTTCAGCACAGTGAACAATCCGCCGATCGTGGCCTGCAACGGATCGGGATCGGTCGCGTGCTCCATGGTCTTGCGTCCATAAATCACCCACCCAAGCACGATGCCGAGCGCGCCGACGGCCACAGAAAGCCCCATCACCAAGCCTTTGCCTTCGGCCAGCCCGGTTTCCTCGCCGCCGAGGTAGTGAGCGTACTTGCCGCCAAAGAAACCAAGACCAATTGCAAACACGCTGAGCACCGCGATCGGCAACCACATGTTCCACGGCACCTCGTGCGGTTCGTGGTGGTGGCCGTGCCCGGTACCGTGACCGTGCTCCGCCTCGCGGCCGCGCCACTTGCCGGCAAAGACCATGAACATCTGACGCGTCATATAAAACGCGGTCAGAAACGCGGCGAACGTCGCCAAGCCCCACGCCCATTTGCTGCGATGGTAAGTCTCCAGCAATACTTCATCCTTCGAGAAGAATCCCGCGAAGGGCGGCACACCGGCCAGCGCGAGCATGCCGATGAGATAACACCAGAACGTGATCGGCATGTACTTCTTCAGCCCGCCCATCTTCCGCATGTCTTGTTCGTGGTGCGTGCCGATGATGACGCAACCGGACCCGAGAAACAGCAGCGCCTTGAAAAATGCGTGCGTGAGCAAATGGAACTGCCCGGCCACCAGCCCACCGGCGCCGAGTGCCATCACCATGAATCCGAGCTGCGAGCACGTCGAGTACGCCAACACGCGTTTGATGTCCCACTGCGCCACCGCGATCGTTGCCGAGAACACGGCCGTGATGCAGCCGATCCACATCACAAAATCCATCACCCAATCCCCGGCCGCCGCCGTAAAGAGCGGGAACATCCGGCCGACCATGAACACACCGGCTGCCACCATCGTCGCGGCATGGATGAGCGCGCTGACCGGCGTCGGGCCTTCCATCGCGTCCGGCAACCACACGTGCAGCGGAAACTGCGCACTCTTGCCCATCGCGCCGAAGAACAACATCAGCGCAATGGTTCCGGCCATGGACATTCCCCACCAACCGGTGATCGTCGCCAACTTCCCCGCCTGCTCCAACGCACCGTGACCACCGTCGTAGAGATTGAGGGTGCCGCCATGCCAGTACAACATCAGGATGCCGATGAAAAATCCGATGTCGCCGATGCGCGTGGTGATGAACGCTTTCTTCATCGCCGCCGCCGCGCTCGGTTTGAAATACCAAAAACCGATCAGCAGATAACTGCACAGGCCGACCAGTTCCCAACAGATGAAGAAGAACAACAGGTTGTTCGCAACGACCAAGCCGAGCATCGCCGCCGCAAACAGCGACATGAAACAGAAGAACCGCGTAAAGTTCTCGTCCTCGGCCATGTACCCGGTGGCATTGATGAAAATCATCAGACCGACAAACGCCACCATCGCGGCCATCGTGGCGGTCAACGGATCGAGGATGAATCCAAGTTCCAGCCTTGTCGTGCCGCACGTGAACCACGTGAAGTCCGAAATCGCGCGCGCGGACTCGTGTTCGCCAAGCGTTCCCGCAAACGCTCGCAACGCAAGAACGCAGGAAATCGACAGCGCGCCAATCGACAACGCCGCCGACAGCTTGCGTTGACGGCGGTTCAGCAGTGACTGAATCGCCGCCGCAACCAGCGGAATAAACGGAATCAACCACTGTTGTTTCGCGAGTTCGTAGAGGTGTTCGTCCATTTAGCCTTTCAGACTCTTCATTTCATCCACGTCTACCGACTTGTAGTGCCGGTAAACGGCAATCACCAACGCCAGTCCGACTGCTGACTCCGCGGCGGCAATCGCCACCGCAAAAATCGCAAACATCTGCGCGGTCAACGACGCGAACAGTTTGTAGTGCCAAAATGCGACGAGGTTCAGGATGCCGGCATTGAACATGATCTCGATGCCCATCAACACGATGATGGCGTTCTTGCGCGATAATGCACCGCAAAGTCCAATCGCAAACAAGAACGCGGACAGCATCAAGTAGTAATTGAGTGGAACGCTCATCGCCGGCGGATAACCTCCTCCAGCGCAATCACCACGGCGCCGATGAGCGCCGCGGTCAACAACACCCCCAACACTTCAAACGGCACCACCCAGTCAGAGATCAACGCTTTGCCGATTTCTACGACCGAAGTTTTCGCTTCTCCGGCAGGCAGCATCGACATCACAGCATCCCGGCCGATGACCCACCACAGCAATCCGGCAATGATGATCGCCGTGCCCATACCGGCCCACCATTTCCCGCCCAACTCGCTTGGTCCTTCCGTACCGGTCACGTGACGCGTGAGCATAATCGCAAACAGAATCAGCACCGCCACCGCGCCGATGTAGAGCAGAATTTGCACTACCGCCAGGAAATCTGCGCGCAACAGAAAGTAATGACCGGCAATTCCGAGGAAAAACAAGATCAGCGCCAACACGCAATGCACGAGATTGCGCATCGTCACCGCCATAACCGCGCCGATGACCGTGATTGCTGAGATGATCCAAAAGGCCGCGTTCATGTTCTCAGGTGATGTACCGGTACTCCCGCTTCTGAATCTTCTCCGTGGCGCTCAACTTCGTCAGCAAAATGAACCATCCAACAACCCATACGGTGGTGAGCACCCACGCCAACGGCCTCGGCTGTAAGAAACGCCATAGGCCTACCGCCACAATATTGATGATGGACATCGGCAACAACACCTTCCACGCAAATGCCAGCAACTGGTCAACGCGCACGCGCGGCCACGTACCGCGAATCCAGATGATGGTCATGATCATCGCCGCCAGCTTCAAGAAGAACCAAAACATTGAAATCAGTCCGCCGAACAACCCCGGCCCACTGCCGGGACCGAGGTAGCCGCCGAGAAACATCGTCACGGAAATCCCCGCCATCGCAATCGACGCGAGATATTCGCCCATCTGGAACAGCGCAAACTTGAAACTGCTGTACTCGGTATGATAGCCGGCAATGATTTCCGACTCCGCTTCCGGTATGTCGAACGGCGTGCGCGCCGACTCTGCCATCGCGCCAATCGTGAACAGCACGAATCCGACAAGGCCCCATGGACGGAATACAAACCAGCCGGTGACATTGAGCACTCCCCCGCTCTGCGCATGGATGATCGTAACCGTTGAAAGCGATCCTGCCGCCATCACGACAGCCACAGCCGACAACACCATCGGCACCTCGTACGAAACCACCTGCGCCACGGCACGCATCGCGCCGAGCAGCGAAAATTTGTTGCGGGACGCCCACCCGCCCATGAACAGCGCCAAGACGCTTGCCGTGCTGATGGCGAAGACGAACAGGATGCCGATATTGAGATCAACCGGCACAAGTCCGGGCGCTATCGGCAGCACGGAGAACAGCAGCAGCGACGGAATCACCGCGATGACCGGCGCGAGAAAGTGAACGACCTTGTCGGCCTTGGCAGGAACGATGTCCTCCTTCAGCACCAGTTTTAACCCGTCCGCAATTGGTTGCAGGATACCCCACCGGCCCACGCGATTCGGTCCGTACCGGTTCTGGATGCGTCCGAGCGCCTTGCGCTCCACCAGTGTCGTGAAAGCGAAAATCAGCGGAAACACCATGATGATGAAAAGAATGGGAATGGCGATCGCCACGCCGCGCAAAACTCCGTCGGGCGCATTCGCGAACCAACTACGCAGTGCTTGATAGATTGTTTCCATTACCGAACTAAAGCCCCACTCCTCCTTGCTCTCACTCTAACGCCGTATCAGTCGCTCAAGTTTTGCCTGCGTCTTTCATGAGCTTCTCGAGCATCTGTTGCGTTTCCGCCTCTCCCGGCAGGCAAAGTGATAAATCTTTTTCCGAGCCGCCAGCAATCGCGTCGGCATAGCCCCGGCAATCATAGCCGCAAGCATGACAATCCGTCTGCGCCATCGCGGCCATTAAGTTGTCCGCGAACGGCTTGTCTTTTGCCAACTCCATCCGCTGTTGCATGCCCATACCGGGGTCGTGCCACGGCGCGTCGCCCGATGGCGCTTCGGACGGCGCAGCTTCCGCAGGTGCTTCCGCTGCCGGCTTTGCGGTTGCCGGCGTTGCTCCGACCGAGGCTGTCGTGAGATATTTACCGAGCCATTCCCGTTGTTCGGGCGTGAATGGCGCGTCCTCGGGAATCGCAATCTTCGCCGGTGTAGTAGCGGCTGTCCCAGCCGCTGCGGCCGCCGGCTTTGGTGCGGCTGCCGGCTTCGCAGCGGGCGCCGCCTTCTTTGCCTTCTTTTCCGCTTCGGCCTTGAGCTTGGCGTCCACCGCTGTCGCTTCGGTCGGCTTCACTTTGTGATAGTATGCGTTGGACTTCAGCAAGTCCGGCAGGTGCTCGACCAAGTCATCGAAGCGGCCGTACTTCGATTTCTCGTAGTCGTTGTCCATCTTGATCGCTTCGAATGGGCAGACCTCGACGCAAATCTGACACTGCATGCAAACGCTGATGTCAATGTCGAACACCTTCGGGCGTTGCTGCGGTTTGCCCTTCTCGTCCCGGTCCATGACGATGTAAATGCACTGCGGCGGACACTCGACTTCGCAAATCTTGCACGCGACACACCGCATCGTGCCGGCGAGGTCTTTGTCGCTGTCGTAAACGAGAAACGGAAACGTCCGCGAATTCTCCGGTACTTGGACGCGCTCCTCGGGATACTGTACGGTCACGAGCCGGTCTTTGTCATAGTAACTGCCGACGAAATTGCGGGCCGTCACAACCATGCCTTCAAACAGACCTTTGCCGAGGAAACCCATTACCGATCCACCTCCCCCAGCACGATGTCCACGCTGCCGAGGATGATCACCACGTCGGCGACCTTGTGACCGAGACACATGTCTTCGAGAATCGTGAGGTTGATAAGGCTCGGCGGACGTACGTGATACCGGTACGGTGTCTTGCCGGACTCGTCGGAAACGAGATAGAAGCCGAGTTCGCCCTTCGGAGCTTCGATGCGACCGTAGCCGTCGCCTGCCGGGATCTTGAAATTGCGCAGCTTCACTTCCGGTGCGATGTGCGGGCCTACCGGAATGTCGTGCAAAGCTTGTTGCAGAATCTTGATGCTCTCGCGCATTTCTAGCACGCGCACCATGTACCGGTCATATACATCGCCGACCTCACCAACCGGCACGCGGAAATCGAACCGGCCGTACACGCCGTACTTGTCCACCTTGCGGATGTCGTACTCGACGCCGCTCGCGCGCGCCATCGGACCGCTAATGCTGGCGTTGATGGCAAGTTCCTTTGGCAAAATGCCGACCTTCTGGCAACGGCCGAGCAACACTTCGTTGTTCGTCAGCAACTTCTCGAACTCGTCGAGAAACTTCGGGAACTTGCCGGTGATCTCGCGCGCCATCGCCAGCATCTTGTCGTCGAAATCCACGCGGACGCCGCCGAACCGCATGTAATTGCACATCATGCGCGAACCGCTGACAGCCTCGAACAGATCGAGTATCTTTTCGCGTTCGCGGAAGGCGTACAGCAACGGCGTGCCCCACGCACCGAGGTCTTGGAGCATGAAGCCAATCACTGAAGAGTGATTCTGCAGGCGCGACAATTCCGACACAATGACGCGGATGTACTCGGCGCGTTCCGGCACCTTGATGCCGGCAAGCTTCTCGACGCTGAGCGCGTAAGCCCAGTTGTTCGTCATCGAGTTGAAGTAATCGAGCCGGTCGGTGTACGGCATCGAACCGAGCCAGGCCATCCTCTCGGCAAGCTGCTCATGGTTGCGGTGCAGATAACCCATCACCGGCTTCAGTTGCACCACCGTTTCGCCATCGAGCACACAGTCCATCCGGAACACACCATGCGTGCTCGGGTGTTGTGGCCCGATCGAGACTTCCAGCGTCTGCGTCTCAATCAAACCTTCAGACCCGGGTGTCAGCGAGTAGCCCTTCTCTTCTGCGAGCGGCTGAATCATTTCTTCTTCGCCTTCCCCAACTCTTCCTGTGCGGACGGCGGCATGATGCCTTGAGCCTGTGCGGCGCGCTGTAACGTGTCATCGTGCGGTGTCGGCTCCCATTCGTAGTCCGGCGGTGGAACGTAGTCCTTGCGCATCGGATGTTCAGTGAACTCTTCCCACATCAGGATGCGTCGCAAATCAGGATGGTCGTCGAACTTCACGCCGAACAAATCGTACGCTTCCCGTTCTTGAAACTCGCAACCGCGCCACAGCGGCGTCAGCGACGGTACGCGACATTGATCCAATTCTCGTGACGCGCGCACCTTCAACACGATTGGCCCATGCTTCTGCGCGATAGAATAAAGATGATAGACGACCTCGATGAAACCGGGCTTGTCGCCCTTCGGCAGGTAGTCCACGCCGGTCACGCACGAGCAGAAATCCATTTGAAAGCGCGGGTCTTCCTTGAAAAACTTACCGACGCCGTAGATGTGGTCGCGGTCCACGAGCAATGCCGGTTGTTGCGCGGCGGGGGTCGAGTTGATGATCTCGATCTGCGCGCCCGGCACGCTTTGCAGCGCCATCTCTTTGATTTTCTCGATCGCTTCCATCACGCCTTCTTCTTGACCTCCTCCAGCGTGACATCCCGGTAGTTGCGCGGCGGTTGCCAGACTTCGCGGTTGGCCGGCGGCTCAAGGTCGTGCTCGCCGTACGCGGGAATTGGGTACTCACTCGCCGCGTTTTCGTCGTACCAGCGCGGACGCCGGCCCTTCTCCAAATCCTGTCCCGCAATTTTGCGTTGGAGCGTCATGATCGCGTGAATCAACGCTTCCGGTCGCGGCGGGCAGCCGGGAATGTGTACGTCCACGGGAATGTACCGGTCAATGCCCTTCAAGACGTTGTAGCCGTCCTTGAACGGCCCACCGGAAATCGCGCATGCGCCCATCGCGATGCAATACTTCGGCTCCGGCATCTGATTGTAGAGACGGACAACTTGCGGCGCCATCTTCTTGGTCACGGTGCCAGCGACAATCATCAGGTCGGCTTGCCGGGGTGTCGCGCGGAAAACCTCCGCCCCGAACCGCGCCAAGTCGTACCGGGACGCCGCGGTGGCGATCATTTCGATTGCGCAACAGGCCAAACCAAACTGCAGCGGCCAGATGGAGGATTTCCGGCCCCAATTATAAAGCTGCTCGAACGGGAGAATAAAAATCCCGTGTTTTTGCAGTTCGCTTTTCAGTCCTTCGTCAACAGCCATGGCTCGTTTCCAATCCAGTGCGCCCTTGGCCCACGCGTACACAAGCCCCTCGACCAGCAACAGCACGAACACCATCATCGCAATGAACGCGCCGAAGCTCAGACCCGCAAACGCCACCGCCCAAGGATACAAGAAGACGGTTTCCACGGCGAAAATCACGTAAATGAGCGCGTAGATGTAGTAGCCGACGCGGAACTGCACCCAAGCGTCGCCCTTGGAGGTCAGGCCACACTCGTAAGTGTCGTTCTTGGAGGCGGTTGGCTTGCGCGGCGCGAGAATGCGAGCCAACAGCAACGGTAGTAACGGAAAGACAATGGCCACCGCAAGAAACACAACGACAAACAGATATTGCGATGAGTACGAATCGTTCACCGATCGAAATAGACCTCCAGTCGCGCGACCCTTGTTCCAAATTTCACAATCTACGTAACAAGATTCGCACCCATTGTCAAGGGATGGCCCGCCACGGCGTTGTCCTGATTCCGCGGGCTTGCCCGCCGAAGCTACGGCCTGCGAAGGCGGGAGTTCGCCTGCTCCGTCATGACAAGTTTCGTAACAGGCCGGTCAGGCTTGGGACACCCAAATCACCGAAGACCGACCAGCGTTCTGTCATGCTGAGCTTGTCGAAGCATCTCGCCGTCGGTACACTCCCCGGCCATGCCACTTTCGTGGAACGAGATTCGCCACCGCGCCATCGCTTTCAACAAAGAATGGAAGGGCGAAACCCGCGAAGCCGCCGAGCGCCAAACCTTCTGGAACGAGTTCTTCAATGTCTTCGGCGTCCGCCGCCGCACCGTCGCCACCTTCGAAGAGCCGGTCAAAAAGCTCTCCGGTGATTGGGGGTTCATTGACCTGTTTTGGCCGGGCCGACTACTCGTCGAGCACAAATCCGCCGGGGAGGATTTGGGCAAGGCGCACGCGCAAGGCAAGAGCTTACATCCGTGGCCTCAAGGATACCGGGCGTGACCGCGAGATTCCCCGCTGGCTGATCGTCTCCGATTTCGCGCGCGTCGCGCTCCATGATCTTGAACCGGAACAAGACCCCGACGCCCCGCTGCTCAATCGTCTGCCGCCAAGCATCGAGTTCTCGTTGGCCGACTTCCACAAATGCGTCCGCCACTTCGCGTTCATCGCCGGCTATACGCACCACAAGCTCAATCCCGAAGACCCGGCCAATCTCGAAGCCACGCAACTCATGTGCAACGTGCACGACGCCTTGGAAGCGGGCGGGTATACCGGCCACGAACTCAAACGCTTCCTTGTCCGCATCCTTTTCTGTCTCTTTGCCGAGGACAACGGCATCTTCCCGCAGAAAGCGTTTGAGCTGTTCCTCCGCGACCGCACCGCCGAGGACGGCTCTGACCTCGGCGTCCGGCTCGAACAACTCTTCCGCATTCTCAACACCGACACCTCGCAGCGCCAAAAGAAACTCGACGAAGAACTCAACCAATTCCCTTATGTCAATGGCGACCTCTTTGCCGAACATCTTGAATTCGCCGAGTTCAACGCCGACATGCGCAACGGCCTGCTCGCCTGCTGCGGCTTCCGCTGGGAAACCATCTCGCCCGCCGTGTTCGGCTCGCTCTTCCAAGCCGTCATGGACAGCAAGGAACGCCGGCAGATCGGCGCGCACTACACGGCGGAAAAGAACATCCTCAAACTCATCCGCTCCCTGTTCCTCGACGACCTCCGTGCCGAGTTCGAGACCATCAAAGCCGACCGGTCCACCCGCCGCACCGCGCGCCTGCAAGAGTTTCATGACAAACTGGCCAAACTCCGGTTCTTCGATCCCGCCTGCGGCTGCGGCAACTTCCTCGTCCTCACCTACCGCGAACTCCGCAAACTCGAACTCGAAGTCCTCTTGGAACTCCACGGCCAACAACACGAAATGTCGCTCGACGACGTGAACCGGCTATCCAAGCTCAACGTCCACCAGTTCTACGGCACCGAGATTGAGGAATTCCCGGCAAGAATCGCCGAAGTCGCGCTCTGGCTGACCGACCACCAAGCCAACGTCGCGCTCTCGCAGGCGTTCGGTCAGTTTTATCAACGCCTGCCGCTCCGCGCCTCGCCGCACATCCACGTCGGCAATGCGCTACGTCTCGATTGGAATAAAATCATCCCACCAGACGAATGCTCTTTCGTCCTCGGCAACCCGCCGTTTGTCGGCCATCATCTGCAAACGCCCGAACAAAAAGAAGACCAGCACATTGTTCTCGCGAACATCCAAGCGAACGGAGTACTCGATTACGTCTGCAACTGGTATGTCAAAGCCGCCGAAT
The DNA here is from genome assembly GCA_041495285.1 of Verrucomicrobiia bacterium. Taxonomy (GTDB): domain Bacteria; phylum Verrucomicrobiota; class Verrucomicrobiia; order Palsa-1439; family Palsa-1439; genus JBGQCJ01. Next base: position 39,552 of record JBGQCJ010000010.1, read on the forward strand.
ACATTCGCGGAACTCCGTTGCGTGTGGCTTTCGTTTCCACAAGTTCCATTAGCCAAGGCGAACAGGCTGGTTTGCTATGGAGCGAGATGTTTCAACGCTATCACGCTAAGATTCAATTCGCTCACCGAACATTTCCGTGGCAAAGCGAGGCACGAGGAAAGGCCCATGTTCATGTTGTCATCATTGGTTTTGGGATGCTCGACCGCGATGACAAGAGAATCTACGACTACGATCACGATGGCGAGAAGGTGACGGTAATACCTGCACGTAACATCAGTGCTTACTTAGTGGAAGGTGGCGACACTGTTCTCAAGAACAGAACCAATCCAATCTGCCCGGTGCCGGAGATGCAATGGGGCAGTAAGCCGACAGATGGCGGCCATTTTATCCTATCCAAGGAGGAAAGAGATGCGTTGCTCAACAAGGAGCCGCAAGCGGCGAAATTCGTCCGACCCTATGTAGGCGCAACTGAGTTCTTATACTCCCAAGAGCGCTGGTGTCTCTGGCTCGTTGATGCGCAACCAGACGAATTAGCTAAGATGCCGCACGTCCGCGAAAGAGTCGCCGCCGTTAAATCATTTCGAGAGCAGAGCAAAGCCCCATCGACAAGAGAATACGCAAAACTGCCGACAAGGTTCCGGCAATTAGCTCAGCCGGAATCCGAATACATCATCGTGCCGCTTCACACTTCAGAATCGCGCGCTTACGTACCATTTGGCTATCTACCGCCAACACACATCGTCAACAACAGTTGTTGCGCAATCCCGAATGCGAGCCATTTTCACTTTGGCGTTTTATCCTCAGCAATGCACATGGCGTGGATGCGCCTGTTCTGCGGACGATTGGAGTCACGCTACCGGTATTCCAAGGACATCGTTTACAACAACTACCCGTGGCCGGCGGCGGTGACGGACAAGCAGCGGGCGGCGGTGGAAGCGGCGGCGCAGGCGATGTTGGACGCGAGAGAGAAGTACCCAACCTCGACGCTGGCCGATCTCTACGACCCGTTGATGATGCCGGCACCGCTGTTGAAAACGCATCAAGCCCTCGACCGCGCCGTGGAACGCTGTTACCGGCCCGAACCATTCGAGAGCGACCGCCACCGCGTCGAATACCTCTTCGCCCTCTACGAAAACATCACCGCACCGCTGGTGGCAACAGCGAAGCCGAAGAGGAAGCGGCGGAAAGGCGCGAAGTTATGAGCAACGAAATACCAGTCAAAGAGACAGCATCACAACTTTTCACACTGCGGGATTTCTTTTGGGCAGTGTTCGGTGTAATCCTTGGCTTCATTCTCGACCGGCTATGGAGCCGTATCGAATCGAAGCCACGATTCCGAATTGAAGCCGGGGGTGGGTTTGATGATATTGACACTGGGACGCGGCCACACGATCATCATCACGAACGTCGGCTTCAACACTCTCCCGGAATACGAAGTTATTCTTTATCATCCTTTGAGAGGCACAATGAACTGCTTCCATGGAAAGCCCAAGGAACTTGTCTTTCCTCAATACCCTGACCAATGGAATAAGTTCTATTGTCTGACTCATCGGGTGCAACCAGAGCCATTCAATTTCCTAAAACATTGGTTTCTACACCTTGAAGGCAAGTCGATCACAGCGCCATCTTTCACAGATTTCACTCTGCGGCTAGTTTTGCGGAACAGCGAACGAATTCTGTTTGAGGATGAAGAATTGGGGAACTCGGAAGCGAGGAGACTATTTGAAGCGGTCTCAGGGGGCAAAGTCGAACAAGATGTGAAATTCGTCTTCTACAAGTCCAAAGCACCCTTCTGGGTGGAACTTATTCGCCGATACAAAACCCGTCGAATGTTGCGTGCGTACGGAGTGAAGTAGGGCGGCAATCATGGTCGCCTCGGCGGCGCTGGTCTTGGCAATGGCGGCGGACAGCCCCGCTCGCCACGCTTCGAGCGTGGCAAGGATCGGGGCAAGTGTTCGGCGATTCGGCGGCGCGGGCTTTTTCTCGCGCTGCGCTGCGCGCTCGATGTAGCTACAGATACATCGCTTCGGACGCGACGGCCCGGTATTCGTGCAAAATGGTCTCGAACGCGGTGGCTTGGGCTTCGACGCGCTTGCGCAACGCGAAGAGATTGGGCGTCTCAATGACGATGTCGAACGGCTCGGTCGCGCCTTTCGACAACGGGCCGAGCGAACCGGGAAACTTCTCGTTAATGATGCCGAGTTGCGCCGGATGACCGTCAATGACCGGGTCGGTGTTGATCGGAATGACGCTGCTTGCCTGAAAGAGCGCGGGTTTGGCGAGGCGTTCGCTCAAGACGGCACCGGTAGCGTACGCGTAAATACCGAATGACTCGTAGTCGCTGTGACCACTGATGAAGCCGGTAAATTCCTGCGCGCGCAGTTCGCGCTCCATGATTCTGACTTCTTCCTCGTCACTCTGCCTGAAGAACTCCCGGTTTAAGTCCTTTCCGTTCGCGTTCTCGCGGGTCATCCGCTTGAAGCCAACCGGGTTGATGCACGGATAGATGGTGAGCGTGTAACTGGCGACAAGCTCTCGACTCCGGGCGAAGCGGCGGGCGAATTCGACGGCCGCCAACACGCCGTCGGCTTCGTCTCCGTGAATGCCGGACACGAGACAGACCGGCAACCTCGCCGCATACGGCGAGTCCGGTTGCCTGCTGACGATTTTAACCAGTTCGTAGATTCGCTCTTGGTGCGTCAGCCCGCCGATGGCACGGACGTCAAGAACTTCACCGCGAAGAGAGTGAACCTGCTCCAGCAATGCCTCATAGCTTCTGCTGCGTGCCGGGCCAAGCTCGCGGAATTGCCGCCGCACGACAGCCGGGAAATCGTCGAGCCGGAAGTTAAACCGTCCGTCGGCGAACATCTTCAACACCCGCCAGATTTCATCGAGGTCGCCATCGCGGATCATCGTCTCGACTTCTTGGGAGACGACCTCGAATTGTTGCGCGGTGAGATTGGTCACGGCCGGCATCGTTGTGAAAAGCTTGGCGCGAGGCAAGTTGTTTTGCTAGTGTTCGCCGCCATGAAGAAAGCGCGGATCGGGATTCTTGGGTGCGGCAGCATGAGCCGGTGGCACGGGAAAGTGTGGACGACCGAAGTGCCGGAGGCGGAAATCGTCGCGTTGTGCGACACTCATCAGCCAAACTTGGAGCGTTACCAGCGTGAACTTTTCGAGCCGTTGAACCAAACGCCGGCCACGTTCGCCGATTATCGCGACATGCTCGCGAAGGTGAAACTGGACGGCGTAATGATCATCACGCCGCACGCGCATCATTTCGAGCAGGCGACCGCCGCGCTGGATGCCGGTTGCCACGTGCTGGTGGAGAAGCCGATGGTGGTCACGGTCGAGGACGCTCGCAAGCTCATCGCGCACGCTCTGAAAACCAAACGCGTGCTCAGCGTCGGATTGCAAGGAACGTTCTCACCGGAGTTTGCCTACATCCGCAAACAACTGGAAGGCAAACAACTGGGCGAAGTGCGATGCGTAGACGCCTATGTAACGCAGCGTTGGTTGGCGGCCACACGCGACACATGGCGGCAAGACCCGAAACTTTCCGGTGGCGGCGAAGCATACGACAGCGGCGCGCACGTTCTCCATGCGATGCTTTACCTGCCGAACCTGCGTCCGACCGAAGTCTTCGCTTGGATGAACGATTGCGGCACGCCGGTAGATATCATCACCGCGGCGACGATCCGGTACGAGAACGGCGCACTGGGTTCGGTTGCGATCAACGGCAACGATGTTCGTGGATGGGAAGAGGGCATCTACATTTCGGCATCGCAAGGTTCGGTGCGCACGAGCGTGCACGGCGGTCGGCTGGAACATTGGGATGCGACCGGTAAGCCGGTACGCTATCCGGCCGTCAAGCCGGTGCCGTCCATGTATCAGAACTTCGTGGACTGCATTCTGGGCCGCGCGCAAACCCCCTGCCCTCCCATCTGGGGTTTGCGCCACGCTTTGCTCATGGAAGCGCTCTATGAATCCGCCCGCACCGGCAAGCCCGCCAAAGTCCTGCCGGAATAGGCCGTCTCCCGACAAATTGACTCGGCGGCGACCGTTTGGTAGCTTCGTCTCGTGGCGGACACACTGGTCATCAACGAGGTTTTTCACAGCATTCAGGGCGAAAGTTCCTTTGCCGGGCTGCCCTGCGTGTTCGTACGGCTGACCGCCTGCAACCTCCGCTGCACCTGGTGCGACACGACCTATTCGTTCCACGAAGGCACCCCGATGAAACTCAGCGACGTGATCGTGAAGGTGCTGGAGTTCAATTGTCCGCTCGTCGAGATTACCGGCGGCGAGCCACTGCTGCAACCGAACGTGTTTCCGCTCATGGCGCGGCTGTGCGATCTCGGCAAGAAGGTGTTGCTCGAAACGAGCGGCTCGGTGGACGTGTCGCAAGTTGACCCGCGCGTGGTGAAGATCATGGATTTGAAATGTCCGGGCAGCGGCGAGTCCGGCAAGAATCTGTACGACAACATCCGGTTTCTCGATAAGAAGGACGAAGTGAAGTTTGTCATCACCGACCGGGCTGACTATGACTGGGCAAAGCGAATGATGGTCGAGCACCAGTTACCGGGCATTTGCACGGTATTGTTCTCGCCCGTGTGGGAAAAACTGCCGCTGAAAACGTTGGCGGAATGGATGCTGGCGGACAAACTGCCGGTTCGCCTGCAAACGCAGTGGCACAAGTACATTTGGGGCGCTGACGCCCGGGGAGTCTAGAATGTCGCTACGCATTCTCGTCAAATCTGACCAAATCCAAACTTGGATCGCCGCGCGCAACGGAACGCCTGCCCGCAAACGAAACAGCGACGCCGATCTGCGTATCCTCTTCGGCGAACAAGATAGCGACTACGAACCGCTCACGGTGGACGAACTCATCGAATCGATGAAACTCAACCACGTCACTCTTCTCGTCGACCAAGAAGCCGGCAAGACGTTCCATAAGTTTGTCGAGCGTGGTTGATGCCTGCCGACCTGCTGCCATTGCTGAAAACCAAAGTTCCCGGCCCTAAATCCCGCGCACTTGCCCGGCAGCTTCGCCGATATGAGTCCTGGAACGTCACCTTCGTCTCTGACAACTGGCCGATTTTCTGGGAACGCGCTGCCGGCGCGAACGTCTGGGACGTTGACGGTAATCGCTACGTTGACCTGAGCGCGGCGTTCGGTGTTGCCGGCGTCGGCCACAGTAATCCCCGCGTGGTATCGGCGTTGAAAGCGCAAGCCGGTAAGCTGATTCACGCCATGGGCGACGTTCATCCGAATCAATTGAAGATCGAACTGGCACATGAGCTTGTCGCACTCACCTTTGGCCGGTGGTCGAAATCTGAAGCCCGCGTCATCTTCGCCAACTCTGGTGCGGAGGCGGTTGAAGCGGCGTTGAAGACCGCGGCAGTGCACACCAAGCGTCCCGGCGTTATTGCGTTCGAGGGCGCATATCACGGATTGACCTACGGTGCATTGGATGCCACTTGGCGCTCCGACTTCCGGAAGCCATTCACAAAGCAGCTCGGACATTTCACGGCGCATTTCCCCTACGGACTCGTACCTGAAGTGAGCGACATCGAGAAGTATGGTGCAGTCATCGTTGAGCCGATCCAAGGACGCGGTGGGATTGTCGTACCGCCCGACGATTTCCTGCCGAAACTCCGGCGGTTCTGCGATAAACACCGGTTAACACTTATCTTCGACGAGATATTTTCTGGCTTCTGCCGCACGGGCCGGTGGTTTGCTTGCGAACACTGGAACGTCGTACCGGACATCGTGTGCGTGGGCAAAGGAATGACCGGCGGCTTCCCGATGTCGGCCTGCATCGCCCGCGCCGAGGTGATGGACAGTTGGCCGGAGTCCAACGGCGAAGCGATTCACACCAGCACGTTCCTCGGCAACCCGCTCGGCTGCGCCGCGTCTCTGGCGGCGATCAGCGAGATGAAACGTTTGAAGTTGGATGTGCGCAGTCGCAAACTCGGCGACTATCTTGCCGGTCGCCTCGATAAACTCCGTGGCAAAGGTCTCATGCTCGGGCTCGAAGTCGCAGATGTTCCCCGGCTGTGCGAGCGCCTCCTTCAACGCGGCATCATCGCCCTACCGGAAGGAAATGACGGACACGTCCTCGGCCTCACGCCTCCACTCACAATCACGAAGCGACAACTAATTCACTGCGTGAATGTACTGACTGATTTGCTTTCCGTGCATTGACATTCCTTCAGGAAAGCCGCATCGTTCACTTGCTGTCAGCGGGAAACCAGCATGAACAAAACCGCGTTCCAACTTCAGGACGCCGTGCGTGAGCTAATCGGTCGCGGCGTTGCTCATGCGACCTCTGATGACGAGTTTTACGAACTGTCGCGAGCGATCTTCCAGTTTCAATTCGAGCAGAATCGCATCTATCGAGCATACTGTGAGCGGCTCGGGCAGACGCCGGCAAACATCGAGCATTGGAAGCAGATACCGGCTGTGCCAACGAGCGCGTTCAAGGACTTTGCGCTGACGTGCTTCCCGGTCGAGGAAGCGGAAGCAGGATTTCATACGAGCGGCACGACCGTTGATCGTGCCGGCAAGCATTACCTGCGAACGACCGGACTTTATGATGCGGCGATCCGACCGAACTTCGCGGCGAGTTTATTGCCGGACGGTGCGCGGTTGCGCATGATGGTGCTCACGCCGTCGCCCGCAGAGGCACCGCACTCGTCGCTGTCGCACATGATGGGCGTGGTGATACGGGAGTTTGGCGCGGACGGAAGCGGGTTTTTTGTGGAGCGGGGAGTGTTGAGCGTGAAGCGACTGGTGGCCGAATTGCGCGCAGCGGTCGAGCCGGTGTTTCTACTGGGAACAGCGTTTGCGTTTGTGCATCTGTTTGAACACTGCAATTTGAGATTGGAGATGCCGGAAGGCAGCCGCGCGATGGAAACCGGTGGTTTCAAAGGCCGGTCACGCGAGATGTCGAAACCGGAATTGTACGCGCAGTTTGAGAAGTTTCTCGGCATCCCGGCATCGCAGATCGTCAATGAATACGGCATGACGGAGTTAAGCACCCAGTTCTACGACGAGACGCTGCGTGCCGGCAAGCAGACCGACCACAAGAGCGTGCCGCCATGGGCGCGGGTGTTGGTCATCGATCCGAATACTGGCAGAGAGGCTGCTATGAATGAGCGTGGGCTGATTCGCGTCTTTGATTTGGCCAATCTATGGAGTACAATGTGTTTGCAGACGGAAGATTTGGGCGTTTCACACGGTGAGAGTTTTGAGATTCTGGGTCGGGCAACCGGCACCGAGGTGCGCGGCTGTTCGTTGAACGCGGAATCTCTGCGAATGGCATGAGCGCAACCATCGAACAGATTCAGGAAGCGATTACGCGCACCCGGGAGGCGCGTGAACGGGTGCTGCAGCATCGCAGCACGGACGCGATCATCGGCGCCATTGCGCAGACGGCCAAGAACTGGCTTGACCCCAACAGTCCGTGGCGGCAACGCGCGGTGGCGCAAGCGCCGCAGCCGACCGGCTTCTCCGAGGCGATGGTGCGCGAGGCGATTGATCTCACGTTTGGCGCGCTGTCGTATGAAGCACTGGGTGAACTGCTGGACCGCGAGCTGGGCAACCGCCGCGTGCTCGATGAGTTTTGTCTGCACGGTCGCACGCACACGCGGGCTACCGGGCCGCGATTGATCGCGCATTTCCTTGCCGGCAACGTGCCGGCGCCCAGCATCTTCAGTATTTGCTGCGGCTTGCTTCTCAAGGCCGCCAATGTCATCAAGGTTTCGACGCGTGATCCGGTATTTCCCGCGCTGTTCGTCGAATCGCTGCGCGAAGTGGACGCGGAGTTGGCCGATTGTGCCGGCGTGTTGGAATGGCCGCGCAGCGAGCTGGCGCTGACGCAGGCCGCCCTGGCCGAGGTCAACGCGGTGATCGCCTACGGCGACGACCATACGATTTCGGCGTTGCGGCAAATCGCGCCGCCCGGCGCCACGTTTCTCGGGTACGGTCACAAGATCAGTTTTTCTGTGGTCGCCAAGGAAGCGATGACGATTGAAGGATTGCCGGCACTCGCGGAAGCGGCGGCGTTCGATGCGTCGGTTTATGATCAGCAAGGATGTCTCTCGCCACATGTGTTCTACGTTGAGGAACGCGGGCAGCTTGGGCCGCGGAAATTCGCCGAAGCGCTCGCGGACGCAATGGCGGCCTACCATGCGCGTGTCCCGCGCGGACCGCTCACCGTCGAGGAAGCCGCGCAAGTTTCCAACGTTCGCACCGGCTACATGTTTCGGAGCGAGTCCGACCGGCGCGTGGCGGTGTGGTCGAGTCCGGCACCAAACGAGTGGGCGGTGATTTACGAAGACGACCCGTCGTTCACACCTTCCTGTTTGAATCGCGTTGTGTTTGTGAAACCGACCGACGGGTACAAACGCGTGCTCGACGCGATCCAGAGATTCTCCTGGCGAATCTCCACCGTTGGTGTCGCACCGTTGAACGAGCGCGCCATGGCGTTCGCGTCGGACCTGTCGAAGATGGGGATTCATCGCGTGTGCGCCATCGGCCAGATGCAGCGGCCCCCGCTTTCATGGCATCACGATGGCCGGCCCAACCTCGCCGACTTGGTGCGCTGGACAGACGCCGGTTAACAACCGGCTCTATCTGCAAACCACAATTGTATCGTTGACGCCCGCCAACGATCCGGTATGCTCGACGGCCAGGAGGCAGTCATGAAACGCTTGCTGAAGGTTTGGGTCTTTGTCTCGCTTGGTTGCTTGCTGAGTTCCACGTGCCACGCTTGGCTCATTCTTGAAATTCTCGGCACTGATGCAGATCCTTGGCTTAGACACGCTCAACTCTACGGACATAAACAGCCGTATTCAGCGGAAGTTGAAGTTACGATTTCTTGCTCCACTAACTGCCCGGTTCGTCGTTCGGTAATCCAGTGTGCAGATTTCAAAGGTTGGGCGCGCACCGACGTTGACCTTCAAAAGACCACGGGGATTGAGGGGAGAACGGCGGCTGATCTTTTGCAGTGGGATCACAGCATATTAATTTGGCGACCGGACCGGAACATGTCATATCGAATTTGCCCGGCTCGAAAAGGTTACTATGAGGAACCCGGCCTTATTAAGCCGGGGGAGAAATATGTTCCGCCAGGGCCAGAACCTTTGATCGGCAATAAGCCACTTGATTCTGAAACCATCGATGGACATCCATGCCTGAAATTTCAGCGCACGTTCAAGGGCGCACAATTGTATGAGATGACAGTATGGGAAGCAAAAGACCTCGGCGGCTTTTGCATTCAGATGCAGTATACGGATGCGCCACTTTGGTGTGAGGACAGCCGCTGCACAATCACAATGCTCTTCAAGAAGATAAGCTTTAAGCCTGACCCGTCCCTTTTTGAAGTTCCCAAGGATTACCAACGTTACGATGAGCCACTCAAACTGTTAGAGCCCGACCTCGCGAAGCAAAAAAGCCATTAGAATTATCGAGCAATCAAGCCGGTAAGACTGCGTCGCCATTCGATTCGCCTCTAACACTTAACATTACTGGCGAGACTATCCGGTCAGCTTCAGAAAATTCTGCAAGATGTGTTTGCCGTCTTGCGTCAGGATGGATTCCGGGTGGAATTGCACACCCCAGATTGGAAACTGTTTGTGCCGGACACCCATGATTTCGCCTTCCGGTTTGGTCTCGGCCGTAATTTCCAGACAGTCCGGTAAGGTGTCGCGCTTGATGATGAGCGAGTGGTACCGCGTTGCCGTGAATGGCTCCGGCATTCCGTCGAAGAGCTCCCGGCCGTTGTGATGAATCGGCGAAGTTTTGCCGTGCATGAGCCGGTCGGCGCGCACGACTTCGCCGCCGAAGACGTGACCGATACACTGGTGGCCGAGGCAGACGCCGAATGTGGGAATGTTCGGGCCGAAGGTTTTGATGATGTCGTTGGACAAGCCCGATTCCCGGGGCGAACACGGTCCCGGCGAGATCAGAATGCGTTCCGGCTTGAGTTCGCGAATCTTTTCGATGGTGGTCTCGTCATTGCGGAAAATGCGCATCGTCACCCCCAACTCGCCGAGGTATTGCACGAGGTTGTAGGTGAAACTGTCGTAATTGTCGATGACCAGCAACATACGCGCGGTAACGTAAGCGAAAACGCCGCGCCGACCAAGTGAAAAACCGCCGCGCCATTTTCCTCTTGCGAGCGCCGGGGGCGTGAGGCATTGTAACCGCCGTGAACGAGTCGCCGCCACTGATCGTCCCGCAACCGCGCCGCACCGGGTGGATTGTCTATTCGGTCATCGTCACTTTCTTTCTGTTTCTGAGCTTCCTCGGCAACCTTGTTCTGTTCGCGCTGGTGATGGGCGGCGGCGCGGCGAATTTGGGCGGTCGCCGTGGCCTGTATGAGGAGCAATACGTTGATGGCGATACGGACACACGCAACAAGATCGCGGTCGTGTATCTGGCGGGTGTGATCTCGAGTTCGGCGGACGGTTATACCAGCGAAGAAGGCATGGTCGGCGACATCAAGAACCAGCTCCAGCAGGCGGAAGACGACGACCGGGTGAAGGCGATTATCATCCGCATCAATTCCCCCGGTGGCGAGGTGGTCGCTTCCGACACGATTTACCAAGCGGTGGTCGAAGCCCGCAGCAAGAAGCCGGTGGTCGCCAGTATTGACACCGTGGGCGCATCCGGCGCGTACTATGTCGCCGTCGGCGCGGATTACATTATCGCCCCGGACCTCAGCATTACCGGCAGCATCGGCGTCATCCTGCAGAGTTTTTCGGTCGCCGACTTGATGGGCAAGATCGGCGTGAAGTCGTACACGTTCAAATCGGGCCGGTACAAGGATGTGCTCAACCCGACGCGCGAACCGACGGATGCCGAGAAGGCGTTGGTGCAGGATTTGATCATGGAAGTGTATGACAAGTTCGTCGGAATCGTCGCCGAAGAGCGCAAGCTGAATGTGGACGACTTGAAGGCCGGCCTCGCGGACGGCCGCATCCTGTCGGGCAAGCAGGCGAAGGACGCGAAGTTAATCGACGACCTCGGCTACTTTGAGGATGCCATCGAGAAGGCGAAAGACCTCGCGAAGATCAAGAAGGCGAAGGTCATTCGCTATATGGCGCCGTTCTCGCTGCGCAACGCCTTGCGGATTTTCGGCAAGAACGAGCAGGCGAAGATTCAGATCCAGATCAGCCCGGAACAACTCAAGCTTGAGACCGGCAAGCTCTACTTTTTGCCGTCGAACATGTTCCAGTAGCCGGCTGCCGGACGGCTATGCGGCCGCTTTTCGCAGGTCGGCCCGCCGGCGCCAGTAGATGATCCCGCCACCCAAGGCAAGCAACGCCACGACGTTGGGCTCGGGCACCGCTTCGAAGGGACTGTCTCCTTGAGAGAAGATGGAAAGATTGTCAAATTTCCAGACGGTACCCGAGTTGCCATCTCCCCGCAGGCGAACTCTGTCAATGCTTGTATCGCCTGAGCCAAAGAGTAGCGTCAAAGCAGCCGTGTTGCCGGCCTCCGGCAACGTCAAGTCCGGGTTGACCCACAGCGTGGCGATCCGATTGACTTGGTCGATCCTGCCGACCAGTAACGTGGTGACGCCGCTGGGCACGGTGCTGCCACTATTCTGCGAGTCGAACCCACCGGTGCCCGGTCGCGCGGTAATGCCCCAGGTCGTGTTCCCGCCGGAAGTCTTGCCGAAAACAAACTGTTCATCCCCGGCACCGTTAAAGAAATCAATGCCTCCCTGTGAATTTGCCGCCGGTTGGATATTTAGGAGCACGCTAAAGTAAATGTTGCTCTGACCCGACAACGTGCCGAAGGTGCGGCTGTAAGTGACCGGAGAGCCTGTTAGGGTTGCTTGCACAAAGGGATCGGTCGAACTGATTGTGCTCACGGTGCCGATGCCGCCCGATCCGGTAACTACGTTCATGTTGCTGCCCACCTGACTCCACGCGGCGGTCCACGGCCCGCTTCCGCCGTTATTGCCCGCAAGGTCGCCGGCGGAGTAGTCCGTGAAATTTTCAATCAGTACAGTGGCACATGCGTTGGGCGGCACCCAAAAAACTGGGATTGCAACCAAGGCCCAAAATACGCCACACCAGAAATGCCTTCGACCCGTCACAACTCGCTTGTTAGCAGAAGCTCATCTGTGGGGCAATATATTTCTTTCTCGTCAGGTCGCCGGCGGCGCGTCGAGCTTGTCCACCTTGCCGCCCCATGAGAGAACCGTCGCCTTCCCCTTCTCCGCTTCGGCCATCGCCTTGTCACCGGCCTTCAGGTAATACATCGAGAGGCTCGTGTGTGCGAGCATGTCGTTGGGATTGATCTCCACGGCGCGCTTACCGGCCTCGATCGCTTCCTGAATCTTGCCGGCACGCAGATACGCCATGCCGAGCGCGTGCCACGCGTCAAAGTAACCGGGATCAACTTCCACGGCCTTCCGGTAACACTCAATGGCTTTCTCAAACTCGGCCATCGAAAACTCCACCATTCCTTGATCGTAATAATCTTCCTTCGTCATAATGCCAGAATCGTTTCCACCAGACCGGGAATCGTGTGCACCTTTGCTTCCGCCGCAATCTCCAATCCTTGCGCGCGCGCAGCTTGTGTTGTTTGTGGCCCGATGCTCACGAATCGCATCTGCGGAAACTGTTGGCGCAATGCCGGCACGTCCACCAGCTTACAGAAGTTTGTCACCGTCGACGAGCTAGTAAACGTAATCAGATCAGCTCCTTCAGCAAGCAGACGTGCCCGGTGGCCGCTGCGATCCTCGTCGTCCGGCACGGTCTGATAAGCGTCGAGGTCATCCACGATTGCGCCCAAGTCCTCCAACCCTCGTGCGAGCCGTTCATCGGCCAAGTCCGCGCGCGGTAACAAGAATTTGAGGTTCTCGCAGCTTACCGTCTTCCTGAATTCCTCCAGCAACGCCTCGCCCGTGAACTCTGTCGGCTGCAAATCCACGGCGAGGTGCAGCGCCGCAATCTTCTCCGCCGTGACCGCACCGATGGTCGCGATCTTGATAACGCCCAGTTCCCGGACATCATCGTGTACTTGGAAAAACTCGCGAAAGAACGCGTCCACGCCGTTGGGGCTGGTGAACACAACCCAATCATATGTCCCGATGTGC
>JBGQCJ010000011.1:0-52599 GCA_041495285.1 Verrucomicrobiia bacterium
CCCCTCCTTGGAGGGGTGAGGGGTGGGTTCCGATCTGGAAATGATTTATGGCAACCAGTCTAGTTGCGAGACTTGATCCCTACTCACTGCCCGGCGGTCGGAATCCGCCGAGCGCTCCCTGACCTTCCCAGCTCTGGGGACGATTCCACGGGATGGAACTGACATCGCCTTCTTTGGGCGTGGCGCAGCCGTTGGTCAGGATGGCCGTGGCGGCCAACAAGGACAACAGAACGAGATGGCGCACGGTGACCGCCTCTAGTGGATGACCATGTCGCCGGGCCGCACGGTTCCGCGAGAATACTCCGGCAAGAGTTCCGCGATGCTAGTGGTGGGATTCACCTGGACGACCTGCGCTTTCCCGATCATCTTGGTGTTGCGATAGACAATGAAATAGGATTCCAGCTGGACGCGGTTGTTCTGGCCGATATCCAAGACGAGGAAACCCCAACTCGGCTGCACCGCCGAAACTCTGCCACGGACGCCGACGGGCGTTTCGGTTTTCTCGGCCAGCTTCTGCTTCAACGAAGTGTTCTCATCGCGCATCGAGGTGAGTTGTCCGCTCAAGACCTTGTTTTCCTCGCCCAGCGCCACGAGCTTCTCGCGGATCTGGCCGATGTTCTGCATGTCCTCGGATTTCGTGGCTTCCTGAATTTTCTGGAGCGTGTCTTCGGCGCCGGCCAGCTTCGTCTTGGTCTCCTGCAACTGCTGCCCCAATTCGGTCACCTGCGCCTTGGCGGCATCAGCTTCCTTGGTCTTGTCGGCGAGGGCCGCCTGCGCTCCCAACATGTTGGCGTTGGCCGCCGCCACGTCGTTCTGCGCCTTCTGCAGCAACGCCGCATCTTGCTGCAATTGTTGCTGTGCCTGCGCCAACTGCCCGTGGGCCGCTTCCGCGTCCTTGGCGGATTGCTCCTTCTCCGTCGTCAGCTTCGTCTTCACACCGTTCAGCTTGAATGCAAAAAATAATGATCCCCCACAGGCCAGGATGACCACGATGGGGGCAATTTTCGCCAGCTTGTTCATAAAGGAGTTTCCTCCGTCCTGAGAGTTCGTTTGAAGTCCACCAGTTATCCTAGCCGAATCGCAACAATCCTGTCAACTCATCGCTCAAGCCCATCCCGTAACGTCCCGATCCGTCTGGGCCGGGAGTGCTCGCGAACCGCCTTCGCCAAGTGCTTCAGCACCGCCTCCACCTCCACCTCAAACACCTCCGCCGACATGCTCCGCGCGCCCGAACTCTCCACCGTTTGCCGGACCATGTTGTCGGAACTGATTACCAGCATTCGCTCGCGATGTTCCCCTTGCGCCACCAACCGCTCAATCACATCGTCCGCCGTCTTGCCGGTTTCCGAAAAGATCACTTCCGTACCGGCCGTCACCTCCCCCGGCTCCGGCTTGTGCTTCGCCGCGTAACCGTCGAACACGACGACCAGCCGGTCGCCGCTCTGGTCGGCGTACTGACGCAACACGCGCAACAACGCCTGCCGCTGCTGTTCCAACGAACGCCCCGCCAGCTTGCGCAACTTCGGCCACGCATGCAGCACACTGTATCCATCCACCAGAATCCAACGATCACTCATATTGCCACTTTATTACTCAGATCGCGCCCACGCAGCGCAAACCAAATCGTCCCGCACACGCCGCACGCAAACGCGGACAGAAGATTCACCTTCGGACTGACCGACCACAACAGCGCGCCCCCGAACGCCGCGACCGAGACGACGACGTCCCGGATCAAATAATACAACCCGAACATGCCGGCTTTGCGGTCCTCCGGCGCCAAATCCATAATCAACGCCTTGCGCGTCGGCTCGCCGAACTCCTTCAACCCGCGCAGAATGAACGCCAACACCAGCAACTCGAACGAGCGCGAGTACAGCAGCGCCAGCGGAAACAACGTGAAGAACACAAACGTCATCACGACGAACGGCTTCTTGTGGCTGCGATCCGCAAAATACGCAACCGGAATGTAAACCAACACTGCCGTCGCCATCTCGATGCTGCGCAGTACGCCGAATTGCAGCGCGCTCACTGTCCCCGGTCGCTGCACCGTGCCCACCGCCCAGATCACCACGAACGCGTAGGGAATCTGTTCGCAAAACCGCACCAGAATATCGGCCACGAGCAATTGCTTCAAATCGCCGCTCATGAACTTCCACATCCAAAACGGATTGTGTTCCGCCGCCGGCTGCGTGTCTCGCGAATCATCTTCGATCAAAATCTGCTGGAGCACTGCGGCGATAATCGCCAGCGCCAGCGCACCGATGAACGCCAGCCGCACGCCCCGCTCCACGCCGTAGAGTTTGATCAACGCGCCGCCGATTACCGGCCCCAGCGCCATCGGCACGCGCCGCACCAGCGAATGCAGCGACACGCCCATCGTGCGCTTCTCCTTCGGCAACACCCGCGCGACCAAACTCATCGTGGCCGGCAACGAGATCGCTGTCCACGACAGAAACAAAGCCGCGGCACCAATCACCGCCGGCCACTTCGGAATCAAGATGACGATCAGAAACCCGGCCATCGACAGCAGATTGAACAGCAACAGTGCCCGCTTCGTGCCCAACCGATCCGATAGGTAGCCGCCGGGAAATGAGTACAGCGCGCCCAGCAGATTATCCATCCCGTTGAGAAATCCCACCGAGATGAACCCGCCGCCGAGCGCGATGAGATAGAGCGGCAGGAACTGCTCAGCCATGTGCTCGCCCATGCCGACGAGGATGACCATGCCGAGCAATCCAACGATGCTCCGGCGCAAACCCAGAAACTCAGCGAGTCGCGACATTCTTCTCCCACACTTGCCAGTGTTCGCGACCGGCGAACAACGGCAGCGAGTCTGTTACCGGCTTGTCCACGACGCGAGTGAACTCGGCACCGAACAGCGCCCGCGCGTCCGTTTTCGTCAGCGGATACGGAGGCGGTTCATCTTCCTGTCCATAGAAGAAAAACCCAATCAACTTCCCCCCGGGTGCGAGCAGCTCCGCCATCCGCCGTACGTACTTTGGCCAAACGTCGGGCGGGAACGAACACAGAAACGTCCGCTCATATATCACGTCGAACTGCCGCCCACCGAAATCGTGTGTGAAAAAGTCGGCGAGCACCACCTTGCCGGCACCCGCGCCCAACACCTGCCGGGCGCGTTCGATGGCGGCGGGCGAATAATGCACCGGCAGCACGTCCCAACCGGACTTGTCGAACGCCCGGACCTCGTAGCCCGAGCCGCAGCCGGGAATCAGCACGCGCCCCGGTTTGGCCGTCGCCAGCCACGTGGTCAACGCCGCCGGCACGCCGCCGAAATCCCACGGCGTCTTGCCGGCGCGATACCGGCTGTCCCAGAATTCCCTGTCGAAGCTTTTCATTTCATCAACGCGACAACCAAACCGACGATCGCACCACCCAACACCAACCACGCGGAGTTCAGCCGGTAACGCAACAACAGAAACGCGGCCACAACCGCCAATCCGATCGTGACCGGATCGATCAACGCCGCGCGACCCAACTGCCACGTGACGATGCCCATCAGTGCTAGCGACGCCACATTGACGCCATCGAGGAACGCTCCCGCGATTGGCGACCGGCGCAGACGCGGCACGAGTGGGCCGCTGATAGCCACAAAAAAGAACGCCGGCAAGAAAATCCCAACCGTGGCGACTACAGCGCCAGTTTTGCCGGCCAGCAGATAACCGATGAACGTCGCCGTCGTGAAGACCGGGCCGGGCGTGATCTGGCCGACAGCGATTGCATCAAGCAATTGACCTTCGGTCAGCCAGCCCCATCGTTCGACGAGGTCGGCGCGCAGAAACGCCAGCAACACGTATCCGCTGCCGAACAACACCGCGCCGACTTTGAGGAAAAAAACCCACATCACCCCCAAGCTGAATGGCTCGACGGCGAGCGTCATCTTGCGTCGCCCGTCCAACGCCCGGCTCAACGCCGGCAAGACACCGATGCCGAACAAAACGACTAGTTCGTTGACGCCGAGAAAATTCAACGTCGCCGCCGCCACGCAGAGGACGGCCAACGACCAGTTTTTCACGGCGGTCCGTCCCAAGCCCCACAACGCTTGCACGACGACGGCTATGATGACCGGCTTCACGCCGTAGAGCAGCCCTTCCGCCTGCGGCAGTTTACCGAACTTCACATAGACCCAGGCAATCGCGCCGACAATGATCGCGGCCGGCAGGATGAAACAAACGCCCGCGACGAGCAACCCTGGCCAGCCGGCACGACGGTGGCCGATGTGAATCGCCATTTCCGTGGAGTTGGGGCCGGGGATGAGATTTGTCGCGCCGAGCAGATCGAGAAACTCCGCGTGCGTGAGCCATTGCCGGCGGCGCACCACTTCATCCTCGAACATGGCGATATGCGCCGCCGGCCCGCCAAAGGCGATGGTGCCGAGCTTCAGAAAGAGCAACGCCAGTTCGCCGAGCGTTGTGCGGCCTGAAGTCATTGGATTGTTTTGGGACTTGCCGGCAGCACGAGAATCTGCCCGTTCATCTCCGGGCGGTGCATCGGGCAGATGAACGGGAACAAGCCTTCTTCATGGAACGTGAACACAAACGCGGTCTCCGAGAGCGGCGGGAACGTGACCTTCATCAGCGCGTTGTTGTGCGGGTCGAACAGCAGGAAATCGTGTTCGTCGTCGGGTTGCAGATTCCAGAAGCGAATCAACGTCGGCTCGTCGCGGTGAACCGCGAAGAATGCCGGCGCGAAGGCGTACACTTCGCCAAAGCGCGCCACAGTCTGCTTAGGTCCGGTTTCCTTGATGGCCACCGCTTGCGTGAGCACGACGACCGTGGCAGTTGAAGTGCCGGCGTTGGTGACGGTGAGCGCGCGTAACGCATCACCGTGCGGCAGATAGTCTGGCGTGCGCGGCGGCGCCATTTGCATCGTTTCGGTCATGGCACACGCCACCACGCACAACGGCAGAAGGAGGACGGCGCGATTCAGTTTCATGTTGCGCGGTCTCCTTTCGAGTTGAACCACAAAGCGTCGAGCGACCAGCGCCCGGCTCCGACGATCAGCAAGAAGACCAGCCCCAGCCACATCGAGAAGTCGGTGCGCGCCTCGTGCATCATGCTCAGAAAACCGTAGCGCGGCAGTTTCGTCAGCGTGAACGTCCAGAAGCCGTGCCCGAGGAGGATCGGGATTTTCGTCGAGGCGATGGCCACTGAAATGTTGATGATCAACGGAGTCGCCGCCAAGCGTGTGAGCAGGCCCACGATTACAAGAGCTCCACAGACGATCTCGACTCCGCCGACGAACGGGGCGGTCAGGCCCGGAGCCGGTATGCCAATCTTTTCGAACCGGCCCACCCCCAGCGCTTCGGGATACAGGAATTTCTGAATGCCCTCGAAGAAAAACACGGCGCCAACCAGAAGGCGGATGAGGATCACCGATCTCGGTGCGATCGTGGTGACAGTTTTCCTGAAAAATTGGTGTGCGTTCATCTGACGTCAAACCGTGGCGCTTATGCCTCCCCGGACGGTCACTCGCTGACTCTGCGGAAGATCAGCTTGATAGGCGTGTCTTTGGCGGGGATTGCCGCGCTGTCGATCTCAAAGCCTTGGTCGTCGCCCCGGTACGGGTTACCAAATTCGCCGGCCACGTTGATGAGCACGGCCGGACTCCACCACAACGAGATGAACGCTTGCTCCGAGTCGGCGAGAAATACCTCGCGTCCCTCGATGTCCTTCACGAACCGTGAGCCGGTAAACACCCACGGCAACTCGGCGGGCGACTTCTTCGTCTTGCGATTGACGAGCAGCTTCTCCAGCGGCACGCGTTTGGATTTGCCGTCGGCCTGCCACTCCACCTCGAGGCGCAACCGGCCGCCGACCTTCCCGCCTGATTTCACCTCGCGCGGCACCGCTCCCGTCTCGCAACCGATGAGCAACAACGCAAAGTTCAGCGCCGACGGTTTGCATTCGAGCACGAACAAGCTTTCGTAATCTCGTCCGCCTTGCTCGACGGCGATGAACTCCAGAATGCCGCTGGTCAAACTGACCTTGCCGGTCGCTTCGACGTATTTTTTCTCCCCGCCGCGAATTTCCAGTCCGGGCAAATGGACGGTTGATTCGGCCTGCACCCGGCAGCAGACTCCGGTTGTCAGGGCGAACAGCGTACATGCGCATGCGCCGGTGGTGAAAAATTTCATGTGCCCACCCGGGCGGCCTCCACGCTGACGATGCAGACGTCGTCGAGAAATTCGCGGTTACCGGCAAATCCCCGGATGTCGTCAATGAGTTCGTCGAACAACTGCGTCGGCGGCAGCTCGATGCGCCGCCGGACCGCTTCCAGCAGCCGTTCCTGCCCGTACTCCTCCTCGTTGTCGTTGAGCACCTCATACAAACCGTCGGTGAACAACATCACGAAGTCGCGGGTTGCCAGCCGGGTTTCGCCCGTGGTGTACACCGTGTCGTCGAACACGGCCAGCGCCGGGCCGGGTTTGCAGGCGTTGTTGCGCAGGGGTTCGACGACGCCCGCGCCGCGCCGCAACAGGAACGGCGCCGGGTGACCGGCGGTCGCATACCGGAGTTGGCCGCGCCCGGCATCGGCCACGAGGTAAAAGGCAGAAGCAAACAGCGGCGCGCGCGTTTGTTTCAGGATGGCGAGCAGTTCGCGGTTGATGTGCGTGAGAAACTGACCGGGATCGGATGCCAGCGGAGTCAGTTCCTCGACCAGGGCGCGGATGATCGCCGTGACCAGCGCCGCGCGCACGCCGTGGCCCATCACGTCGCAGATGAACACACCGGCTTCGGTGTCGGAGAGCGCCAAAACGTCGAAAAAATCGCCGCCGACTTTTTCCGTTGGCTGATAGCGGTGGGAGAAGCGCAGCGCGCTTTCCTTCGGCGCGCCTGTGCGCGGGAAACTCGGGTATTGGTGCGGCAAGAGCGCCTGTTGAAGCTCGTGCGCCATGTTGAGGTCGGCTTCCATCTGCGCGTTTTTCTCGCGTAGTTCGGTGGTGTAACGGGCGACTTGTTCTTCGAGCCGCTTGCGTTCGAGCGCGGTCGTGATGGCGCGAATCAGCGACGGCACGTCGAGATAGTCCTTGGCCAGATAATCCATTGCGCCGCTCTTCATCGCTTCAACGGCCACGGCCTCGTTGCCCATGCCGGTCAGCATGACGACCGCCGGTTGCCGGCCCTTCGGCAAACCGCGAATGTGCGCCAACACGCTCAACCCATCAGCGCCGGGCAGTTTGTAGTCCAGCAACACGAGTTCGTAATGATCGCTCTTGATCTCCTCAAGCGCCTTCTCGGCGGTGTCCACCCATTTCGAGGCGAACCGCAGTTCCCCGCCCAGCGTCGGCAACAAGCGCTGCAGAATCTCCGCGTAGACCGGATTGTCTTCGACAATGAGCAGCGGGATGCCGTCGGCATTCATGGCGAAATGCTCTTCGGCGGCAGTTTGGAAACGTCGAGCCAGTATTCCTGGATTTCATCCACCAGCTTCAGACAGTCTTCAAACTGCACGGGTTTGGCGAGGTAACTGTTGGCGCCGAGTTTGTAGCAGCGCGCCACGTCCTCGTCCCGGTCAGAGGTGGTCAACACCACGACGGGAATGCTCCTCATCTGATCGCATTTCTTGACCTGATCGAGGACATCGGCGCCGCTTTTCTTCGGGAGATTCAAATCCAGCAGAATCAGGTCGGGGCGCGGGGCGCTGCCCACCTTGGCGAAGCGGCCGCGCTGGTAGAGAAAATCCAACGCCTCTTCACCGTCGCGGCAGACAAAGATGCGGTTGCCTTTGTGGCTGCGCCGGAACGCCTCCATGGCGATCTCCACATCGGCAGGATTATCTTCCACCAATAGAATGTTAAACGGTGGATGCAAGTTGGCCACCTCCCTTGGGAGCAGGTTTCTGCGGTTGTTCCACGATCGTTCCGGTCTTGCTCACTTCGCGTTTGGGCAGCGTGAAATGGAACGTGGCGCCCTTGCCGGATTCGCTCTCGACCCACACGCGGCCCCCGTGCCACTCCACCACGCGCTTCACGATGGTCAGCCCGATGCCGGTGCCTTCATCGTCACGCTGCAGCCGTTGAAAAATCTGGAATATTTTGTCGAAGTATTCCTGCTTGATGCCCATGCCATTGTCACGAATGTAGAATTCATACTCGGGCGCGCCGGTCTGCGCGTTCACCTTCTCCGTGCAACCGACCTTCACGACCGGGCTCGGCTTGTCATTGTACTTGATCGCGTTCGAAATCAAATTGTGAAACACCTCGGTCATGGCCGTCGCGTCGCACACCACAGTCGGCAGTTTCTCCACCTGCAAATCCACCTTCTTGGCGTCAATCGCGAACTGCAGATTCAACCGCACGTGCATCAACATCGCATTCAAGCCCACCGGAGTCATCGGATTTTTCAACTGGCCCATGCGCGAGAATTTCAACAGGTCATTGATCAGCCGCTGCATCCGCAGCGCCGAGTTGCGGATCACGTCGATCCGGTGCCGCCCCTCGTCGTCCAGCTTGTCCCGGTAATCTTCCACGAGGAACTTGCTGAACGCCTCGATGCCCCGCAGCGGCTCCTTCAAATCGTGGCTGATCACGTAGGTGTACTCGTCCATCTCCTTCTGCGCCGCCTTCAATTCCTTCTGCGCGTTGGACTGCGACCGTTGCCCTTCTTCGAGCCGCGTCACCATCGTGTTCAACAACGAACCCACCTCGTCCACTTCCGCCAAATCGCTCTCCAATCGCTCCCCGCGCGACTCGCCCGACGCCAGCCGCTTCACAAACCCCCGCAACTCCTTCAACGCCCCGGCCACCGGCCCCGATGCCAGCAGCGACAATCCCACCGCCCCCACCACCAGCACCACGCCGATCCCCAAATCCGCAAACACCGTCTGCATCAGGTGCTTGCTCATCGACGCCCGCCCGACGCCCACCTCCACCGTGCCCACGCGGTTCGTGCCGGCCATGACCGGCTCCTTCACCAAAAGCAGCGCATCCAAATTCCGCACCACACCCGGCCGGTACGCCTCGCGGTTCTCTTTGTCCGTGATCTGTTTGTAGAGAACCTCCTCATCGCTGACGGCCATGGCCACGATGGCCGGCAACGCGCGCGTGTCGTTGCTCGCCAGAGCCGCTGCCGACACTTTCGCCAGGGTTTTCGCCGAGAACTCCGCCCGCTGCCGCGTCACTTCCTCCTGCGAACTCATCTCGCGCCACAAATGCAAGCCGGTCATGACCACCACCGTGGCGAGGCTCACCACGGCCACCCAGGCGGCATATTGGACTTTGACGTTGTACTTCGAGGCCATCCGTTGCCTTCACGCGCACGCCGCGCAAGGAGGGTCGTGCTTTGCGAAAGCGTGTCCCTTATATTCCGCCGCCCGCCCAAAAACGTCAAGCACACCCTTGCAGCCGCGCCCGCTCGACTTTACCGGCGCGCAGGGCTATTCTTACACTGCAAAAAACAAAGTATGAGCACGCCGAGCTTCCAGAAGGACAAGCCGTGCTGCGGCAGTTGCCGCCCGGCGCGCAAAGACGCGGCCGGCGAGCAACGCGCTGCGCGCCTGCAGTTGTTCAAAACCACCGGCATCGGCCTGATTCTCTTCGGCGGCTGGGCGCTCGGTTTCAAGCCGCTGGTGATTGCCGCCACCGTGCTCGCGGCCTATCCGATTTGCTGGCGCGCCCTCAAAGCACTACTGGCCCGCCGGCTCGATGCCGATGTGCTCGTCGCCATCGCCGTCATCGCCGCGTCATCGGTCGGCGAGTTTGTCGCCGCGGGCGAAGTTGCCTTCATCATGCTGCTCGGCGAGCAACTGGAAAACTACACCACCCGGCGCGCCCGCAAATCCCTCGGTAGCCTGCTCTCGCTCGTACCGGCCACCGCGCGCGTGCGCCGCGGCGCGCAGGAAGTGGAAATCGCCAATTCCGAGTTGCAGGTCGGCGACATTATCATCGTCCGCGCCGGCGAACGCATTCCCGTGGATGGCGTGGTGCGCAGCGGCACCGCGTCCGTGAACCAAGCCGCCGTGACCGGCGAGAGCATGCCGGTGGACAAAGCTGCCGGCGAAGAAGTGTTCGTCGGCTCGCTCGCTGAATCCGGAGCGCTGATCATCGAAGCGAAACGCGTCGGCGAAGACACGACGCTGGCGCGCATCGCGCAACTGGTCGAAGCGGCGCAACAACGCGAAGCGCCGATTCAACGCTCGCTCGACCGGTTCGCCGGCTGGCTCGTGCCGGTCATGCTCACGCTGGCGGTGCTGGTGTTTGTGTTCACGCACGATGTCACGCGCGCGATCACGGTGCTTATCGTGGCGTGCCCGTGCGCGCTGATTTTGGCGACGCCGACGGCGGTGATGGCGGCAATTGCCCGCGCGGCGCGTGCGGGTGTGCTCATCAAAGGCGGCCAGTATCTCGAAGCGGCGGCGCGCTTGCACACGATTGTTTTCGACAAGACCGGCACGCTCACGCACGGTCAACCGGAAGTCGCGCACGTCAGCCGGTTCGATGAACACAGCGAAGCGGAATTGGTCAAGATGGCGGCGGTGGCGGAGAAAATGAGTTCGCATCCGGTCGCCCGCGCCATCATGCGCAAAGCCGAAGCGCTCGGCCTGTCGGCGGCGGACCCGACGCGGTTCGAGGCGCATCAAGGCCGGGGCGTGGTGGCCGAGCACAACGGGCAGAAGCTCGTCGTCGGCCAGCGCGGCTTGATGACGGAGAACGAGGTGGAGATCGGCGAAAATGTCACGGCGCATATGGACGAGCATCACGACGAAGGGCACACCACGGTCGTCGTCGCGCACGACGGCAAGGTCTGCGGCACGATCTGTGTGTCGGACACCGTGCGCGCCCGTGCCGACGAAGCGATCAATGGTTTACGGCAACTTGGCATCGAGAAAGTGGTGATGCTGACCGGCGACAATCGCCGCGTGGCAATGCAGATTGCCGGTGCGCTCGGCCTCGACGAAGTGCAGGCCGAAGTGTTGCCGGAGCAGAAGGCCCGGCACATCGAATCGCTCAAGCGCGAGGGACGCAACGGCGGCGTGGCGATGGTCGGCGACGGCGTCAACGATGCGCCCGCGTTGGCCGTAGCGGATGTCGGCATTGCGATGGGTGTGACCGGCACCGATGTGGCGCACGAAGCAGCGGACATCGCGTTGATGGCCGATGATCTTTCGAAGATTGCGTTCGCGGTCGGCCTGAGCCGCCGGGCGCTCCTGCTCATCAAACAAGGGTTGTGGTTCGCATTGATCTATAACGTCGTGATGGTGACGAGCGCGGCCACCGGCCACCTCGGCATGATCGGCGGCGCGATCGCCCATCAATTCAGCAGCGTCCTCGTCATTCTCAACGCGATGCGCCTGCTACGATTCAAGCAGTGATCAAGCACCGGGTTTGGCCCGGACGCGGATGATCATTCTTTTTCGGCCGCCGTCTTCTTCGCCTTCGCTGATGGCTTCCAGTTCGGGGTCTTTCTGCACGTGGAGGTGGATGACCCGCCGGTCGTAGGCGCTGAATGGTCCGATCTGAACGGGGTCGCCCCAGCGACGCACTCTGTCGGCGGCTTCGGCAACGCCTTGAAGGATGCCGTCGCGCTGGCGTTCGCGGTAGCGTTCGCAATCAACTATCACGCGCGGGGCGTCGGCGTTGGCGCGTTGAAGGATGCGGTTGACGAGGAACTGAAGCTGGCTGAGGGTCTGTCCACCTTTGCCAATGAGGCGGCCGGGTTCGGCGGTGGCGATGTGCAGCAGGGTCGTGCTGTCAACGGTGTGTTGCTCGACCTTGGTGTGCAGACCGAGGCCGTCGAGCATTTTTTGTAGAATTTCCCGGGGATCAGCGGACGTGGCTGGAGTCGGTGCGGAGGAGGGTACGGCTGGTGTTTCCATGCGATGCTCCTGTGTTGGAGGCGTTCGGATGCCGCGCCTTGCGCGAGGCAACTGCGACGCCCGATTGTGCCCAAGCTGCCGGTATTCTAGCGTGCTTCATTTGGTTTTTCCAGCGCCAAGTGGGACGGTAGCCGGGGATGTTCCCTGCTGGCGCAAGCTCCACCATTGCTGGGCGATGGACAGGAACTGCTGCACCGTCCAGTACAAGGCGAGACCGGAACTGGCGTTGTAGAAGAACAGCAGCATCATCAGCGGCATGAACATCATCATCTTGGCCTGCTGCGGATCGGCGGTGGTCGGCGTGATTTTTTGCTGCCAGATCATTGAGCCGACCATGATGAGCGGCAGCGGATTCAACGGCAAGCCGCCGAGGGTGAGGATGGTGTCCGGCAGCGAAAGATCCTTGATCCACAGAAAGTGCGCCCCGCGCAGTTCGATGGCACTGCGCAACATCGCGAACAACGCGAAGAACACCGGGATCTGCACGACCATCGGCAGGCAGCCGGAGAACGGGTTGACCTTGTGCTCTTTGTACAGCTTCATCATCTCCGCGTTCATCTTCTGCGCGTCGTCCTTGTACTTCTCTTTTAGCTTGGCCATCAGCGGCTGGAACTTCTGCATTTCCTTCATCGAGCGGATGCTCTTGGCCTGGATCGGCCAGAACAGCAGTTTGATGAGAATGGTGATGATGATGATCGCGATGCCGTAGTTCGGGATGAGCCTGTAAAAAAACTTCATGCTCTTCAGCAGCACCACGCTGATCGCGCCCCAGAACCCAAACTGCATCACTTCTTCCTGATGCTTGCCGAGCGCCGCCAACCGGTCGTACTCCTTCGGCCCGGCGTAAAACGTGAAATCGTACCGGTCCACTCCACCCGTCACATCGTTGGGCTGCAATTCCAACGAGCCGGTCAATCCATGCGGAGGCTCTTTGGATTTCCAATCCGCCGGCACCGGCAGTTCCACCGCGTCAAAAGTGACGGCCACGGCGTTCGTGGCCGGCGTTAACACCATGGTGAAGAACTGGCTCTTCACCGCCGCCCATGTCGCTTCCACTACTTCCCGGTTCTCGCCTTTCGCCTCATTCTTCTGGATGGTTTTTAGATTGCGGTCCTGAAACTTGCCCGCTGCGTACCGGTCCACACCAAGAAATGTCGGCAACTCTTTCGCATTGGCGATTGTGGCCGTTCCCAAAACGACAGCAACGGTCTGCGTGCTTGTCTCGCTGTCGGCGCGACGGACAATCTCCACGCGGCCGGTCACCACGTAGTCGCCGCCCAGCACGAAGGTCTTGCGAACCTCGATGCCCGACCGGGTTCGCGTCCGCGCCACAACGGTCTTCGCGTCGGGCTGTTCGATGTCAAAAGCGTCGTTCGTCCCCGCGCCGGCCACGTTCTGCAACGCCAGTGCCGGCGCCAGCCCGGGACCGTTCAGCACGACGTTGCCGTGACCGTTCGCTCTGTGCTTGAGCAACTCGACTTGCCGGATGCCGCCGCCCCAACTCGTGAATTCGGCCCGGATAAATTCATTGCTGAGCATTTTGATCTGTTCCGGCAGCCGCGGCTTTTCAGGCTCGGACTCGATGGTGGCCGGCTGAATCGCCGCCGCAACATTGGTGGCCGGTGCCGTGGCTTCCGCCGGTACGACGTTCGTCGCCGCCGCCATCGGTGGCCGGGGTGGTTTCGGTTTCGGCGGATAAATCTTGTCCACCAGTTTTTGCCAGCCGATCAGCGCGACGAGGCAGGCGGCCACGATCAACAGTGTACGTTTGTCCATCATCGCTGCGGCACCGGGTCACACCCGCCTTCGTGGAGCGGATGACAATGAGACAACCGTTTCAACGCGAGCCACGAACCGCGCGCCGCGCCGAATTTTTCAATCGCCTCGCGCGCGTAGGCGGAGCACGTCGGATGAAACCGGCAGCACCGTCCGCCCGGCGGGGCGAGCAACATCCAGAACGGTGCCGACAACAGTTGATAAGCCCGAATAAGGGCCAGAAGTATTCGTTTCATCACGATTCGACCATGATTCCCGCCGCGTTGAACAGAGCCAGCAGATCAGCTTCGACATCCGGAAGGCGTTTCCCCCGGATGGCGGCGCGGGCGATGATGACCATCTGCAAATCGTCTTTCAATTTATGTTTGTTCAGCCGGTAGGCTTCACGCAACAGCCGTCGCGCCCGGTTGCGCTCCACGGCGCTGCCGACCTTGCGGCTGGTCACGATGCCGACGGCGCGGGCGGCGCTGGACGGTCGCTCGGCCAGCACGCACAGAACGGCCAGCCGGCCGGCCGTTCTTCGCCCCTCGGCGTAGATGCGGCGAAATTGACAGCCGTACTGAAGGCGTTCGCTTTTCGGAAATGTGTTGCGTCCATGCAACCTGGCCTCCGCGGAAGCGCGCGGCCGGGCGTCACACCGACAGTCGCTTGCGACCCTTGCGCCGGCGGCGGCGCAGAATCCCACGACCACTCTTGGTGCGCGTCCGCTTCAAGAATCCAAATCTTCGTTGCCGTCGAATCTTCGACGGTTGATAGGTCCGTTTCATCGAAGTGAGTCTTTCAGAAGCCGCGCATCATAGCAAGCCCGCTTTGCTTGTCAAGAAACGCTCCCATCTCGGCCCGGGACGGACTGGCATAGAACGCGCTATTAGCCCAGAAGCTATGAAAATATTGGGGTTGGCGCTAGGGCTAACGCTGGTGTTGATGCTGTTCTCACCGACGAAGGCCGCAGATTTTACCGATGAGGATTTCCGTGGGGAACCCGAGACCGAGAAAAGGGCCGATCCCGTCTCAGAACTGCGAAATCGAGACTCGGCCTTTTCGCTTTTGATGGAAGCGTTCCGCCAGCTCCAAAGCCAGTTGATTCAGACCGACTACGAGTCGCGATTGCGCGCGGCCGCCCAGTTGGACAACCTCAAAACCCGCCGGCAGGTCATTGTCCTCGCCAAGCAGGAGCGCGACCTGCGGCTCAAGAAACTCTATGGCCAGTTGGAAACGCTGAACACCACGTACGACTACTCTCGTGAGATCGACCAACGCGAAGCTCATGTAATTGTTCCGAAGAACGTCGACACCGTCGCCGCTGCCAACAAACTGAAGAACTTCGTCGTCATCACCCCGGCAGCGGCAGGCTTGCCCAGCTCCGCAAGAGAAAAGACCATCCCGGCCAGCTACGTTCTCGCGGCCGACGCGCCGACTCCGTAGCCGTCACGCCGACGCGAACATGCGCACGAATTGCTCGTAAATCCGCTGCGCTACCGGCCCCGGCCTTCCAGTGCCGACCGGCTTCCCGTCCACCGATACGACCGGCACCACTTCGGCGGTCGTGCTTGTCAGAAAAACTTCTTCCGCTTTCAGCAAATCCGCTTTTGCGAGGCGCTCCTCGGCAACGCCCAGCCCGATCGCGCCGGCTGCCTGCAAAATTTTCTCGCGGGTCACCCCGGCCAGAATCTTCGGCGATTTCGGCGGCGTCCGCAGTTGCCCGGCGCCCAGCACGAACACATTTCCCGCCGTCGCTTCCGTCACGGCGCCGTCGGCGTCAACGAAGATCGCGTCGTGCGCGCCGGCATCCTTCGCCGCGTGATAGGCGAGAATATTGGCGAGGAGCGCGACACTCTTGATGTCGCACCGGGCCCAGCGGTTGTCGGGAAGCGTGATAACGGTCAGCCCGTTCTCGCGCACGTCGCGCGACAACGGCACCAGCTCGCGCACCGTCATCACCAACGTCGGCACCGCATCTGAAGGGAAGCCCCGATGGCGCGGCGCGTGGCCACGAGTGATTTGAATGTAAACCACGGCTTCGGAAAACCCGGCACGCTGCACGGCTTCAGCGATGAGCGTTTTCAGTTCCCCGGGCGCGAAGCGGTGTCGCAACTCAATCGCGTCCAGGCTCCGAAACAGCCGCGCCAAATGTTCCTCCGTGGCAAACGGCTTGCCGGCGTAGGTCCGGACGACTTCGTACACGGCGTCGCCGAACTGGAAGCCACGGTCCTCGACATGGATCATCGCGCGGTCGAGAGGCAGGAACTCCCCGTTCACGTAGGCGATTTCAGGCACGAACGCTTTCTCCTTGTGACAAAAATTTCGCCGCGACTATAGGTTTGTGCCGCGCATCTGTCAACGGTTCGCCATGCTGGTGCTAATTTTCAGGTTGCATTTGCGGGAGGTTTTTTCTACGGTTCGCGGCGGGGAGCCCCGAGATATGCGTCAACGTTATTGTTCGGGATTTGTCGGGGCAGGCATTGCGTCCTGCTGGGTCGTCCTTTGCGCGTTGGCCACCACCGCGCAATCTCAAGCTGTGTCTTCGTCCAACACGAACGTCGCGGCCGATGCCGCCTGGTCGCAGCACGTCATCCAATCCTACGAGCAGTTGCAGAAGCAGCAGGAGGACACGCTGCGCGCCATCGAGCAAGCCCGGCAAGACGCCGAGGCCGCGGCCAAACGAACCGCCGAGGCGATGGAGGCGCGCTTCAACCGTATCGAACAGGCCGTCAACGCCCAGCGCGATCACGAAATCGAAACCATGCAGAGTGCGCACCGGTTCACGTTGATCGTGGTTGGCATTTTTTCTGGCGTGGGATTCATCGGGATGTTGATCATCGCGCTGCTGCTGTTGCGCACGATGCAACGGCGCACCGAGGCCGCGGCGATGCATCCTGCCGGCGTTCCGCTCGGCCAGGCCTACGCGGCCGCGGGCGCGCTCGGCGCCGGGGAGACGAATCTGGCGATACTCAATCCCGCCGAGCAATCCAGCGCGCGTTTCCTCGGCGCGGTCGAACGGCTGGAGAAACGCATCCACGAACTGGAAACGACCGCGCAGCCCGGCCCGACCGAGCAGAGTGAGACGCCACCGGTGGAGAACCTCGAGGCCGAGATGTCGGCCGCGGCGCGCGCCGGCTCAGACACCGCCGCACGGGTGGCGTTACTGCTGGGCAAAGGTCAGGCGCTGTTG
The DNA here is from genome assembly GCA_041495285.1 of Verrucomicrobiia bacterium. Taxonomy (GTDB): domain Bacteria; phylum Verrucomicrobiota; class Verrucomicrobiia; order Palsa-1439; family Palsa-1439; genus JBGQCJ01. The sequence continues at coordinate 16,784 of JBGQCJ010000011.1, forward strand.
AACCTGCAACAGGCCGACACCGCGCTGGAATGTTTTGATGAGGCGATCAATCTCGACCCAACGAGCGCCGAAGCTTTCGTTCGCAAGGGTGCCGCGCTGGAACGATTGGGCCGGTTGGACGAAGCGATTGACGCGTACGACCGCGCGATTGCGGCGGACAACGCGATGACGATGGCGTACTTGTGCAAGGGCGGGGTGTTCAACCGGCTGGAACGCTACAGCGAAGCGTTGCAGTGCTACGAGCAGGCGCTACGCACGCAGCAGAAAACCCGCGTCTCGTAAATCCACGCGCGTCTGTTGCCGGGCTTCCAGTTCCACGACCTTCTTGGCCAACTGAAACTTCGCGCGCATGAGTTCGCGGTTTTCCTCTTGTGCCTGCGCGAGTTGCCTGTCCAATTCCTCGACGCGTTTGGCGTAGGCATTGAGGCGCGCCTGCAGCAACACCTGGATTTTGATCAAACGCTGCTCCATGTCGGCGACGCGCTCGGTGGAGGCTTGCTGCGTTTCCAACAGATGCGCGCGCTGCGAGAAAAGGGCGCGCACGAACTTGTCCATCATCAACCGCGCCAAGTGCGGTCGCAATTCCGCTCGCAGCAGCGCGGCTGTCTTTCCGTTGCGTTCCGGTGCGACGAGTGTTTCATCCCGGCGTAATGGTTCACTCGTTTTGACGGAGCCAAGCAATTCGACGGGGGTGAGCGGCGAATGGATGGAGCGGGGCGCTGGCGCAGGAAACTCCAAGTCCGTTTGGGCGGGCACCGTGATACTGGCCACGCACGTGGGACAGGAAATGGCGACGCCAATGCCTTCGTCGTTGACACCAATTTTTTGCCCACAATGCGGGCAGCGAAACTTAACCACGGCTCCTCCTTGGTGAAACCGTACGATCAGAATGGCGCGAGCTCGGCTTTGAGTCAACCCAAAATCTTGAAGGAAAGCGGAAAATTGGCTGCCTCGCTAGGACTCGAACCTAATGAATTTGCAATACCGGCTTGGTCGAAATGGAGGCATGTTCACAACTAGGCTCACAAGATTCAGTCTCAGTTTGTCCCGGATTGTCGCAGATACTCGGCTCCAAAACACGAAGCTCACACCAATTTGGAGCGTATGAGTTCTTACATAGTACTGGGTAGGAGTCGCGCCTTTGAACCGTCGGCTTTCCTAAGCAATTGTGCAGTGTCTTCGGGCTGGAGCAAGACTAATACTCCAGTATTCTTCCACGATCCTTCCCTGACAATTTCTCTGACGCCCAGTTGGCTTAGGGCGCCAGTCGAACGCGGTAGTAGCGGGCGGGACGGTTGGTCGCGCCCCCCATGTCGAGGTAGTTGGTCTGACCAAGGCTGGCGCCGGGCATGACGATGGTGGGACTGAGATTGTTGAAGTTGTTGGAATAACTGCCGCCGATTCCCGCGGTGAATTGCACGACATTGCTCCGGCCGCCGACAGTCGTCCAGGTGATGTTGACGGCATTGCCTTGCTTCACGATGCTGACCACCCGGAAATAGGAGGCGTCGGCGACGCTGCCGTTGTTGATGAACGTGGAGTGGAAGTTCGTCGCGCCGGTCATGACGTCGATGAGGCCGTTGTTGACGACCGAGCTGTAGGATTCGAGAACGGTGCCGTTGCTGGCGCGCATGAGACCGTTGTTGGTGAGGATACCGGTGAAGGTGAGCGTGCCACCGCAATCCGCCAGCACGGTACCGCCGGCGTCCACGATCACGTTGCCGTTGATGGTGCCGCAGCCGCTGAGCACAGAGCTGGAGCGAATACGCAGCCCATTACCGAAGGAATGGACACCACCAAGCAAATGGAGTGTGGCCGCGGTAACACCGTCTCCCACCACGAACTGCGCCCCGTTGGCAACGGTCGTGTTGCGTGTCCTGAGGGTGCCGCCAACAAGCAAGAAGGTGCTCTTGGTGCTGTTGGTGACCAAAAGTTGATCGGCGATCAGTGTCCCATTGGACAACGTCAACGCGCCACGCCCGGATCGGCCGACGACCAGTTGCGCCGTGCTGCCGGCATTGGTGACGCTGAGATTGCCGGCGGTGACCCAGACCGTGCCGGTGGAATTCAGATCGAACCCGACGACCAGATTGGTGCAGTACACCGCGCCGCCGGCAATCGTGAACGTGCCCGGGTTGGCGCTGGTGCCGATGCCGCTGACGACGACACGCGGCAACGTGATGGTGCCGTTGGAAATCGTCATCTGGCCCACGCCATTGTTGCCGATGGTCGTCCGGCTGCTCGACAGCCAGTTCCCGCCGTTCATCCAAATCAGGCCCATGGAGGCGGGACCGTTACCCACCGTCAGCGCTGAAGACATGGTCATGGTGCCGTCGTTCATGCGGCAGGTGCCCAGCGTGTCCTCTCCGATGATTACATCCGCGCAGTTGGCGATGCCGCCGTCCACGGTCATCGTGCCGTTGGAAACCACGCCGACTTTGATCGTGCCGTTAACCATGTCCAGCACGCCCACCGGCAGCGCGCCTCCCTGCACCGTCAGTGAATTGACGGAGAGCAAGGCATTCGAGCCGGGAAAGCTCACCATACCACCCGATTGAATGGTCAAGCTATCCTGTCCTCCTGCTGTGCTGCCCAGCAAAATGGTGGAGGCGAGCACCGTGCCGTTGGAGACCATGACGTCGCCCACGCCGCCGCCGCCGACCACTGTGCCCGTGTTGCCGACGCCTAACACGGCATTCGTGACGGCGAGCGTGCCGCCGCTCGTCACGACAACGTTGCCCGTGGAATTGGCCGTGGTGGCGACAACTAGATTGGAGGCCACTTTCGTGCTGCCGCCGGCGACCGCCATCGTGCCCCTCGAACCGGCGAGCGAACCGACGGTCACGTTTCTGACCTGAATCGCGCTATTGGAGACTGTCATCAGACCGATGCCGGAATTACCAATGATGAGTGTGTCCACTCGCGCCGTGGTGGCCGCGCCGCTCACGATGAGCCGACCCAATGAGGCCGCGCCTTGGCCAAGACTCAAGCTCGCGGTGTTGTTTAGGTTGGTCACCGCCAGCAAGCCGCTGGCGTTCACCACCGTAGCTGTCGTATTGTTGCCGGCAGCCACGAACACGCAGTTGCTCACGTGCCAGGTTGTGCCGGCTCCGATGTCTTGAGTGACTGTGCCGCTGCTGCCGTTGAACGTGAGACTGCCTGTCTCCAGGAAGGAGGTCAGCGTGTACGCAAAATTGTTGGTGAAGTTGGCTTGGTCGTTCGCGCCGGGAATGCCGGTCGGGTCCCACTTGGCAAAGTCGGAAAATTGACCGCTTGCAGTCTGATTGGTCCAAATGAACGTGTTTGCCTCACTGTTGACCAAGCCGACACTCCAGCAAAGTGCCGCCGTCAGCAAGAGCTTGAACTTGCCACTCCCAGTCAACCGCAATTTGACCATCGATCCCATGAAATCAACGAACGCTACGGCACCAGCCGGACGCGGTAGTAGCGGGCAGGGATATTGGCGGCGCCGAAGTCGAGGGAATTGGTGGTGGATTCGACCGCGCCCTGCACGGAGATCACTTGGCTGAGGTCGGTGAAGTTGTTGGAGTAGCTAGCGTTCACGCCCGTGCTGACCTGCAGCACGTACTTCCTGCCGCCGGCAGTGCTCCACTTCACTCGAACGTCGTTGCCTTCGCGAGCCACGGAGAGAATGCGGAAGCACGATGCGCTGTTGGTTGGATTGGTGCCGGCGACGGCTTCGCTCAGGTTGTTGGCCCCGTCCCCGTCAGCGTCAGCCGCTGCATCCAACAACTGACCGCCCACGTTGATCAGTTGGATGAACGTCATATTGTTGGTGACGATGATGCCGTGGTTGTTGACAGTGCCGAAGTTCAACGGGCCACCGTCGGCGTAGATGACGCCGAAGTTGTCCACGACGCCGCCGACTGTGCCCGAGCCAAACAGCGTCGCGTTGGCAGAAACTTTCAGGCCGTTGGCGAAGCTGTGAGAGCCGCCCAGCAAATTCAGCGCGGCTGGGGTTGTCCCGTCGCCCACCGCGAACTGCGCACCGTTGGCAACGATCGTGTTGCGGACTCTCAGGGTGCCGCCGACGAACGAGAAAATGCTTTTTGCGCCGTTGGTAGCCACCAGTTGATCCAACACTGCCACGCCGTTACTTAGGACGACCGTACCCCGACCACCGCCCCCCACTCCGGCCTGGCCGACAATCAGTTGAGCAACGGTGCTGGCATTGGTGATACCAAGTTCAGCGCCCGTGATCCAGACGGTGCCGGTGGAATTGGCGGCGGAACCGACGATCACGTTGGTGGAAAATAAAAACCCGCCAGCTACTGTAAGTGTGCCCGGATTCTGACTGGCGCTTAGGGCGACGCGTGCCAGAGTTACCACGCCGTTTGAAATTGTCATTTGGCCGAGGCCATTCTTGCCTATGGTGGACAAACTGGCAGACTCCCATGTCCCACCAGCCACCCAAACAACTCCTGTGGAACCCGCATTGTTCCCCACCTCCAGTTTCGAGGAGACGGTCATAGTGCCACCACTCATGCGGCAGGTGCCTAGGACGGTGTCGCCCACGATCACCTCCGCACAGTTGGCGATGCCGCCGTCCAAGTTCATCGTGCCATTGAAAGCCACACCGATTTTGATCTGCCCGTTGGGAATGTCCAGCACGGGCACTGGCTGAACGTCACCCTGCACTGTCAGCGAATTGGTTGAATTGACCGAGATCACGCTGTTGGAGCCGGGAAGGTTCACCGAGCCGCCCGAGCCAATTTTCAAGCTACCCAGTTCGCCCAGAGTTATGTCGCCGCTGGCATTGAGTGTTCCGTCGCTGACAGTTACAATGCCGGTGGAATTACCTGAAATGCCGACCACAAGGTTGGAGAGAGCTGTGGTTGCATTCGTCACAACAAAGTCCGCGTGACCCGCGCTCGTGCCGCCCACTGAGACCGTGGCGGCGTTGAGCGTACCGCCATCCACTAATTGGATACGGTTCGTGGTGTCTCCGGCTGCGACGGTGAACATTCCCGAAACATTGACTCTGGCCGAGTTACTGACACTCAGCAGATTGTCGGAACCTGCGACACCGATGACAAGGTTGGTGGTATTCCACACCGAGTTGCTTCCGGTGACGATGACGGTGTTGGCATTGGCGGTGGAATTGCTGCCGATGACGCTGTTGACACTGTCCACGCGGCCGCCGGCGGCGATTGTAACGCGGTTGCTGCGACCGCTGACGCCGATGATCAGGTCGCCGTTGTTCAACCAGCGCGCACCCGGTCCGGAAATAAGGACGGTATTGTTGCTGCTGCCGGGATTGAATCCGACAAAGCCAAACCCATTGCTGACCAGAGCGCCGGGACCGCTGCTAAGGATGGAGAGCTGATTACCGGGACTGGAGAAGCCCACGTAAGTGTTTCCATTCACCAGCAGATTGGCATTGGTCACGGAAACGTTTCCCGTCGAGCCGGTCACGCCATCAATGAAGAGATCGGATTGGAGGATCAAGGTTGACGCCGGTAAGATGACCAGTCCGCCGACGTTGGTGAACCCGCCACTGAAAGTCACGGTGCCGCCGGAGACACGAAACGTTCCGCCCGTGTTGAAAAGCACGCTCGGGTTGATGGTGCCGCTACTAAACGTGATGGTTCCGGGCGAGACACCGCCCGCAGTCACAAAGATTCCCGACCCGGCCACGGGGCCGGTGATGCTCAAGTTACTATTCGTCGCGATGATGAATCCGTTGTTGGTCACGGTGCCGCCGATAGTCAATGCGGTGCAATTGGCAAGGATGGTGCCGTTGTTCAGCACGGTTGCGAAGTTCTGAATCGTGCCGCAGCCTAGAATCAAGCCAGTGCTGCCATTCACATACCGGCTGGCTGCACCATTGGCTCCAGTGACGGTATTGGTACTTTCTCCCCGCAGTATACCGCCTTGCATGAGGATCGTGCCCGAATTGGTCGGAAAAGCGGCGAACGCGTTGTTCCAGGCATTGTCCGTCCGTCGGATGACGAAAGTGCCACTGTTGGCCACCACCAACGTCCCGTTCGATTTGTTCTGCACGCCGCCGAGATTGAAGGCGTCACGCGGGTCCAAAACGAGAGCGCTACCGGGTTGCGACGCAATCGTACCTTGGTTGAGAATGGCGAGATTGTTACCGCCGAACTCGCCCGTCAAAGACCCGTTGCCGGTGATGACGTAGGTGTTGGTCAAATCGCCACCGATCTGCCCGTAGTTCAGGTCGTTGCCACCGACGACCATTAGGGTGCTGTTGTTGTTGCGGAAGACTGGATGATTGAGGAACAACGTCCGCGCGAGGCCGCCGTTGCTGGAGATGATCGCGCCGCCCGACGCTCCGGCACCGTAAGCCACGGCGGTACCGAGCGTCCAGAAATCCGTCCCGGTAAAGACAATGGCTCCGCCATTGGTAACCGTGACCGCGCCGGTCAAGGTGATGTTCGTCCCGGTGTTCGGCCCTGAGAAAACCAAGGTGCCGCCGTCGGCCCGGATCGCGCCCGCATTGGTGACCGAGCCGGCGACCACGCCGGAACCGGTCAACGTCCCGCTCGCGGCGATACTCAAGCCGTTGGCGAACGTGTGTGTGCCGCCAAGCAAGTTCATGGTCGCCGGGTTCGAGACGCTGCCGATGACAAAAGTTTGGCCGTTGATCACGGACGAGCCGCCGCTGTTCAGAGTGCCACCATTGAAGACTACGATGCCGTTCAAGTTGGTGACGAGCAACGTGGTCGTCGCCAGTACGCCGCCATTGAGCGTCAGCGTTCCCTTGCGGATTTCGATAACGCTACAGTTCGTTACGAGCAGAGCCCCGCCGTTCACGGTCACGACGCCGCTGCCGCCGGAGCGGCCGACGACGAGATTGCAGGTGCGCAGGGTGCCGTTCGACAGAGTCAACACGCCGATGCCGAAATCGCCGACTATCGTCGTCGCCGCGGCAGCGCTGTTCGTCACGTCCACCTCGCCACCAGTGATCCACACCGTGCCGGTTGAGCCTGAGGAACTCCCAATGCCCAAGTCTGATGAAAAGTCACTCGTTCCACCCGCCACCGTCAGTGTGCCCAGCGCCGTCGTGTTTCCGCCAAGAAAGACACCGCGTGCCAGCCATGTTCCATTGGACACCGTCATCTGACCGGTGCCATTCTGGCCAATCCTCGTGTTATCGTTGGTTCCGACAAGCCTGCCACCGGTCACCCACACCGCCCCGGTGGCGTTAAAGAAAGATCCAATCTCCATGTCGTATCCGGTATCGGTCACCGTATTGGTGCCTCCTGCGATCGTCAGCGTTCCCTGTGAGCCGGTGTCGTAGCCGACCATCAGGTTGCCCCCTTGAGCCGTCCAAGTGCCGTTGGACACCGTCATCTGGCCAACGCCGGAGAAACCAATAGCCGTCCCGAAACCGTTATAAATGGTCTTGGTGAGTTGGCCGCCGGTCACCCACACGGTGCCAGTCGCGTTGGCGTCCATGCCCACGGCCAAGTTTTGCGAAAGATTGGCGATGCCGCCGGCCACGGTCAGCGTGCCCGCCGAGCCGGGATTCAGCCCGACATACACACCGCTGGTCTGCCAGGTGCCGTTGGACTGGGTCATCCGTCCGAAGCCACTGACGCCGACGAGCGTGGCGAGGTTGGTGAGGGTGATGTCGGTGTTGGTGACAACGAGTGAGTTGCCGGACATCCAGACGGTGCCGGTGCGACCGGCGGCGGAGCCGATGTAGAGGCCACCGGAGAAGACGTTGGTAGAAAAGTTGCCGAGGATCGTGAGCGTGCCTTGCGAGCCGGCATTGAGCGCGATCTGCACCCGATTGGCGCGCCAAGTGGCGTTAGACATGATCAGTTGGCCGGTGGCGAAATTGCCGATGGTCGTCGGTGACGACGCATTCGTGACCAACAACAGCGCGGCGCCCGTGAGCCGGACTGTGCCGACGGCGCCGTTGGACGTACCGATGTCCAGATAAGAACTGAGATTCGCCGTGCCACCGGCCATCGTGAAGGTCGCTTGCCCGGGAGGTTGAGCTACCGCAATCTCGCGCGCCAGCAAGGTGGTTGAATTCGACTGGGTTAAGGTGTTGCCTACCCAGATCGACCCATTCGTCACCGTGGTCTGACCGCCATTACCGTTGATCAAGAATGTTCCGTCAACCCGCAGAGCAGGGCTGCCGGCACCAAGCCCGATCGAATCGACGCGGAAGTTAGAGTTGTAGATGTCCAGTATGCCGTTTGCTCCCACGAACGCCGTACCGAAAAGCCGGAACGGCGTGCCGCTGCCCCCTGTGGTTACCAAAAGTGTGTTGGTGAAAGTCGCGGAGGCCGACACTTGCAGATTGCTGATCGTCAACGCGGAGCCGCTGGTATTAGTGAGCGTGACAGTCTTCGTAACGGCGGTGGTAATGTTATCAAAGCTGTCGCTGATTGAGGGCGCGGTTCCCAACGACCAATTGCCCGGCGTATCCCATGTGCCGGAACCGGTCGTGATCCAGTTATTGACGGCGGCGCGGGCGGCAGGTGCAATCAAAACGAGGGCACAGATCAGCAGCCCGCGAATGGCGGAGAAATGGTTGCGTTGACGGTTCACTGCGACAACCCTTTTGCCCATACAAAAAAATTCCGACCGGCCACCCGCTTCTCGCTGGTGACTAAAGCAGGAATTCACCCAGAAGTCGAGGTATTTCCCCGGCTTGTTACAAGCCGATATGCGCGCTGGCATAGCAGGCGGATTGATGGTGCCGGCGGTTTCTCGTGGGGAGAGAAGACCATCGCGACTCGGTTGTTTGCACGTATTCATTGAGCAAAGCTTGGTCAGACATCCCGACCTCCACAAATTTATTTTTCTCAGAACCTTGGGCCGATTCCTTTCGAAGTCGGCCCCCCCCCAACTGCCTGCGAAATCAAGAAAGCTCAGGTCGACCGGATCAGCCGCGCGCAATCACCGCGTTTTGATCCATGTGGCGCCCGTCGTAGTTGTTTTGGTTGTTCATGGCTTTCCCCTTCGCTTGGTTCTTTTTGCTTTCGGTCTTCATTGCGGAAAATAGCATTCGCAATGGCCGTGCCAGCGACCGGAATCGTCTCCCGGAATACTCTGCAAACGCTTGATGGTCAGCCCGATAAAATTTTACGAATCCAAACCTGTGATCGAGGCCAGCCATCCGGTCGGACTGCTGGACTGTCCACGACGTTGACAATCGAATCCGGCACCGCCTCCTGAACTACCGGCAAACAGTGGATTGTCCTAGGAAATCAGCGATATTTACCCCGTGTGAACGAAGTTCACAGTCTTTTCGCGTACTGTCAACTGCGTGGACACCACCGCCGAGGCCAGTAATTTCAAGGGCCTGCCGCTTGGAGGGACGCGCGGAGCGCCCGGTCTTGGCCGGCGCCACGGGGCCGCCGCCGTTGAACGCCGCTTGTGTCAACAATGTGGACAGCCGCGTCAACAGCGTTGTCATCACCCGTTTGTGCCTGGATACCGGGTTTGCTGTAAACCGCGTGGACAACCGAGGTGTTTCCTTTGTGCCGCTGGTTTTTCGGGAAGTAACGCAATTCGTTTGGAGACGAAGAGGTTACGCCGTATTGACGAAGGCTGGCACCGCCTGTGCGAAGGGAAGTGTCAGCGGAGACAATCGAGCTGCGCGACATGAACACACATAAGAATCGGCGAAAGGAAAGGACGCTTCCTAATCGGGGAGGACGGAAGGCTGGACGCGCAAGAGTTTGGCTTGCATTCGCAATGGAGTCCTCTAAGATGATGGTTAACGTGCTGAGTGAGGGAATGAAAGGCGTGACCCTTAATCGCGGCTTCTTGTTAAAGCTCTCGATCGTTCTCTTGTTGCCAATTGCGTCCCGCGCCCAAGTCGCCCGAGACGCCACGCTCGACAATCACCGGGGCGAAAACCTGACCGGGCCGGGCTACAACATCACCGCCGATTATGGCCGGGCCGTCGGCAACAATCTCTTTCACAGCTTCAGCCAATTCGACTTGGTCAACGGCGATGTCGCCACGTTTTCCGGGCCGGCCAACATCCAAAATATTCTGTCGCGCGTCACCGGCGCATACGCTTCGTCCATTGATGGCACGATTCGCTCAACCATTGATAAAGCAAACATGTTTTTCATGAATCCGCACGGCATCATCTTTGGGCAACACGCGCAAGTGGATGTGAGCGGCGCGTTCGTCGCGACGACGGCTGACTACATCAAGCTGGGTGACGCCAGCTTCGTGGCGAGTCTCGGTGCTGATGATTCGGTGTTGAACACGGCGCCGGTCAGCGCGTTTGGGTTTCTGGGCAGCAATCCCGGTTCTATTTCTGCTCAGCAAAGCACCCTGAGCGTACCGGGTGGAAAGAGCTTCTCGATGGTCGGGGGCGATATCAGCGTGGACGGCGGAACGATCCAAGCACCCGGCGGACGAGTCAATCTGGTCAGCGTCAAATCACCGGGCGAAGTGGCGCTCGAAGCTGCGAATTTGGGCGCTGCGCTGCCGGACATCAGCGCATTCACGCAGCAAGGCGAAATTGACCTGAAGAATTCATCGCTGGTGAATGTGGAAGGGCAAGGCGGTGGCCAAGTGGTGATTCGCGGCGGCAAGCTGATGGTGCTTAAGTCCCTGATCATCGCGGACACTCTCGGAGATTTGAACGGGCGTGGCGTCGACGTCACCGCCGACCAAATCGTCTTGGATGGACAAGGCACGGGCAATCTGGGAATGCATGCCGATGCTCTCAGCGGGAACGGCAACGGCGGCACCATTACGATCAACACCGGCTCCCTCGACGTTCGCAACGGCGCGCGCATCTCTTCCGCGACCGGTGGCCCTGCCGATGGCGGCAGCATTTTTGTGACTGCCGACTGGATCATGCTGGACTCGGGGGGATCGCCGCAACTGACCGGCATCGCCGTATCAACTTTGCTCGGAGATGGCGGGGGGAACGCGGGCAATATTGTGATCCAACCGGGCCCGTCGGGATTGCTTTCGCTGCAAGTTCTGAACGGCGCCGTCATCGCTGCTGATACTTTCGGGACGGGTGACGGCGGCAGGATTGATGTGACGGCCTCTTCCATCCGGCTCGACATGCAAAGCTCGATCCTGTTCACCGGCATTCGCGCCCGAACTTTTCGGGAAGAGAACGGTGGCCGGGGTGGCGACATTACTGTCACCACCGACACGCTCGATCTGTTCAACGGCGCGGAGATCAACGTGCAAACGCGCGGTTCGGGCGCGGGCGGAAACATCAACATCACCGCCGACGCCATTGGCGTGAACAGCGCTTCCAAGATCAATGCCGAGACCGACGGTCTCGCTCCCGGCGGCAGCATCATGCTCACGGCCAACTCGCTGCAGATGAATGGGAATTCACAGATCGTCGCCGCAAACGACTCCGGCGTGGAGGGCAATTCGCCGGCGGGCGATATCACGATCAGACGCGGCAGTTCCGGCGGCCTATCAATCGATGTGTTGAACGGTTCGGAGATTCTGGCTTCATCGAAAGGAGAGAGCAACGGCGGGAAGATCGACATTGAAGCGACGACATTGACTCTCGATAACGATGCCGGCATCAGAACGTCCACAATCGGCAGCGGCCTCGCGGGCGACATCAAGCTCAGATTGGATGAGTCGTTGACGCTGCGCAATCAGAGCGCGCTCAGCGCGTCAGCGGTCTTCAGCAGCGGCGGCAACATCGACGCCGAGGCCGGCTCGACAATTCAGGTCTTCAATGGCGGAATATCCGCGCTGGCCGATCAACTCGGCGGCAACATCACACTGAAGGCCGGCCAGTTGGTATATTTTCTCAACAGCACATTGAGCGCGCAATCCGTGAGCGGAAACGGAGGTAACATCACTGTTGACCCTCCGTTTGCCGTTTTGAACCAAAGCGAAATCAACGCCAGCGCTCCGTTCGGTCAAGGAGGCGACATCACTATTGTCTCGCAAGGGTTTTTTGGATCGGACAGCATCATTGATGCGACCGGGCTGAAGAACGGCGTCATCGAAATCCAGTCTCCTGATGTTGATTTGACGGGCAGCTTGATTGTCTTGCCGGGGTCTTTGCTCGGCGCGGAATCACAGTTGCGGCCATCGTGCGGCATAAGACTCGGAAGTGAGGTCAGCAGTTTCGTTGTGTTGGGGAAGGGCGGCGCGCCCATCGAGCCCAACGGTCCGCTGCCGAGTTTCGGCCCGGTGACTTCGGGTGGCGAAGCGAAGTAAGATGAATCTTCGCCCGTGTCTCCGGTGCGTTTCCGTTTGCTGCCTGCTTGCCTTCTCGTTTGTGAGCGCGTCCGCCGCGCAGTCGGAGATCGCGTTGGGGGCCGAGGCGTTTGAAAAGGGTGCGTTTGAAGACGCCGTCGCGCATTGGCAACAAGCCGTGCAACTTGCCAAGGCCGCCAACGACGGGGCCGGTCAGATTGATGCGACGATTCGGTTGGCGGCGGCGTATCAGTCGCTCGGACAAACCAAGTTGGCGATTGAGCAACTGACCGGGGCGGTCGCTCTTGCCGAAACCACCCGGGATCGGGCACGGCTGATTCAGGCGAAGAGCAATCTCGGCACCGCTTACAGCGCCACCCGGCACACCGATCTCGCCGAAGCGAATCTGCAAGAAGCCCTCGCGATGGCGCAACAAGACCGGGACTTGCAGACGACCGCCACGATCTACAACAACCTCGGCAGTTTCCGGGCGGCACAGGAGAATTTCACCGGAGCGTTGGACGCGTTTCAACAAGCCGCATCGCTGGCCCGGCAAACACACGATCAATTACTGACAGCGAAAGCGCTCGCCAATGCCGCTTCGGTCGCCGCGCGGGCCGGTATGACGGCTGAAGCGGCGAAACTGAACGAATCGGCGCTGGCGGAAACCAAACAGCTTAGCGCCTCGCACGATCAAGCTTACCTGTTCATTCTTTGCGGCCAGACATTCCGGCAATTGGGCCAAAGGGCACCGAATGCTCACGACGCGTACGATCAAGCGCGGCGCGTTGCGGAAGCGATCGGCGACCGGCTCGCTAACTCTTACGCGCTCGGATACCTCGGCCAACTTTACGAAGACGAGACTCGCAATGACGAAGCGCTGACGTTGACGCGGCGCGCTCTGTTCCTAGCCCAACAAACGCAATCCGCCGATGCGTTGTACCGGTGGGAGTGGCAGACGGCGCGCTTGCTGAAGGCGCAAGGTGACAACGAAGCCGCCGCCACTGCGTACCGGCGCGCGATCCAGAACCTGCAAATGGTTCGCACCGACCTCTCCATCGGATGCCGGACTTGTCCAACGCGATCATCGTTCCGGGAGGCGTTTGGCGCTGTGTACTACGAACTGGCGGACCTGTTGTTGCGGGAAGCTGACGCACTGAAAAACCCGGAGCAGATTCAGCAGAGATTGGTCGAGGCGCGAGAGACGGTGGAGCAACTGAAGTCGGTCGAGTTGCAGGATTATTTTCAGGACGAGTGCGTGACGTTGGTTCGCGCCAAGCGTACGCGCATTGAGAATGTGTCGGCAGACACCGCCGTCCTTTATTTGATTCCCCTGCCGGATCGCACGGAAGTCTTGGTGAGTTACTCGTCGGGATTGGAACGCTTCAAGACGCCGGTCGGCGTCGAGCAACTGACGGCCGAAGTCAGAGAGCTTCGCAGGAATTTGGAGAAGCGGACGACAAACGAATACCTGCTCCAAGCGCAACATCTGTACGACTGGCTCATTCGTCCGGTCATCAAGGAACTAACAGCCCGGCACGTTCGAACGCTGGTGTTCGTGCCGGACGGTGCCCTGCGCACGATTCCTCTGGCGGCGCTCCACGATCGCGACCATTTCTTGGTGAACGACTTTGCCGTGGCGGTCACCCCGGGGTTGACGCTGATGGAGCCAAAGCCGGTTCAACGCAAGAACACACGGCTGTTACTCGCCGGTCTGTCGGAAGGCGTGCAGGGATTTGCTCCGCTGGATTATGTGCCTCGCGAAGCTCAGTACGTGCACAACTTGTATCGAGGCGATGAGTTGCTGAACCAAGACTTCTCAGACTCAAAGCTGAAACAGGAATTTGCCCGGCAACAGTACTCGGTCGTCCACATCGCCTCGCACGGACAGTTCGACCGGGACGTGAGCAAGACGTTCGTTTTGACGTACGACGCGAAACTGACGTTGGACGACTTGGAAGCGCTGATCCGGCCGAGCGAGTTCCGGGGAAAGCCGGTCGAGTTGCTGACGCTGAGCGCGTGCCAGACGGCTGCCGGCGATGATCGCGCGGCGCTTGGGTTGGCCGGGATCGGCGTGAAAGCCGGGGCGCGAAGCGCGCTGGCCACGCTTTGGTTTGTGAACGATCAGGCCAGCACATTTTTGATTTCCGAGTTTTATTCGCAATGGAACAGTGCCGGCTCAGTCTCGAAAGCGAAAGCTTTGCAATCGGCCCAACTCAAGATGCTTGCCGACCGGCGCTATCACCATCCCTGTTACTGGGCTCCGTACTTGGTCATCGGAAACTGGTTGTGACGGTGAATTTATCTCGTAAACTCAGTTCGTCGCCGGGACTGGTTAGCTTGCTGATCGGTGTGCTGGCATGCGGCGCAGTGCTCTTGGTGCGAAACTTCGGGAGGTTTCAGTGGCTTGAGCTTCGCGTCTATGACACGTTTCTCAGATGGAGGGCGCGAAATGCCACGGACGATCCACGCATCGTTCTGATTGAAATCACGGAGGACGACATCAGCAATCCGAAGTTGGGGGATTGGCCGGTCTGGGATGCAGACTTGGCGAAGTTGCTCAGAATCCTTGAAGATCAGAAGCCGTGCGCGATTGGTGTAGATCTCATTCGGAACCTCCCCGTCCCCAAGAATGGCAGCCAACTCGGCCAACTGAATGAGGTGTTGCTCGGCAATGACAATATCATTTGCATCTGGAGGTTTGGCGACGCGCACTATCGCGGCATTGCACCCCCAGCGGTCCTGCAACCGTACCCCGAACGCCTGGGGATTTTTTCTTTTACACCGGACTTTCAGATCGACAAGATTGTCCGGCGGGGCGTGCTGTTTATGGACGATGGGACGAATGCGTTTCCGTCTCTAACCTTGCAACTGGCTGTGCTCTATCTGCAGGCCAAGGGCATTCCGGTCAGCACTGTCGGCAACACTCGGCTCGGCAAGACGGTCTTTCGGCCTTTCGAAAAAGATGACGGCGCCTACGTCAATGCCGATGCCGGTGGGTATCAGTTGCTCCTCGATTTTAAGGGCCCGAGGAAGTTTCAAGCTTACAGCCTGACCCAGGCTCTTTCGGGGCAAATCCCATCGGGGGCGCTCCGCGATAAGATCGTGCTGGTGGGCGTCACCGCTGCGTACGCAATGGATTACTTCGTAACCCCGATCGAATTTCAACACCGCGGCCTTGAAGTTCACGCCCAGATGTTGAACCAGTTATTGCGCGCGGCGCTGGCCGGAGACCAGCCATTGCGAGTTTGGCCGGAGTGGCAAGAGTTGGTTTGGATTTTTGTTTGGTGCCTGCTCGGCACGGCGATCGGATTCTGGGTGCGATCTCCGTGGAAGTTTGTGCTGCTGGCGAGCGTGTGCCTTCTCGCGCTGGCAGGCTGTGCCTGGTGGGGTTTTCGCATGGGTTGGTGGATTCTTCTCGTCACACCGGCCACTGCATTCCTCGTGTCGGCCATTGTGGTGGTCTCGTATGCTTCCTATTACGCGAAGATGCAACATGGCTTGGTCATGAATCTGTTCTCGAAGCATGTTTCTCGCGAGGTTGCCGAGACAATCTGGGCTCAGCGAGACGCTTTTTTGGAGGGAGGAAAACCGCGCGCGCAAAAGGTAACCGCCACCGTGCTCTTCACGGACTTGAAAGGGTTCACCCCGCTGTCGGAACGACTCGATCCGTCGGTCGTCATGGACTGGTTGAACGAGTACATGAGCGCCGTCACGCAGGCCGTGATTGAGAATGGCGGCGTTGTTCACAAATACATCGGCGACTCCATCATGGCGGTCTTCGGCGTGCCGGTGGCGCGGGCGACGGAATCGGAAATCAAACAAGACGCGGTCAATGCGGTTCGTTGCGCCCTGGCGATGGAGCAAGCCTTGGTTCGCCTCAATGCACGGTGGAAAGAGAGAGGATTACCGACCGGCAGCATGCGCGTGGGCATCTACACGGGCCCGCTGATGGCCGGCAGTCTCGGCAGCGCCGACCGGATGGAATACGCTGTTCTGGGCGACACCGTGAATACAGCTTCACGCCTGGAAAGTTTCGGCAAGGATTCCGGCGAGCGGGAGCCGGCGAGCGAATCCTGCCGGATTCTGATTGGCGAAACCACCTACAGCCGGTTGGATGGCCAGTTCCAGACCGATCTCGTTGGCAATTTACCTTTGAAAGGGAAGACGGAAAAGCTTACGATCTACCGGGTCGTGCGCAAGGCATGAAAGCTAACCTGATGAAACATTGTCTGGCGATCGCGCTGTTCATCATGATCGTTCCATGCCTGCTTCATTCTGCCGAACCGTCAGTTGTCGCATCGAACAAACAAAGCCAAGCCACCAAGCCAAGCTCGCCGGTCAGGATAAAGATCGTGTTCAAACCGCCGCTTCGAGGGGCGCCTGCGGTTCGCATTGATGGCGGGTCGCGTGGCAGCGGGGTTTCTCTGATCTGCCTGAATGTGTTGGCGCCAGATCAGACGGGTTTCACCACCCAAGAACAACCCTCGCTGTTCTGGTATCAATCCGAACCGGCTGACGTGCCGTTCGAGATCACGTTGATCGTGGACAAGCAACCGCAGCCGGTTCTTCAAGTGAAACTTCCGGACGCGAAGAAAGCCGGCATCCAACGCCTGCGACTGTCCGACCATAACGTGAAACTCTCTACGGGCGTCGAATACGAGTGGGTCGTGGCTTTGGTGCCTGACCCCGAAAGCCGTTCCAAAGATGTCGTCGCCAGCGGCTTCATCAAACGGGTCGAACCTGCTGCCGGCTTGTCAGCGCGTTTGGCGAATGCGAGCAAGACCGAGTTGCCATACATCTATGCCGATGAAGGCATCTGGTATGACGCACTGGAAGCGTTATCGAATGAACTCGAGACGCGGCCCGACGATCAATCGTTGCGCGCAGAACAGGCCACGCTGTTGGCCCAAGTCGGCCTCACCAACGCGGCCGCCTTCGCCGCGAGTTCTAAAACGCCTCGAACGTCACCTTGAAGTGGAGACCCAAGTCCTGCGCGTTGTTGTGCGGATTGGGCACCTGCCTGAACCGGTAACCCCAGTAGAGTTGCGCGTTCAGATGTTTGTTCGGGTTGAGTAGCAAACCGATACCGGCGCTCGAAATCGTCTTCGGACTAGGAGTGCCGCCCTCCACGTTCCAGCCTCCGCCGAAATCGTAAAACGGCGCGAGTTGCACGATGCCGACGCCGGCCTTGTTGAAGAGAATGGGAACGCGACCTTCAATCGAGCCGACGATGCCGGTATCTCTGACCAGTTGATTCTCCCGGTAGCCTCTGACGGTGTCGGCGCCACCCACACTGAATTGCTCGATCGAGAGAAGCGGTTCGTCCGTCCACTGCCCGTCCGCTCGCAGGATGATCAGGTTCGGCGTGTTGAAGATCCGCCGCACATACTGAAACTGGCCGAGCCAACTGAAAAACTTTGCGTTTCGATCCGTACCGTCGTCGGTGACGCCAAACGCGTCGATGCCGACATTAAACGTGGAGCGCAACGCCAGCACCTGTTTCTGGCTGCGGTCCACCCATTCTTGCGCAAACCGCAGCACGGAAGTGTTCATCTTCCCGTTCACTGAACCCGTGCCCGGGAAGTCGAACGGCTGCCCCAGCAGAAACGTTTCGCTCTCGCCTCGCTCGAACGTCAACGCCAAGGCCAGTTCCCGGTTTGAAGTTTGATAAATAGGTTGCCGGAGCGTCGCGCCGTACCGGATCAAATCGCTGTGGATGTCCAAGCTGTTGAAGGGTTCCTCGATCACACTGGTGTCGCTCCGGCTACCAAACATCTTGATCGTTGTGTCGCGAGCGGTGAACGGAAGCGTGTAGGAACCGGACTCGTCTTTCGCGCCGGAGAACTCAAAGCCGTCCGCACCGTTGTGCGCAATCCCGTAGCGAAACTCCAGCAAGTCGCTGTTGCCGGTCAGATTGTAGTCCGCGCCCCGCAGCACGATTTCCTCGGCCCCCACGCTGGGCGGACGATGATTGTCCACTTCCAGCCCCAGACGAAATGGTTGCTGCTCTTGCAGGTGAACGTCCAGGTAACTTTCTCCAGCTTTCGTACCGGGCCGGAGTTCCGCATTAACCTGCTTGACGTTTGGGTTCTGTCGAAGCAGCAGTAGTCCCTCCTTCAGTTCATTGATATTCAGCGGCGCACCGGCTCGGAGCCGGAGTCTTCCTTCGACGTAGCCGTCCCGGAGACGACGGTTGTCTCCGGTGATCTTGATCTCGGACAGCGTTCCTTCGACGATCTGAAACGTAATGACCCCATCTCGAACGTCTTGATCCGGCAGGACAGCGCCGGAGTTGACGTAGCCGTGCGCCACGTAGAAAGCGGTGATCGTGCGCCGCGCTTCCTCCAAATCCTCGCTCGTGAGTTCCCGGCCGGCATACCCCCACTCACTGGAGAGTTCCCGGCCGAGATAACCTTTGTCGCCCAGCAAGCGAATCAGTTCCCAGTCGGAAAAAACCGTGTTGCCCTTGAATCGAAACTCACGGACGAACACGCGGACGGCTGAAGAAAGCTTGCCGGATTCCGAAGGGCTGAGAGTGAGCGGCGGCAGCGCAACCTCCTGCGCGTTCACCGTCCTGCCATCGCAGAAAAGCGCAACCAATGTCAGCGGAAGTAGCGTGCGCCACACGGCTAAGTACCTGCACCTCTCCGGGCAGAGTGGACAACCCGAGTCTCGTTTCGCGCCAAGCAGATGCGTTGCTGTATAGCGCAATTCCGCCTCGGTGCAAGAATTTTCTACCGCGGGCGACATCCACTTCTTCACAAGAATATGCTCGCCTTGCCAACGCTGGCTGCTACACTGCGAAGTCAAGCGTCATGACATCCTCCCATAAACTGGACCTCGAGCTAAGCGTTACCGAGCTCAAGCGGGTCAAAGTGCTCAGCGATCTCACCGACGGCCAGCTTTCCACATTTGTCAGCCTCCTTGAACCGGTACAAGTACCAGCCGGTAATGCCATTGTTAGGATGAATGAACTGGGCAATTCCATGTACCTGATATTGAAGGGCGATGTGCAGGTCGCCCGGAAGACAGGTGGCCGTGAAACAACCCTGGCAACGCTGGAAGCCGGAGATTTTTTTGGAGAGATGTGTCTTTTTGACGAAGCGCCCCGATCTGCCAGCGTCATTGCCAATCAACACTGTACCCTGTTGAGAATCACCAAACAGGCTTTCGACAGCATGATCGAAACGCACCCTGTCCTCGCCGCGTTGTTTCTGCGGGCCATGCTTCGGACTGTCGCCGGGCGCCTCCGGACGATGGACAAAAGATACGCCGATTCAATGCTCCTCTCGCGTTTCTGGAGCAAAGGCTCACCACCTCAAGGGCCAGCGTCAACTACTGCAGCGCGTCCCCGCTAGGGTCCATCCATCGCGTTGATTCCATGCAGAAACTCCCCGGCGTTCCATTGATAACCACGGTCAGCCCCGAAGAAACGTTGCGCCTTGCCCTTGCGATCTCTCTGGCACATTTCCCGGGTCAGAGCACTGAATTCATCTCCACAGTATTCCAACAAGTGCAGAATGCTTTCGCCGGTACGTATCCCGGTTATCAACGTTGCGACACTGCCTCGCACGATTTCGCCCATACATGCCAGGCGACCGTGGCGACGGCGCGCATTCTCGATGGACATTTGAAAAGCGGCCAACCGCCGGCTTTGACGGCCCGCGATTTTGAACTGGGTGTTGCCGCAATTCTGCTGCATGACATCGGTTTCTTGAAGGAGACCGGAGACGACTCCGGCACCGGCGCCAAATACACACACGTCCACGTGGAGCGTGGCGCGAAGTTCGCGGAGAAATTTCTTCCTCGCCTCGGAGTGACGCCCGATGAAGTCCGTATCGTCCAGTTGGCCATCCGGAGCACGGCGATGAACGTGGATATGAGCAAGCTCCCGTTTCGCAATGAACGTGAACGATTCATCGGCTGCGCCCTCGGCACCGGTGACATCTTCGGATGGATGGCGGCGCCCGACTATCCCGAACGTCTCCCGCAGCTCTACCGGGAATTCACCGAGGCTGCTACGCCCCCTCCCGGGCACGAAGACGAAATCCCCAGCTACCGGAGTGCAGAAGACTTGTTACGCAGATCGCGGGAATTTTATCATGGTTACGTGCAACAAATGCTGGATCAGCAGTGGCAAGGAGCGTACAAAGCGCTGGAGCACCATTTTCCTGACGACCGCAACCACTACCTACCGGCCATTGAGGCAAACCTCGACCGGATCGATCGCCTTCTTGCGTCCCCCGGGAAGAAATAGTTCCGACACCCAACCGGGCTGGCGGGGCAGAGTTTCAATCGTGCATTCTGTCGCCAGATAGAGAAGCGCAGCTGGTGGCGAACTTGCGCTCAAAATGATTCATGTTCATGGCGTGAGGCGGATGCGGTAGTAGCGAGCGGGAAAGTTCGTCGCAGCGCCGCTGTCGAGATAGTTGGTGCTGGTGAGGTCGCTTCCGGTCGGGACAATGATCGGGCTGATGTCGATGAAGTTGTTGGAGTAACTGCCAGATGCCCCAGTCGTCGCTTGCACCACGTTGGTCTTGCCGCCCGCGGTCGTCCACGTGATCAGCAAGTCGCTGCCCTGCTGGACAATCGACGTGATGCAGAATGGCGTCGAAGTGGGATCATTTGGGTCGGTGTTAGCTTCGTACTCTTCCAGATTGGTGAAGCCGTCGTGGTCGGGGTCTCCGTCAGCATCCACGAGCGTGGCGTTATTGATCAGGCCCGCGTTAAAATGGATGGCGCTGTTGGTGAAGATCAACCCATTGTTCACCACCTGTCCGTTGAAATTGATTGTGCTGCCGGCCGTGGCCGCGATGGCACCGTTGTTGGTGACGATTCCACCAAAAGTCAGAACGCCATTGCCCGGGAAGATGAGGCCAAAGTTTACCACAGTACCCGAAATCGCGCCCGATCCTACCAGTGCGGCATTGATAGAAATCTTCAGACCGTTAGCGAAACTATGAGAGCCGCCCAGTAAGCTCAACGTGACCAGGCTTACGCCGTCACCCGCTACGAACTGCACGCCGCTGGCGACGGTCGTGTTGCGGGTTTTCAGGGTGCCGCCGACAAATGTGAAGGTGCTCTTGGTGAGATTGGTCACGAGAAGTTGGTCCACCACAACCGTGCCGTTGGATAAGGTGAACACGCCGCGGCCCAGCCGACCGACCACCAAGGGTGCATTCGCCGCGACATTGGTGACATCGAGTTCGCCGCCGGTCACCCAGACCGTGCCGGTGGAATTCACATCAAAGCCGACGACCAGATTGGTGCAGTACGCCGCGCCGCCGGCAATCGTGAACGTGCCGGGGTTTGCGCTGGTGCCGATGCCGCTGACGACGACGCGTGGCAACGTGATGGTGCCGTTGGAGATTGTCATCTGACCGGTGCCATTGTTGCCGATTGTCGCGCGACTACTCGACAGCCAGGTGCCACCGTTC
Source organism: Verrucomicrobiia bacterium (assembly GCA_041495285.1). Classification (GTDB taxonomy): domain Bacteria; phylum Verrucomicrobiota; class Verrucomicrobiia; order Palsa-1439; family Palsa-1439; genus JBGQCJ01. The sequence goes on from JBGQCJ010000011.1 coordinate 38,380, forward strand.
ATCCAGATGACGCCCGTGGAAGCGGAACCGTTGCCCACCGTCAGCACCGAGACCATCGTCATCGTGCCGTCGTTCATGCGGCAGGTGCCGAGCGTGTCCTCGCCAATGATCACATCCGCGCAGTTGGCGATGCCGCCGCTCACGGTCATCGTGCCATTGGAAACCACGCCGACCTTGATCGTGCCGTTGACGATGTCCAACACGCCGACCGGCAGCGCGCCGCCCAGCACCGTCAATGAATTGACGGAGACCAAACTGTTCGAGCCGGGAAGGCTCACCACGCCACCGGATTGAATGGTCAAGCTGCCTCGTCCGCCCGCCGTGCTGCCTAGCAGAATCGTGGAAGCCAACACCGTCGCGTTGGACACGGTCATTTGACCAACTCCAAAACCGTTGGTCGTGGTGCCGTCGTTGCCGATGCCGAGTACGCCGTTGGTCACGACGAGAGTGCCGCCCGTCACTGACACCGTGCCTGTGGAATTGGCCGTGGCACCGATGACGAGATTGGATTGGGTCTGCGCGGTGCCGCCCGAGATGGTCACCGTGCCTTGGTTGACTTGCGCCGGGCCCGTGACAATAAACGCTCCGCCCAGATTGCTGAAATGGGCTTGCGCGTTGGTGATGATAAAGCTGTCCACGAGGATCGAGCCGCCGGCAAGGAGCGTGAGTGTGCCCGCGTTGAAGTCAAAACTGGCGGTGTGGCGGCATTGGTGACGGCAAGCGTGCCGTTGGTGACAGTCAGGATACCGTTGTTGGCGTTGCCCCCACCGATCACCATGTTGGTAGCGCTCATCGAGCCGCCCGCGATGGTAAGGGTGCTGGTGTTGCTAATGATACCGCTGAAGTTGGGCAGCAGAACGACGCCGGCAAGGACGGTGCCGTTGGACACGGTCATTTGGGCGGAGCCGCCGATGGTATTGCCGATGTAAATCTTGGCATTGGTGACAACAATCGAGCCGCTGTCCAGTGCGAGCCGGCCATCAATGATGAGACTGCCGCCAGATACCCCATCCACTTGCACGTCGGAATTGGTGATCCGCAACGTGCCACTGCTGGCGATGTTGAGCTGGCTGAGGACGCGGAAGGTGGTGGCGATGGCGTTGGTCAGTTGCAACGTATTCGTGCTGATGATGAGATTATTGATGGTCATGGTGGCCGGGAAACTGCCGGCGGTAGTGGCGTCAATGGTGACAGTGTTGTTACCCGCGTTGGTAATCAGGTCAGCGGAGTCCACGCTGCCCGGCGCACTGCCCAACGACCAATTCGTTGCCGTCTCCCATTTGCCATTGCCCGAGATCCAACTGTTGGGTGGACTGGCGGTATCAATTGTGATGTTATCAATCCGAAACGTACCCCCCGTGCCGGTAGCATTGTTGCCTTGGATACGAAAGACGTCGTTTGGATTGTTATACAAACCGGTTACTCCGGACACATCTTGCGTATGGACATTGCCGGGGAAGTTCGACGCGATCAGGGTCGCGAAAGTGATAAAGCTGGCGCCCCCGTTGGTGCTATACTGAAAGTCAACCGAGCTAGGCCCTGTGGGAGATTTCTGCTCCCAGAATGATACGATGTTGCTCTGCAAGCCAGTTCCGTTAAACGTAAACTGAAAGTAAGCAGGCACCGCATTGCTGTGCCATCCACCTTGGCTGACGGCAGTGCCAGCCGGAAACCCCGGCTGAGCGTTCAATGTGCTGCCAATCGGAGTCGTGAATGAAGCGCCGAGGGGGTTGAAGTTGCTAAACGTGCTGATGGATGAACCGGTGTCCGCGGCAAGAAATGCGTTGGTGCCTGCGGCGGTGCCGTCCAACAGACCCGTGTTGTTGAACGAGTAGTAAACCACAACCCCTGCCGAAGCGTGCACTGGTGCAAAAATGCTCCACAGCATCCCAACAGCCCCAAGCACACCCGCACGAAATAAAGAGCGCAGCCGGTGGTGATTCACCGAACAGTGAACACGGCTTATTTTGTTTAGCTGCTCGTTCATCCCATCACGGCTGCGCTCCTTAAATTGTAATCATGGCACGAGGCGGATGCGGTAGAAGCGCGACGGTTTGTTGGTGGCCGCGCCAACATCGAGGTAATTGGTCACAGTGCCCGCGGCGGAGTTATTGGTCACGACGAAGATGTCGGAGAAACCGTTTGTGCTGTACCCGCCATTCACGTCGCCCGGCGCCGCCTGCAACGCGTTGGTCGCACCGGGCCCCATCATCCAGGTGAGCAGGATGTCGATCCCAGACGGAGTGACCGCAGTGGAGCGGAATTTGGTCCGATCAAACACATAGCTCCCGTCAATCAGCGTGCCGCCCGCGTGGACGAATCGGGCGCAGGCATTCGTGATCACGAGTCTGTCAACGACGGTCGTGCCGCCGTTGAGCGTGAGCGTGCCGGTGACGATCTCCAGCTTGGCGTTGCCGGCGGCGTTCGTCACCAGCAACTCTCCGGCGTCAACCGTGATCTGTCCCGTGGCTGCGCAATTCGTGAGTGTGTTGTTACCAATGGTCACGTTGGTTGCTGCCAAACTGCCGCCCTCGATGTCGATACGGTTGCCGGCCGCGTTGACGAGGTAGCTGACGTAGACGTTGGTCGCCACCACTGAAGCACCCGTTTCGATAATCAGGGTGTTTGTTTGGCCGCTGCTGCCGACGGTGAGATCGCCCATGCTGTCCCAGACCGAGCCGGTGCCGGCGACGGTCACCTCGTTGCTCTTGCTCCCACCGCCGAGGACGCCGTGCGTGGCATGCACTGCGGCGCCATCGCGGATGGTCAGTTGGTTATGCCGACCGCCGTGGCCGACCTCCAGATTGCCTAGGCCAGGCGACGGGCCGATGTTCCAGACCGAGCCGGCGCCGGTCACCGTTCCGACGTTGTTGCTGCTGGAAGCGGCGTTGCCCATAATGATGTTGGCACAGCGCACCTCGCCGCCATTGGCAATCGTCATTTGGTTGCCCGTACCGATGTCTCCGAGAACCATGAGGCCATTAATCCAGACCGAGCCGAGATCGGTGACGGTCACCACGTTGTTGCTGCTGGAGCTGACGCCAGTGCCCACCCAACCGGTGCTGTCGCGCACCACGCCGCCGTCACTGATCGTCATCCGGTTGTTCTTGCCTCGATAGCCGAGGTAAAGGTCGCTATTGTTCGTCAAGACCGAACCAGTTCCGGTTACCGTCACCGAGTTGTTACTGCTGCCGGCGGCGCCGTAGCCCACGGCAATGGCGCCGGGATAGGGAACGACCACCGCGCCGCCATTGCTGACGACCAGATTGTTGCCCGCGCCCGCCGAGCCTACCGTCAGGCCCTGATAGTTGGTCCAGGCCGAGCGGGGGTCGGTGACGATAGCGGTGTTGTTACTGGCACCACCGAGATCACCGATGATGGCGTCGAAGTTCGACAGCACGCCACCGTTTTCGATGAGCAAGACATCGCCGAAGGTGTTGCTGCCAACGATGTAACTGGCGAAACCGGCCCAGTTGCTGGGCACCCCGCTGATGGTGACGGTCTGGTTGTTGGCATTGAATTGGGCCTGTGCGGCACTTGTCAGCGCAAGGATCAAGGTGATGGCGGCAATGATTCTAGTCTTCATGTTGGTTCTCCTTCGATGGCGGAAAGAACTTGGGTGAATTGTGTGGATGCACGGGTAACGTTGCGTGCTGATGAAGCAAACCACGGTGCGACCCGCATGATGCGTTGAACGTCAATTTGGCCTGCGACTCTGGAGAGACACGGAGGATGAGACGCGGACTGGACGCCAGCCCCTTTGTTTCTCCAAGTGCCAGCAAAACAAAGCGTCGCCCTGAATGCAAGAGAATTCCATCGTTCCAGCCTGCTCGGCCGGAAAGTGTTTCATCCTTTCGCCGATGTTTATGGATAGTCATGGTGTGCAACTCGATTGATTCCGCGCCAACTCCAAGTATCTTCTGGCCGCTGTCAGCCGGGCGTTCTTCGTTTCGTCGGCGTGCTCGCCGTCGTAATGCTCCAGCAGAGTGGCGGCCAAATAGAAGCAGTTCCGGGACGCGAGACGTTTCGCCCTTTCCTCAAGTTCGCGCATGAATTGTTCGGTGGTCGTTCGCATAATGCCCATCGTGAGGCTGAGTCTGTCTCTACCGAACATCCGACTCTCCTAGGCTGCGCGTCGCTGTGCCGTCACCGTGCCGTGTCGCAGTGTGTCATGCACGCGCTGCGCAAATTCGTCACAGCACGTGAACACTTCGACTTCCAAGTCGCCGAGCCGGTCGCCATACAATTCGACGCGTGCGCCTCTTTGATGAAGAGGGCAGCGCATCTGTGACGCGGTCAGGGCATATCGCCTTCTGAGGTTCTCCTTGGTCGCTTCAAACTGTTCGCTCGATCCCGACGCTCTTTCAGTTTCTGCCGCGCAAAGCGGCATCAAGAAATCCATGGTTCCGATGCAGCGGTTGATCGCATTCATTTTGTCTCCTCCGGGTTGGTTGTTCTTGTCCATCGCCAGCATTTCCATTCGCAGGGGCGGTGCCAGCCTTCGCCGATACGACGCAACCTCTTCGCCTCCAACCGAATTGCGTTACTTCCTGAAAAACCAGCGCCTCAACGGCGACACCCCGGTTGTCCACGCGGTTGACAGCAAACCCGGTGTCCAAGCACAAACGGGCGATGACAACGCCGTTGACGCGGTTGTCAACGCTGTTGACACAATCCGCGCTCACCGGCTATTGTTTCGCGCGTGCCGGAGAACCAGAGAGTGCAAGAGCTTCTAGCCAGTTGCCAGAAGATCAATGCCCAGCTTGAGCTGCCGGCCCTCTTCGAGTTGATTGCCAAGGAAGCGACGAAGCTGCTCAATGCCGACCGCGCGAGCATTTTCCTGCTGGACACAGAGCGGAACGAGTTGTGGTCGTTGGTGGCGCACGGAGTCAAAGAGATCCGGTTCGACGCGCGGCTGGGGTTGGCCGGCGCGGCGGTGCTCTCCGGCAAGCCCATCCGGCTCGACGACGCGCGCGAAGACCCGCGCTTCCACACCGGCATCGACGCGCAGACCAGATACCGCACCCGCAGCATTTTGGTCGTGCCGGTGCGTTCACCCGATGGCAAGGTCATCGGCGCATTTCAGGCGCTGAACAAGAAGGGTGGCGTGTTCAGCGCCGAAGATCAGGAACTCCTTGAAGCATTGGCGACTCAGGCCGGCACAACCCTTCTGGCGGCGCACCGGATGGATCAGTTGTGTGCCGAGCGCGAGAAACTGGAAGCCGAAAGCGCCCACCTGCGGAAAGACCTTCACGGTCGCTCCGCCACACAGCAGATCGTCGGCGGCAGCGAAAAGGTTCAGCAAATCGTGCGTCGGATTGAGCAAATCAGCGATGCCGACGTGAACGTCTTGATTACCGGCGAGAGTGGCACCGGCAAGGAGATGGTGGCGCGGGCGATCCATTACAGCAGTGGACGGACGCAACGTCCGCTGGTGTCGCTGAACTGCGCGGCGCTGCCGGAAAGTCTAGTCGAGAGCGAACTGTTTGGCATCGAGAAGGGCGTGGCGACCGGCGTGGAGGCGCGCGCCGGCAAGTTCGAAGCAGCCAACGGTGGCACGTTGTTCCTCGACGAAATCGGCGATTTGACCCTACCGGCTCAAGCCAAGATTCTGCGCGTGTTGCAGGAGAAAGTCGTCGAGCACGTCGGTGGACGGAGATCGATCCCGGTGGACGTGCGAGTGATTGCCGCGACAAACAAGGACCTCGAAGTCGAAATCAAGGACGGAAAGTTTCGCAGCGACCTCTATTACCGGCTTAACGTGATCCACCTCCGCATGCCCGCGCTGCGTGAGATACCCGGGGACGTACCGGCGCTGGCGAATCACTTCCTGCGCAAATACTGCCGGGAGATGAAACGAGAACCCCTTCGTTTGTCGGCCGAGGCGACCCGGCACCTGACGGCGTACCACTGGCCCGGTAACACCCGCGAACTGGAGAATGAAATGAAACGGGCAGTGATCTGCGCCCGCCGCGCCACCGTGACGGAACAGGATTTGTCGGAGTCCGTCAACGCCGGCGGCGGCACCGTGGCTCCGTCCAAGACCGGGCGTTCGCTGAAGGACGTCGTCGTCGAGGTCGAGAAGCGGATGATTCGCGACGCGCTGCAGTCCTGCTCCGGCAACCAACAACGCGCGGCCCGCCTGCTGGGAATCAGTCGCCAAGGGTTGATCAAGAAGATCAAGCGCTACGGAGTAAAGTAAACCTCGCAGGGCTTCCACGGTGTCAGCCGCACGTCGATGTCGGCTGCCGCTCATTTTCACGGTGGCCCTGATGAACGGCGGCGCGCTGAAGATGGTTCTTGCGGCGATCGGGCTCCTCCAGCCATCGATTCGTGTTAGTGGATTAGTTCCCGCCAACATCACCCGGGGCTGAGTATGGAGTTGATGCGCCACAGCGACATCCGGCTCACGATGAAGAACTACACGGATGCGACCCTCCTCCCGACCGCGGACGCCAGTGCCCTGCTTCCCGGTTACAAGCGGGAGGGCCCACAAACTCCAGACGCAACCAGTCACAACGGGTCATCGATTGAAACGGCTGGCTCATCATCCGAACCACCCAAAGCGCCTGATGACAACGAGGTTCGTCGCAATCTGTCACGGCCTGTCGCAAGGAGTCACAGTTGAAGGTTGGCTGCCTCGCTAGGACTCGAACCTAGACAAACTGCTCCAGAGGCAGTTGTGCTACCATTACACCACGAGGCAGTCGGGTGTTCGAGAGAGACTAGAAGCGCTTGGAATGTCTGTCAAGCGCCCTAGTTCAGGCGCATCGGCATGAGCACGTAGAGGAACGGCGCGTTCACCTTGACGACGCCCGGGCTGAGTTCGTCAGTGAGTTCCAGAAAAACTTCGTCGGCGTCGAGATTGCGCAGTGGGTCCATCAGGTACTGCGGATTGAAGGCGATGGCCAGTTCCTTGCCCTTGTAGTTGATCGAAAGCGTTTCCTTCGCCTCGCCAACTTCCGGGGTCACGGCGGAGATCGTGAGCGTATTCTTGGTGAACGCCAGTTTGACTGACTGCGACTTCTCGCTGGCGAGAATGGACGCTCGATGAAGCGCGGCCAGCAACAGTTCCCGCTCCAGTTGAACGCGTTCTTTGGTCTCCGTGGGGATGACCTGACGGAAGTTCGGATAGGTGCCTTCGATGAGTTTGGAGACCAGTACCGTGCCGTCGAGTTGCGCGACGATTTGGTTTTCGCCCACCGAAAGTTTGATGTCGCCCTTGTCCGTAAGCAGCCGCTGCAATTCGCCTACCGCCTTCGTCGGCAGGATGAACTCCGTCTCGGCACCTTTCGGAACTTCAATTTCTTGCTCCACCATCGCGAGGCGACGCCCATCGGTGGCCACGATTGTTAATTTATCCCCTTTGAAGGTCATATACACACCGTTGAGCACGTACCGGGTCTCATCGTTGGAAACCGCATACGCCGTTTTCTTCAACATCTCGCGCAGCACCGATTGCTCAATTTTCAGCGCCTTCGCCCCCGGGGCGTCAGGAAACCGTGGAAACTCCTCTTGCGGAAGTCCCATAATCTTGTAGAAAGAACTTCCACAGCGGATCGAGGCCGCATTTCGTTCGTCCACCTCAATTTCAATCTCCGTGGCCGGCACTTCCTTCAGAATGGAGAACAACTTCCTTGCCGGCAGCGTCGTCGCTCCGGCCTTGCTGACTTCGGCCTCAACCGTGCAACGAACGCCCACATCCAAGTCCGTTGCCGTCAGGCTGAGACCATCTTTTTCAGCCTGCAACAAAGCGTTCGACAAGATCGGCAAGGTGGTGCGCGTGCTGACGACGTTCTGCACGCGCTGCAATCCATCGAGAATGTTTGCTTTCGTGACTTTGAGTTTTATCGCCATGTTCTAATACTAAGAGATACTTATCTAACAACAGAACTCATCGTATCCGTTCGGGCTGTGAATATCTTAAACACATTTTGTTGTCAAGGCTGCTTCAAGCACTTACCATCATGAGAAGGACGGGAACAAAACCTATTCATCAGACCAATGATGAAGACGAGCGGCAGCGAAGGGATGATGTTCACAATTTCTAAGGCGCGATTCACACTTCGTTCACAACTTATTGGCGTCGTAACGACTGGTCGAGGTAGGAGAGCGTCTGCCGCAGGCGCTGATCCTTCACCACTCGCCGCTCAATGAGCCGACAGGCGTGCATGACCGTCCCATGATCTCTGCCGCCAAAACTTTCGCCGATGTCGGCCAGCGAGCGGTCCGTCAACGTCCGGCTCAGGTACATGGCGACTTGCCGGGGAAACGCCACGCTTTGCGGGCGCCGGCGGCTGGTCATATCTGCCAGACGAATGTCGAAATGCTCGGCCACTTTCTTCTGGATCGAATCAATGGTGATCGTTTGTTTGGCTTCCTCGTGCAGCGCGTCACGCAACAGCGTCTCCACCTGATCGGTCGTGATGTCCTTGCCGGTCAGCGAAGAATAAGACGCCACGCGCACGAGCGCACCTTCGAGCCGCCGGACGTTCGTGCGGATCTTCTCCGCGAGAAACTCAAGAACTTTGTCGGAGATTTTCACGTCGAGCAAGGCGGCCTTCTTCTTCAGAATGGCGATGCGCGTTTCCAGGGCCGGCGGCTGTAATTCGGTAACCAATCCCCATTCGAACCGCGACACCAACCGGTTCTCCAGATTGGCGATTTCGGCCGCGGGCCGGTCGCTGGACAGCACGATTTGCTTATGGGCATCGAAGAGCGTGTTGAACGTGTGGAAGAATTCCTCCTGCATGCGTTCCTTGCCGCCGAGAAACTGGATGTCGTCGATCAACAGCACGTCCACCTGCCGGTATTTCTTGCGGAACTTGGTCAGCGTGCTGTTTTGTATGCCTTGGATGAAGTCGTTGGTGAATTGCTCGCAGGTGATATAGCTGATTTTTCCCGACCGGGTCTTCTGCGCGGCTTGATGGCCGATGGCCTGCATCAGATGCGTCTTGCCCAGCCCCACGCCGCCGTACATGAAAAACGGATTGTATGCCTTGGCCGGCGACTGTGCGACCGCCAGGGCCGCGGCGTGCGCGTAGTTATTGTTCGGGCCGACGACAAACGAATCGAATGTGTAGCGCGAATTCAGTTTGATGTCGACGGCGGACCGGAGGACGGCCTGCTTCTCCGAACTTGGGCGTGTGACCGGCGGCGCGGAGTCTTTCAGGCCGTGCGCGATGTTGAACCGGATCTGCAGGGGCTGTTTCGACGTTTGGTTCACCGCCTCGCGGATCAACGGAAGAAAATTATCTTGAAGCCAAATCTGGTAGAATTCGTTGGCTACGCCCAACACCAGCGTCCCGTCGCGTATTTCCAAGGGCTTGATCGGCGCGAACCAGCGGTTAAACAATTCGGGGTTCAGCATCCCCTGCAGGGCTTTGCTCGCGTCCCGCCACAACTGCTCGTGAGCTGTCGTCATGAAACCTCCTCGTTTGCCATACCCGACTTATTCACAGGGTATTAACATTCTCCATCAGTTCAGCGTTCCTGATTTCTCGTGCCTGCGGAGAACGGAGGGACGTGCTCGAAGATAACGTGACGGAGGATTTGAACCCGGAAAATCCCCACTCTACCCATTGAAACCCTTGCAGTTACCGAAATTACGACTCAAATCGGCTGCTAGACCGACGTGTAACCGCGTAAACCCCCGTCACTTACTTCTTGAGCAGCAGAGAGCTGTGAGACGAACAAAATCCAATTCACTTGGGCTGAATGTACAACGTTGCCAGTTCTATCCGGCTTTTCGCCCAAACTATTAACAAGTTACTCACAGGCTCGTACTGTACCCTCGCCTTCGCCTTTGGCGCGCGCAGCATAGCGACCGGAATTTTTCAGTGCAAGAAAAAAGTGACGGTCGCGTGAAAAATCTTTTAGGCGCACGGCATCGCAGAAAAAACAAAGGCCCGGAGATTGTAAAAACTCCGGGCCTTCGACGCTCGCGCAAATTTTTTACGCGTCGTAGTACATGTGGAACTCGTGCGGATGCGGTCGCAGGCGAATTTGATCCTGCTCCTTCCGCTTCATCTCAATCCACGTTTCAATGACGTCCTCGGTGAACACATCGCCCTTCAGCAGGAAGTCGTGATCCTTCGCCAAGTGATCGCACGCGGCACCCAGGCTCGCGGGAACTTGCGGCACCTTCTTGAGTTCCTGCGGCGAAAGCTCATACAAGTTCTTGTCCATCGGCTCACCGGGGTCGATTCGATTCTGGATTCCGTCCAAACCGGCCATCAGCAGCGCCGAAAACGCCAAATACGGGTTCGCTGCGGGATCGGGCGGACGGTATTCGAGTCGTTTGGCCTTCGGGCTTGGTGAATACGTCGGAATGCGGATCGCGGCCGACCGGTTCCGGCTCGAGTACGCGAGGTTGACCGGCGCCTCAAATCCCGGCGTTAACCGCTTGTAGCTGTTGACAGTAGGATTGCAGAGCGCACACAGCGCGTTGGCGTGTTTGAGCACGCCGCCGATGTAATGCAGAGCCAGCTTACTGAGCCCGGCATACTCGTTACCGGCGAAGAGCGGTTTGCCCTTCTTCCACAAGCTCTGGTGGGTATGCATACCGGAGCCGTTATCGCCGAATAGCGGCTTAGGCATGAACGTCACGGTCTTGTTGTGGCGTTTGGCGACGTTCTTGACGATGTACTTATACAGCATCATGTCGTCGGACATCGCCACCAACTCGTTGAAGCGCAGGTCGATTTCCGCTTGGCCGGCCGTGGCGACTTCGTGATGCTCGCGCTCGACGCGCAGACCGCACTCCTTCATCACCATGATCATCTCGTTGCGGATGTCCACCTGTGTGTCTGTGGGCGGTACGGGAAAATACCCTTCCTTGTGGCGGATCTTGTTGCCAAGGTTGGGGAACTCCTCCCGGCCGCTGTTCCAAATGCCCTCGATGGAATCGATGTAATAGAAGCCGCTATTGGAGGTCTGGCCGTACCGGACATCATCAAAGATGAAGAATTCCGCTTCGGGACCGAAGAAGGCGGTGTCGGCGATGCCGGTCTGCTTGAGATACGCCACCGCCTTGCGGGCGATGTTACGTGGGTCGCGCGAGTACGGCTCGCGGGTGATGGTGTCCACCGCATCGGCAATGATGCTCAGTGTGGTCACTTGCGGAAAGGGATCAATGTACGCGGTCTTGGGGTCGAGGATCAGCAGCATGTCGCTGGCTTCAATCGACTTCCAACCGCGAATGGATGACCCATCAAAACCCACGCCGGCCTCAAACGTCTCCTCCTCCAACTCGGCGATGGGCATGCAGAAATGCTGCCACGTGCCGAGAAAATCGCAGAATTTCACGTCCACGAGATGTACGTTCTTGCTTTTGCACAGCGCCAGAACTTCCTTGGGTGTCATGTTCTCTCCTCTGGCACGGCGACTCGCCGCCGTACCGGCTTGAATTGATTCCTGGTTCGATTGCGCTCGTGCTGGCGTTACACGGCCTGTTCGCCGCGTTCTTCCGTGCGGATGCGCACGGCTTCTTCGATGGGCAACACGAAGATTTTTCCATCGCCGATCTTGCCGGTCTTGGCGGTCTTCAGAATGGCATTGACCGCCGCTTCCACGGCACCATCGGCCAGCACGATCTCAAGTTTAAGCTTGGGCAAAAAGTCCACCGTATACTCGCTTCCGCGATAGATTTCGGTATGGCCCTTCTGCCGGCCGAAGCCCTTGACTTCGCTGACCGTCATGCCCTCGACGCCGACGCCCGCGAGCGCCTCCTTCACGTCTTCCAGCTTAAATGGTTTGATGATCGCCTCGATTTTCTTCATTGGTCTCCTCCAAGTGCGGCGTCAGATTCTAAAGAACCCAGCAAGGGCTGTAAACATAAAAAGCGCCCCGCTGGACTCTTGCGCACATCACACCGAGAGTGATCGCGTCAGTACCGTCGCGCTTTAGCAGGCACGATGCCACCGGGGCGTCCATAAACTGAAGTCGAGCGCGTAACAGTTTGTAGAGCAAATCATTAGGACTTGATCATGGTTTCTCCAACACATCGACAACCCAGCCGCCGGCTGCCGGGATTTACGCACGCTGGGCAAAACGCGCCGCGCCACTCTGCCCCGCCCGCTTTGCTGTTGCTGCCGCTTCTGCGCGCGTGCTAACGTAACTTCCACGATGGAAACCCCCGGCACGGTGCCCGACTCAATCAACTGCCATGCCTGTGGCGCCGTCATTGATCTCACCGGCCAGACCGGCTTCACCCACATTGAATGTCCCCGCTGCGAGGCGCTCTCCGTCGTCCCGTTGCAGTTCGGCAATTTCCTGCTGCTCAGTCCGTTGGGCATCGGCGGGGTCGGCACCGTTTACAAAGCCATCGATCTGTCGCTCAACCGGTATCTGGCGCTGAAGATTCTACGCAAGAAACTCGCCTCCAACCCCGAATTCATCGAAACCTTCTCCCGCGAAGCTCGCGCCGCCGCCGCCGTCAATCACTCCAACGTCGCGCAAGTCTATTCGTTCGGCGAACACGACGGCCAGTATTATCTCGCCATGGAACTTCTCGAACGCGGCAGCCTCGACGATCGCATCCTCCGGCAAGGCAAACTGCCGGAAGCCGACGTGCTCCAAATCGGCGCCCAGATCGCCGCCGGCCTGCGCGCCGCCCAGTTGCGCGGGTTGCTGCATCGCGACGTAAAACCCGGCAACGTCCTGTTCAACGAAGACCGCGTCCCCAAGATCGTTGACTTCGGGCTGGCGCGTGTCCAGACGCCATCCGCCACACAGAAGATTCCCGCCGAACAGGCTCAACCGGAACAGATTTGGGGCACGCCGTATTACATCGCACCGGAGAAACTTCGCGGCCAACCCGAGGATGTGCGCAGCGACATCTACTCGCTCGGCGCCACCTTGTTTCACGCTTTGGCAGGCCGGCCACCCTTCGAAGCGCGCACCGCCGGCGAAGTTGTCACCAAACACGCGACGCAACCGGCCTTCTCGTTGAAGACCTACGCACCCACCGTCCACGATTACACAGCCCACGTCATCGCCCGCATGTTGGCCAAGAACCCGGCCGAGCGCTACGAGTCGTACGAGGAGCTGATCCACGACATTCACGAAGCGCAGACCGTCCTGAAATCCGCCGACGAAACGCGGGCGATTGTCGCCACCACCGGCGAGCGATTCTCGCTCACCTCGATCCTCGGCACCATTGTCGCCATGGTCGTCTGTGGTTTCGTCGTTTGGTTTGTCTGGATCAACCGCGTAGCCATCTTCCGGTTGGAATCCGCACCGTCACCGGCCGCTTCAGCTCCGTCGGTGGCATCCCCGGCCAGTCCCCCGACTGGCACCGAGGCTGCGCCAACAGCGTCCACTGACGACGTGGACTTCACCGAGGATGCGCCGTGGGTCAAGACCTGGAAAGCCGGCACGCTTCTCCTAGCGGTGGGCAAATGTCAGGAGGCGCTGAATGAGTACTCGAACGCCCTGTTTCTTTCCCGCGACCGCAATTCAAACGTAAAGCGGTGGATTTACTATTTCCAAGGGCTGGGTTGCCTGGCCGCCGGCTGGCAGAGCGATGCGCACACCAGTTTCGTGAAGGCGATGAACCTGACGAGCAAGTCGCAGGTGCCCGACCAAATCGGGACCGGCAATTTCGCCGACACGCTTGCGCGGGTGATGCTGGGAGAATTGCCGGTCAAGACGTTGGAAGACGCCGTTTCGCGGATGCCCCCGTGGGCCGCCGCCTTGTCGCACTTGAGCATTGGCTTCCGGCGGATGGACGAAGGCGAGTTCGGCGCCGCCGCCGAGTCATTCCGTCGTTACCAGAAGCTGCCGGCGGACGACCGGCAACGCTGGGCCTTCAACCTCCAGTCGCTGGCCGACAAACTCGCCCGGCAGTGCGACGGCGCGGCGCGCATCGTCGGAGAGGTCAACAATTTGGAAAAGGAAGGGAAGTTCGGCACCGCGTTGGAAACGCTGCGCGCCGCCGCCACCAACACGGCGTTCGCGACGCTCAAAACGGTCCTGCTCACCCGCGAGTCGGGATTGGAGCGCGCGTTCGAGCAGCAACGCGAACAGTCGGATCAAGCACAGGAAGAAGCCGAGCGCCAGCGACGCGAGCGCGAAGAAAAGGAGAAACAACATGCGGTGGGCGAAAAGAAACTCCTGCAAGCGGAGGAATCAGAGCTCGCTCCGCTCTGGCAGAACTTCGACTTCAAAGGCGCGCTGGTTAAGTACGAAGCGCTCGCCGCGAAACTGCAGACCGCCGAG
>JBGQCJ010000012.1:0-51948 GCA_041495285.1 Verrucomicrobiia bacterium
CGCTGCGCTCGAACAACTCGGTCCGTCGCCGGTTCACCGCAAATCCTTCGCCCCCGTCCGGCAGGCCATCGAGCCGGTTCAGTCGGAGTTCGCCAGCTTCGGCGCCAACGCCGCTTGAGGTGCCGGCATGGCGTGGAACTGGTTTCGAAGCAGAGCGCGCAACCCCACCGCGCGGCTGGAACTCGGTGAACGCGGCGAGGATTTCGCCGCGAAATTTCTCCGACGCAACGGCTACAAGATTCTCGTGCGCCGGTTCAAGAGTCGGGCCGGTGAGGTTGACATCATCTGCCGGCATAAAGACTGGCTCGTGTTTGTCGAAGTCAAGACGCGCAAGAGCGACGACTACGGCGCGCCAAGCGAAGCGGTCACCAAGGAAAAGCAGCGCCACATGAGCCGGGTCGCCCTCGACTACTTGCGCTTGCTCGACAATCCGCAGGTGCATTGGCGCTTCGACATCGTCGAAGTCATCCTGCAAGACGGCGCGAAGAAGCCTGACGATATCCGCCTCATCCAAAACGCATTCGACTTGAGCGAGCCGTTCATTTATTAAAGAGCCATGCTTGCTAAGGTTAACTCCGCAGCAGTTCTCGGGATCGAATCCTATCCCATCGAGATTGAGGTCAACTCCGGCTGGGGACAGCCGGCGGTGATCATCGTTGGCTTGCCGGACACGGCGGTGAAAGAATCGCGCGACCGGGTGAAGACGGCCATCGAAAACAGCGGCTTTAAGTACGTGATGGGCCGTACGACGATCAACCTCGCGCCGGCCGACGTGAAGAAGGAAGGACCGAGCTTCGATTTGCCCATCGCGGTTGGCATTCTGGCGGTGAGTGAACAGATCGTTGCACCGAATCTCGATGACTACGCCATCGTCGGCGAACTGGCGCTCAGCGGTGAAGTGCGCAGCGTCAACGGCGTCCTGCCCATCGCGCTTTGTGCGCGCGAGCAGAAGAAGCGTGGCGTGATCGTACCGGCGGACAACGCGGCTGAGGCGGCGGTCGTGCAGGGGATCGACGTGTTTCCCGCGCGCAATCTCCGGGAAGTTGCCGAGTTTGTTTCCGGTAAGCGGCAGCTTGAGCCGTTGCGCGAAGACCCGGCGCAGATCTTTCAGCAGCAGCGCCGGTACGAGATTGATTTTGCTGACGTGAAAGGACAGGAGCACGTCAAACGTGCTGTCGAAGTGGCCTGCGCGGGCGGCCACAACATTCTGATGATCGGACCACCGGGCAGCGGCAAGACGTTGCTTGCCAAGCGTGTGCCGACGATTCTTCCGGACGCGACCTTGGATGAAGCTCTTGAGACGACGAAGGTGCATAGCATCATGGGATTGCTGCCAAAAGGGCAGGCATTGGTCGCGACGCGCCCGTTCCGGTCGCCACATCACACCACGAGCAATGCCGGGTTGCTCGGCGGCACCGCGAATCTCACGCCCGGCGAAGTCAGCCTCGCCAACCACGGCGTGTTGTTTCTGGACGAGTTGCCGGAGTTTCATCGCGACGTGCTCGAAGCGTTGCGCGAACCGCTCGAAGAAGGCCGGGTCGTCATCTCGCGCGCGTCCGGCACGATGACGTTCCCGGCCAACTTCATGTTGGTGGCCGCGATGAATCCTTGCCCGTGCGGGTTCTACGGCGATCCGAAGCGGGAGTGCCGGTGTTCGCCGACGATGATCACGAAATACCGGAACAAGATTTCCGGTCCGCTGCTCGACCGCATTGACATTCACGTCGAGGTGCCGGCGGTGAAGTACAAGGAAATGGCCGGTGACTCGACGGGCGAAGTGTCGGAGAAAATCCGGGCGCGAGTCGAGTACGCCCGCGTGATTCAGCGTGAGCGGTTCGGACACACGAATGCGCGCATAGCGCCGAAGGAGATCAAGGAGCATTGCCGGCTTGATGACGAATGCGCGGAGTTGCTGAAGATGGCGATGACGGAGTTGAGCTTGAGCGCCCGGGCGTACGATCGCATCTTGAAAGTCTCGCGCACCATTGCCGACCTCGACCGGAGCGAGCGGATTCAATCTCCGCACATTTCCGAAGCCATTCAGTACCGTTCGCTCGACCGGCAATTGTGGGTTTGAGGTTGCCCTTCGCGCTTCTGCATGAGTCGTGTTCTCAAGTAGTTCTGGCACACAAGCTGCGCTGAACATTGGGCGGACACTCCACTCATGCTTACAGCGTTGAAAGCGGGCGATTTTGAACAAGCCTTTCCGCTTCTCTCGGAGGAATGGATCAGGTCGTCGCTGATTCTCGCGTTGATCAGCGTGTGGGTGGTGATTGCGTTGTTTGCCTATCTGAACCACTCCACCAAGAAACCGTACTTCAGCCTTTGGACGGTCGCGTGGATGTTCTATGCCGTCTACCTTGCCGCCTCGCTCGGGCTGGAGGAATCACCGGACACGCCGTTTCTGGTGATGGCGCGCCGGGCTTGTGTGGGGATCAGCGCGCTCTTCATGTTCTGGGGAAGTTTTGAGTTGGCCAACTGTGGTCGCAATCGTCTCGAGCTGGGATTGGCGACCGTCATGATGCTCGTGTGGAGTTATTTGGCGGCGTACAAGGTTCGCGAGACGCTGTGGATTACGATTCCGGTCTTCGCGCTGCTTGCGGCGGCCAGCGCCTATACCGGCGTTCTGTATTTTCTGCGCCGTCGGCGGTACCGGGGCGCGACCATCCTGGGAACCGGTTTCGTGCTGTGGTCGTTTCATCTGTTGGCTGTTCCGTTGACCGGCAACTCCAACGCCCTCCGAACGGTGGTCTATTTTGCCTCGTCCATTCTGGCGTTGATGATCAGCGTGGGCATGGTCGTCGAGCAGGAGGTCAACGTCTCCGAACACGATTACCGGGCGCTCTTTGATTCCGCCGGTGACGCCATTTTACTGCTCAACTCCGCAACGCTCCGCGTCATGGAGGCCAATGTGATCGCGCAGCGGTTGACCGGCCGCACTGCCGACGGACTGGCCGGATGTCAGTTTGCCGATTTGTGTCCCGCGCTCTGTGCCACGGGCGAGCCGGCATTGGACGCCCGTGCGCTGGCTGAAGTGATCAACAAACCGTGCGCAGAATTTCATATCGCGCGAGCCGGGGGCGGGCCGGTTGTTTGCGAAGGGCGCGCCAGTCTGGTGCATTGCCCGAAGGGGATGTTGCTGCAGATCAATGTGCGCGACATCACCGAGCGCAAACGGTTGGAGGATTTCCTGCGCGAGTCCACGCGCCGGCTCGAAGCCACGTTGACCGAACTGCGGCGGACTCAGAAGCAGGTGGTTCAACAGGAACGGCTGGGAGCGCTGTCGAAAATGGCCAGCGGCGTGGCGCACGACTTCAACAATGTGCTGGCGAAGATCGTGGGATTCGACGAGTTGCTGCTCGCGTGGCCGGACAGCTTGGATGACAAGGAGAAGGTGAAAAAATATCTGCAGATGATTGACGCGACGGCCAAGGATGCCGTGGAAATCGTGAATCGCCTGCGCGAGTTTTACCGGCCTCGCGAAGATTCCGAGGTTTATCTCTCCATGGACCCCAACGATCTGGTCAGGCAAGCGCTCGCGCTCACCCAGCCACGGTGGAAAGGTCAGGCAATGGCCGGGGGTGTGACGATTCACCTGCAGACCGAATTGCCGGACGTGCCCTTCGTGCGCGGCGACCCGGCCGAGTTGCGGGACGCGTTCATGAATCTAATCGTCAACGCGGCGGACGCCATGCCGGATGGCGGCACCATCCGCGTGTCCAGCCGGCTCGAAACTGACGATGTCGTTTTTGAAGTTGCCGATACCGGCACGGGGATGACCGAAGAGGTCCGGCAACAGTGTTTCGAGCCGTTCTTCACGACCAAGGGCGAACAAGCGAGCGGCTTGGGGCTGGCGATTGTTCACGGCACGATCCGTCGGCATGGCGGCAAGATTGAAGTTCAGAGTGAGGTGGGAAGGGGAACAAGTTTTATCATTCACCTGCCGGCGGTGAAGGAACAACAGGTTCAACACAGGCCGCCGGCGTCGAATGGCGTGCAGCCATTGCGCGTGCTCGTGGTGGAGGACGACGCGCAGTTTCGGGACATCGAAGCGGAATATTTGCGCGGGGACGGGCATTCGGTCGAGACGGCCACCAATGGTCGCGAAGGTTTGCAGAAGTTTCAATCAGAGCGGTTCGACCTCGTGGTGGCTGACCACGCGATGCCGGAGATGAACGGGGAGCAGATGACCAAGGCCATCAAGTCGGCT
The DNA here is from genome assembly GCA_041495285.1 of Verrucomicrobiia bacterium. GTDB lineage: Bacteria > Verrucomicrobiota > Verrucomicrobiia > Palsa-1439 > Palsa-1439 > JBGQCJ01. The sequence goes on from JBGQCJ010000012.1 coordinate 4,211, forward strand.
TCACCAAACACGCCGGTGATTATTGTGACCGGATTCCGAGACGTGATCAAGAACGATGGCCCGGACCCGGCACGGCCGGATGTGGTTCTGGCCAAGCCGATTACCGCGGTACTCTTGCGGCAGGCTGTAGCGCGAGTGGTGACCGCCCGCGCCGCCGTCGCAAGTGCCATCGGGTTCAAGTAACTGGAACGTGACCTGCTTGAAAGGGTAACTCGCCATGAAAAAGAGACGGATTTTGGTTGTGGATGACGATGTGGCCGCGAGCCGCATGCTGAAGTTGGGTCTGGAAAAGACCGGCGCATACGAGGTGCAAGTGGAGAATTCTTCCACGCGCGCGGTCGCGATTTGCCGCACGTTCCATCCGGATTTGATCCTCTCGGACGTTTGCATGCCGGACATGGACGGTGGGGAGTTGGCCGCCCGTATCCGATCGGATCCGAGACTGAGGGACACGCCCGTGCTCTTTCTGACCTCGATCGTCTCAAAGGATGAAGCCGGCCAGAGCGCATGCACGAGCGGCGGATACGAGTTCATCGCCAAGCCGGTGGATATCCGAACGTTGATTCAGCACATCGAAAAACATCTGCCATCGGAGACACAATCGCCGGGTGTCGAGGGAAGTGCTGCGTCGGAGTCCGTGAGGCGCTGGTAGCTGCGCTCGCTCTAGGCCGGCTTACTGGCCGGCAGCCAGCCACGTTCCACGAGCAGGGCGCGAAGTTTTTTGACGTGTTCCCACATGACGACTTTTTTTGTCGGGTCGCGCAGCAAAAACGCCGGGTGGTAAAGAACCATGAATTGCACACCGGGAAACTCCGGCACGGTGAAAAAATGTCCGGCTTCCTTCTCCATCGAGAACTCATCGCCGCGGCTCTTCACGAGATACTTCAATGCGACCGCACCCAGCAGTAGGATGACCCTTGGCCGCATCAACTCGATTTGCCGGCGCAAGTAGGGAAGACAAGCATCCGCCTCGGGAGCGGACGGCGCGCGGTCAACTTCCGCCTTACACTTCACTACGTTGGCGATGAGCATGTCACGGTTGGTGTCCAACCCGATGCTCGCCATGATCTTGTCGAGTAACTCACCTGAGCGTCCGACGAACGCTTGCGCGAGTATGTCCTCGTTATCGCCGGGTCGCTCGCTCACGATGAGGATGTGCGAATCAGGATTGCCGCGATCAATCACGATGTGGTTGCGCGCCTTGCCGCGTGGACATTTCTGGCAGTTGTAGCCGGTAAGTTTCGCACGGAAATCGGCATAGCTGGGTGCCGCCAGCACCGCGTTGTAGGCCGAATCAAAGAGATCAAACTCCGTCGGCATTGTCAGTTGTTCAGCGTTTGCGTGTGTATTCGACGAAGGAACATTCTTCGGTGTCTTGCCGAGAAACCTCCATCCACTGTGTGCGGTCGAATTGGGGAAACTTCGTGTCGCCTGCAATGTTCTTGTGGACGTGGGTCAGCAACAACGTGTCGGCTTGCGCGATCGCTTCGCGGTAAACCTCTGCGCCGCCGATGACGAAGATAATTTCGTCGCCGCAGGCACGGACGGCAGTACGGAAATCCGCGAATCGCTCCACACCATCCGGCAAGGGGCGCGTCGCGTTGCGTGTGAGGACGATGTTGCGGCGGCCGGGCAGCGGTTGGCCGATGGATGCAAACGTTTTGCGGCCCATGATGACGGGATGACCCATGGTGACTCGCTTGAATCGTTTGAGGTCGGCGCTGATGTGCCAGGGGATTCTGCCCTTGTCGCCGATCGTGCCGTCGGGACTCAGCGCCGCGATCAGAACGATTTTCATACGGCCACTTTGAATTTGATCTTCGGGTGCGGATTGTAGTTTTCCAGCTTGAAGTCCTCGAACTGCAGTTCATCGAGCGGTTTCGGTGTGATCGTCAGCACCGGCACCGGTCGCGGCTCGCGTTTCAATTGTTCGCACAGACCGGGCACGTGGTCGTACTCAGCCATGTCGCCGCTCGGGCTGGCCGTGTAGATGTGCGCGTCCACAATCGTGTGGCTGAACCAACCCAGTGCCAGGCCGACCTGCTGGGCGATGATCTGAGTCAGCGCTGCGTAAGATGCGAGATTGAACGGAATGCCCAGCGCGATGTCGCCGGAGCGCTGGGTGAGATGGCAGTTGAGCTTCCCGTCCTGTACGTTGAACACAAAGCTGTAGTGGCAGGGCGGTAGCTTGCTGGTAGTGGCGTTGCCCGGTTCCCACGCGGTGACGACTAGGCGACGGCTGTAGGGTTCTTTCCGCAGCGTGTCGATCACGTACTGAATTTGGTCAACTTCCCGAACCTGCCATTGGCCACTCGCGTCCTTGTACGGGCTGGGAAATCGCCGCCAGTACCGGCCATAAGTGGTGTCGAGGTTGCCGGCTTCGTCGGCCCACGCGTCCCAGATTCTCGTGTGCTGGCGCAGATTACGAATATGATCTTCACCCGAGAGATACCACAGCAACTCGCGCAATAAGGCGTTCCAGTTGATTTCCTTGGTCGTCAACAGCGGAAAGCCGCGCGCCAGATCAACCTTGTAGTGCGCGCCGAAGTACGAAATCGTGTCAACGCCGGTGCGACTTTTTTTGAGCGTGCCGTGCTCCAGCACAAGTTTGGCAAGATCGAGATATTCCTCCATCCGAGAAATCCACCCCCGCGACGAATTCTAGCGTTCGGAGGACGGAAATCCAGCACTTTGTGTGTGGCCGGCGGGAATGGACGGGCGGTGCAGTCAGTTGAGACGCTGCGTTCGCCGCTTGTCTTCGGTCTCCTTGGCGGGCGGCTGTTTCAGCAGCGCCAACTTTTCGGCGTCCAAAAACAACGTCTCGGTCTTGACTTCTTCGTACCGCGGTTTGACCGGCTCGAGAGCCGCGGTTTTTCGGACACGTTCGCGGCCGAAGAGGATGGTCTTGACGGTCTTGAGGAAAATGTACGAATCGAGCAGGAACGACATGTGTTTGATGTAGTAGAGATCGTATTGCAGTTTGCGTCGTGACTCTTCAATGCTGGCAGCATACGGATGCATCACTTGCGCCCAGCCCGTAACACCCGGTGGGACCAGAAGGCGTTCGGCATAAAACGGTATTTTTTCCGACAATTTCTTGATGAACACTTCGCGCTCCGGGCGCGGACCAACCAGGCTCATCTCGCCACGCAAGACATTCACCAACTGCGGAATCTCGTCGACGCGGAACTTGCGCAGCCATTTGCCCAAACGCGTGATGCGCGGGTCGTCCTCGGTCGCCCAGACCGGCCCGGTCTGACTCTCCGCGTCGGCCCGCATCGTCCGAAATTTCAACAGCGTAAACGGTATGCTGTCGCGCCCGAGCCGTTCCTGCCGGAATAACACGGGTCCGCGCGAATCCAGTTTGACGAGCAGCGCTGTCAAAGCAGCAATCGGCGCCGTGAGGGTCAGTCCGATCAGGGCGGCGACGATGTCGGTCAGGCGTTTGAGACGGCGCACATGGATACGCGAGTTGTTCATCGAGGCCATGAACAGCCACTCGTCGTTGATGTGATCCAGCGGAATCTCCTGCGCCAGTTCCTCGTACAAGGACACGAAGTCCACCAGAGCCAGGCCACGATACCGGAACGAACGCAACCGTTTCAACAGAATGGGCTCGACATCAGCGGTCGCCGCCAGAATAAGCCGCTCAATATCGTAAAGCTCGACGAATTTCTCCAGCGTCTCCAGCGTGCCGAGTACCGGGTATTCATCGATGAATTTCCCGATGCGTTCCCGCTCGCCGCCACTGTGAATGATCCCAAGAAGCTTGATGCTCATATGCGGGTACTGGCGAACCAAATCAATGACTTTCCGCGCTTCGGCATCGCTCCCGATAATGAGGCAGCGTTGCGACATGAACCCGCGCCGGCTGGCCGCCATGTACAGCAAACGGTTGGAAATGACGGCAATGAGAACAAACACCGCGAACCCGAAGAACACACCGCGCCCGATTCCCAACGAAAGGGTGGCATAAAATACCGCCGTAACCAGTATGGCGCCCAACGCCACCGAAATGACCGCCGCCGCCAGCGTGTTCCCCGGTCGCTGCAAACGTTGGGATTCGTAGAGTCCGCCGAGATAAAACGCCAGCATGAACATCGCCCAGGAAATGGCGAGGACAGTTCGATGCGAGTGAAAATAGGCGAACCCGTCGTTCCAGCCCAACCGCAGCAACACAGCAGCCAAGAGCGCCAGTGCGGTACAAATCCCGTCCACCAACGCAAGCGCCAGCTTCTTGCGCGGGACACGGCTTGTGCGGGAGAGGATCATAAACTGGCCATAATCTTAAGCACTGCGCGGTGAAGGTGCGTTTGGCATCGCGGCCAACATGGGTTCAACTATAGCCGCCGGCCGAGCAATATCAAGCCGTTTTTACGCGGGAAACCCGGCACCCGCCCTGCTAGAATCACGCCCAGAACGACGATGAACCGCAATCTTTCCGCCTTGGCCGACCGATACTTCGACGTGCTCGTCGTTGGCGGCGGCATCTTCGGGGCCGGCGTCGCCCGCGACGCCGCCCTGCGCGGCCTGCGCGTCGCCCTCGTTGATAAATCCGATTTCGCCAGCGGCACCTCCAGCGCCTCCTCCAAACTCATCCACGGCGGATTCCGTTACCTCGAACAACGGCGATTCGGCTTCGTGGCCGAGTCCTGCCGCGAACGTCACATCCTCCAGCGCATCGCGCCGCATCTCGTGCGACCGGTGCCGTTCCTGCTGCCCGTCTACGACGGCGGTTCGCACACTCTCCTTCAAATGCGCGCCGGTATGACGCTTTACGACCTCCTCGCCCGGTACCGCAACACCGCCCGTCACCAATCTCTTTCCTCCAAACGAGCGCTCGCGAAAGAGCCTGCGCTCCGGCCTCAAGGTCTGCGCGGCGCGATTCTGTTTTACGATTGTCAGGAAGACGACGCGCGGTTCTGTTTGGACAACATCATCCACGCCGCCGAGTCCGGTGCCGTGTGCGCCAACTACTGCGAACTCACCGGCTTCGTCACCCGCGAGAATCGCATCGTCGCCGCGCGCGTGGCCGACCGGCTCAGCCACGAGAGCTTCGAGATCACCGCCCGCGTCTACGTCAACGCCACCGGCCCCTGGGTGCGACGCGTGGCCGATCTGACGCCCTTCGACGGCGAACGCGTCGCGCTCAGTCCCACCAAAGGCGTACATTTGGTGCTGCCGCGCCTCACCCAAGAAGCCGGCATCTTCTTCCAAGCCCGACGCGACGGTCGCATGCTCTTCGTCATCCCTTGGGGTGAATATTCTCTCGTCGGCACCACCGACACCGATTTTCGCGGCGGTCCCGACGACGTGTACACCGCGCCGGCGGACATCGAATATCTGTTTAGCGAGTTGCGCCTGCTGATGCCCGAAGCCCCGGTCAATGAATCAGACATCATCACCACCTTTGCCGGTATCCGACCGCTCTTACACTCGGATGCGCCCAGTCCGTCCAGGCGCTCCCGCGAACACCGCGTCATCCGTCAGGGTCAGAACCTGCTCACGATCGCCGGCGGCAAGTACACCACCTACCGGACGATCGCTGAAGAAGCGGTGGACGAAATCTATCCGCTCCTGGAAGCGCGCCGCGCCCCTTGTCGCACCGCCGACACGCCGTTGCCGCAACATCGTCCGCCACTTTCCGGTACGCGCATTTCCGACGCGCCGGCAGTCTGCACCAGCGACGTCGCCCACGCCTGCGAGTATGAAATGGCCATGACGGTCAGCGATGTCATGCGCCGCCGCACCAGTCTCGCCCTCAGCCGGTACGGCGGGCCGGACACCGCCGAAACCGTCGCCAAATTCATGGCGCCGTTGCGCGGTTGGAACGGCGGCCAAATGCTCTGGCACCTGCAGCAGTACCTCGACGAATGGAAACGCAACCTGCCATGAGCCGGCAGCCGCTCGTCATCGCCCACCGCGGCTTCAGCGCCCGGTATCCCGAGAACACCCTGCCGGCCATCCGCGCCGCGCTCGACCTCGGTGTGGACTTCGTCGAAATCGACGTTCACGAAACGCGCGACGGCGAGATCGTCGTTTTCCACGACTACCGGCTCAACCGTCTCTGCGGCGTTCGCGGTCGTCTCCGCGCCAAATCGCTGGCCGAGTTGAAGAAACTCAACCCCGACATTCCCACGCTCGCCGAAACCTTGCTCGCTTGCCGGGGCAAATCGCGGCTGCTCATCGAAATCAAACGCGCCGATCCGGTCAAGGTTGCTGCGCTCATCGAGAAGTTCGATATGGAGCGCGCGGTGATCGTGTTTTCTCTTTCGATCCCGCGCATGAAAATTCTGGCGGCGGCCAACCCGCGCATCCCGCGTTTCGGCCTTATCGCCCGCCATCGGCAATCTCAAATCTCCAATCTTAAATCTTCCGTCTCAGTTCAGGGTCTTGGCCTCAGCCGCCGGCTGGTGAGTTCGCGCGCGGTCGTGGAGCGGATTCACTCTCACGGCTGGAAGCTGTTTGTGTGGACGGTGAATCGGGAAGTGGAGATGCACCGGCTTGCCGAGTGGGGCGTGGACGGTTTGATCACCAATCACCCCGACCGCGCCAAATCTTGTCTTGCGCGCCGGTAAGCTTGCGTTATCCTTCGGCCATGCTGCAGATTATTTTCAGCGAGGTCAGCGCCAAGGAACTGGCCGCCATGCCGCGCAATCTTCAAATTGAGTTGATCGATGGCTTTCAACTGTTGCCGCAAGATTTCGAAAAGGCCGACGACAAGTTTGGCCAGCTCACCCGCGGGGGACGGAAAATCTACCGCTACCGCGTGAAGGACTACCGGATTTACTTCGAGAAGGACGGCGACATCATCAATGTCCGCTGCATTCTGAACAAGAACACGCTCAAAGATTTCTTCTTCCGCTCGAAGTTGCCGATCTCCGAAGACCAGTTACTGCAGGAAAACCCCAAATTCTGGCAACTCCTCGAAACGAGCAGCAAGAACTGATTACGGTTTGAGCGCGGCGGTAAACTTCGGCACCAACTCGTACAAATCGCCCACGATCGGCACCACTTTCGGGCGGGCCCGCCGCTGGTTCAAGGTCATCAACGGCGCATCGGCGTCCTTGTTGAACGCGATAATCGTCGCCTGCTCGCCGATGTAATCAATGTGCTGCGGCGCACCGCTCACGCCGATGGCGATGATGACCTTCGGGTTCACGGTCGTGCCGGTCTGTCCGATCTGTTGGTCGGGCGCGAGCAACTTCAATTCCTCCACCACTTTGCGGGTGCCGCCAAGCATCACGTTCTTCACGCCGATTTCCTCGAGCCGTTTCTTCAGCGGCGCGATCACCAAATCGAAATTCTCCTTGTTCCGCACGGCGTAACCGACGTCGATGATGAACTCGGCGTCCGCGATGGTTTTCGCTCCTCCATCCCCGGCCGCCTCGCGCAGAGCTTTCGCCATTTCGTCGGTGTCCGCGTCGTACTCGAACTCCAACGGAACGCGGTAAACGCTTTTCTCGTGGACTGCGACCGGCGCCGCGCTTCCTGCCGCTCCGGCAATCGTCATCACCAACGGATGTTCGCCGACTTCCGACACTTTGGCGATGCGTTGCACTTTGCCGCCGAAAGCCGGGCAGACCAACTCCACGGTGCCGTTGGTCTTCCCGATCTCCGCCACGTCATACCGCGCCTGCACGCGCGGGAACGTGCGCGCAAATTCCGCCAGAATCTCATTCGCCCACGCGCCGGCCATGAGCAACGAGGGCAGCGTGTCCTTCCACAAGGCTTGCAAGCCGGCGACCATCGCCCGCGCGCTCTCCAGCTTCGGACTGTTCACGAAATAGATCGAACGAGCATTGATTCTCGCCGCCACCACCCGCGTCATCTTTTCATCGAGATGGCCGAGCACGAGCGCGTGCAACGCCAACCCCATCGCCTCCGCGCACTCTGCCGCCGCGTCCAAACCCTCCAGTTTGTCCGGCAACATCAGGAACACGGCTGCGTTGCGCGCCGGCACGCTCGACTTGTCAGCCATCTTCACGGTGCCGGTAAACGAACCATTTTCTGACGCAGCGCCAACAGGCTCGACCCCGGCTAGCGTTCGCAGCAACGCCGCCGCAGCTTCCGGCGTCGCTTCCATCTTTTCTTCCTTCGCAGGGGCTTCGGGCAGCCGGTATCTCACGTCGAAACGCGGCACCGCTTCGATCTGTCGCGCGTCCGCAATCTCCACCGGCTTGCTCAACGCCGCGAGATACTCGTCCACGGAAAATTCCAAAGTCGTTTCGCCGGCCGCAATATCCAGCACCACCGGCTTCGTCACCGACAACGTGGCTTCGGGTTTCTGCAGCTTCACTTCGATTTGGTCGGCCGTAACCACAAACTCACTTACCCCGGCAAAGTGCGATGACCCGAGACTGCCGCCCAACACCGCGGCCAGCACTGAATCGGCGCACAAGACGAGATCGCAATGTCCCATGCGATCGGCCACCAGCCGCGCGACGACGTGCGCGTCCGCCGGCAAGTCGTCGGTTTCAATCAATACCGCGTCGTCGACACCCAGCGCCAGCGAGCGCTGCAACAACTCCGCGCCGTAACGCGGCGCAACGGCAATCGCCGTGAGTTTTACCTTCGTCGAAGCGCGTTTGAGTTCGACCGCACGCTCCAACGCCGTGCGGCTGGCCGGGTCGAAGTCGAAATAGGTTTCTAGTAGTTCTCCGTCCACCACGCGTGGCCGCGGCGAGAGCACCGGCACGACGTTCAGTACCGCAAGCACGTGCAGCGGTTGCGAAATTTTGTGCGCGGGTATTGCGCGTGCCGGTTTCTGCTTGTGACCTTCCTCGGCTTGGAGCGCCAGAAACGCCGTGCGCACGACCGGCGGGTAGAGACCTTGTTTCAGCAGTGCCAACTCGCGCTCGAATTCTTCGTGGAGTTGCCGGATTTGGTTCTGGGAGTGGGCGAGATAATTGGACGCCGCTTGTTCGGCGAGTCGGCGGTGCGTGCGATCGGCCTCGGGGGCGTCGTCGCCGACGATTCGTCGCAGCCACCCGGTACGCCACAAAGTTGAGTCCATCATCTTGATGTAGCCGGCCATCTCCGCGAGCTTGAACATCGTCGGCTGGAAGCCGGCATTCTGCCACACTTGCGCGCCGAACGTGTCCACCGCGCGCCGCGTGGCACGCACGAGCAGGCTCTTCGCCTCCGCAAGCTGTACCGGCTCGCCGTCCTTCGATTCGTCCTTCCACTTCGGCAGGATCGAGTCCACCAAATCGCGCAGGATGAGGAAGCGCTGCACTTCGTTGGTGCCTTCGTAGATATTGAGCACGCGGGCGTCGCGCCGGTGCTTTTCGAGTTCGTGCATTTGCGTGCAGCCTTCGATGCCCAGAACTTTCTCGGCAGCGCGGATGACGCGATGCAGCACTTCGCTGGCGTAATACTTGCCGATGGCCGACTCGGTCCGCACGGATTTCGTGCCGTGATGGTCAAAGCGGCCGATGAGTTCGTAGGCGAGCGACTCGGCGGCATAAAGTTCCATCGTCATCTCGCCGATGAGTTGCTGCACCCACTCTTCCTTGTCCAGTTTGTGCTCGCGGGCGAACGTGCGCGTCTGTTCGACAATTTTGGCGGTCATCGCCACGGCGCTGACGCACAAGCCGGCGCGGCCGACGTTGAGTGTTTCCAACGCGTTGACCTGCCCGCGGCCTTCGATGCCGATGACGTTCTCGCGCGGCACCCGCACGCTGGTCAGACCAAGTTCGTTCGTCGGCGAGCCGCGCTGGCCCATCTTTTCCTCATCCTTGCCGACGACGAGGCCTTCGGCGTACCGGTCGACCATGAAGCCGGTCGGCCCTTCGGGCGTGCGAGCGTACAAACAGAAAACACCGGCCACGTGGCCGTTGGTGATCCACATCTTCGCGCCGTTCACTTCGTAGTACTCGTAGAATTCCCGGTCACCCTCACGTCGAATCTGCGCGATGTCATGAAACGGACGGCCATCGTACTTTCTCAAGCCGGTGCTGGTCGCGTAGTCGTATCCGCTGTAGTCAATCTTCGTGACGTCGACCGTGCCGGCATCAAGGATGTTCTTCCGCTCGTTGCCGAGCAGGAAATATTTCGCGCCATCGGCGTCGGTGAGCACTTTAACCTTCTTCAGGTCCGCGCGGGTCTGCACGCCGCCTGAATCACTGCCGGCGTTGGGCTCGGTCAGCGCGAACGCGCTGATTTGGCCCGCCGAGATGAGGCGCAAGAACAACTTGTGTGCTTCGGCGCGCCGGTCGAGTTCGGCGACGACAGCTTCGGCGCGCGGGCGTAGAGTGTCGAGGGCGGCGAGCGATTGCTGCAACTCCCTCTTGAACGTGACCAGGTCCACCCGCAGCCCGGCACGACCGGCATCCATGAAATGCGCGATAAAATCGCTGGCGACGGCGCGCAGCATGGGCTTCCGTCCGATCTCCGACTTCACCTTTTCACCGAGTGCGGTGAAGACTTTCTTCACTTTGACCGCCTCCGGCGAGTCGAGCATGCGCAGGATTTTTTGGATCTCAGACTTCAGATTTGAAATTGCAGATTGATTGGCAAGGAACTCTTGCAAATCCTGCTTCGCGCGCGGCAAGTCCTGATTCAACCCGAGCAAAATCGGCGTTGTGCCGATGCTGGAGTGGGCCATGATCGTCAGCGCGTAGGACGGATCGGCGTAGCGCATCGAGAGCGGGCAGAGGATGTAGTAGTCGGCCTTCAGGCGACCTTCGCCGCCGAATTCTTTGGGGATGTACATGCGTGTGAAGCCACGCGCAATCATGTCGCGCACGTCTTCGAGCGGCACCTGATGCAGCTTCTCGACGAGCCGGTAATACGGCAACCCATTAAACCGGCGATTCCAGTAGCGCTCGGTGAAATACTTGTAGAGTTCGTCGTAATAGGCGCGTCGTTCGGCGTCGGCGTGCAGCATCTCCGGCGCGTACCGCCACGTGGTCGCGTCGAACGGCTTGGTCAGATAATCGCCGTAATCGTAGTGCTGCTCCGTGTCCAGCGCTTCCCGGTAGTTGAACGCGGGCGGGCGTACCAGCGGCGTCTCGAAGTAACCGTGTTCGAGGATTTGGGCGCCCAGCGCGGTCACACCGCCGGCCGGTCGCGGCCGGGAGGCCGCTCCTACGAAGCACTTGACGATTTCGGCTTTCAATTCGCTCGGGTCAGTGGCGCGTTTCTTGACGGCAGCGAGCGCGAAGGCGCGCAGCTTCGCGTCCGCGACTTCGCCGAGTTGTCGCTTCAAATCTTCGTCGTCGAAGAGCAAACGTGAGAAACAAGTGCTGTCGCGGTAAAACTTTGAGAGAACGTCATCCTCGCTGTAGGCGGTACCGCCGAAGATCTGACCGGCATTGTACCCGAGGCTACCGGGGTCGGGGCCGAGCGCTTGGGAGGCCAGAATTTTCACCAACGGTGCGTCGGCCTCTTCGAAATTCTCCAGCGCACCGAGCAGGTAAACTTGCGCCTCCATTTCGCCGAGCAATTGTTTCACCGAGCCGAACTTGGCGATGCCGTCGCGGCCGTCCTCGTCCTTGAACAGACCGGGGAATTGCACGCGGCTTGTGGCGTGCGCCTTGCAGCGTTCGAGTAGCATCTCGCCGGCGCCGAGGGCCATCGCCCGAAGGTCGGCGGCGACTTCCGGCAACGTGGGCGGCCGGTCGGACTGAAATTCCTTCCAGACGGCTCGCGCCGCCGTGAGGCCAATCCACGGTTGCTTTGCCAGTTCGGGCCGGGCGGCGACTTGCGCGGAATAAATGCCGGAAACCAGCGCGGCAAGCGACAGGTCTTTGCGCCCAAGTTCGCGCAGGATGACCGAGCGCGGTGGCGCCGGCGCATCGGCCAACAAGCGCAGGAAGTTGATTTGTTCCTTGGACAACGACTTGCCGTGTTCGAGATCCTTGATGGTCTGTTTTGTGAACAGTTTTTCGAGTCGCGCGACCATCGCCGTTTGTGTTTGCGGTATCGCTTCGGCCTTCTCAAGTTCCGGCGGCGGAAGTTGTTCGAGCAATTGCCGCGCGTCGGCTTCGGCCCAGAAGAACTTGCGCCGTTTCGCGTGGGCGATGATGCGGGCTAGCAGCCGGTCGATGGTTGGGTCTTTGATCTGTTCGGCGGCAGCTTGTGCGCGCTCCAGCAAATGTTGTAGCCAGCGCGTTCGACCGGCATCGAGATAGCGCGGCTCGGAGTAAACGGCATCGCAGAATTCCCAGAGTTTGGCCGCGAGTTTCTCGTGGGAGCGACATTCTTGTCGCGATTCAGCGCCCGGTCGCGGCAGGAATGCCGCTCCCACAGGATCGATTGTGGTGCGCTTCAGCAACTCCAGCAATTTCCGGTTTGCTTCGGTCGGCGCGTTGAAGATCAGGCGTTGCTTGCGCTGGCGCGTCCAGTCCACATCGTTCGGGGCGGAACGCCAGCAGGTTTCGCATTTGATGCAGTTCTCGAAGTTGACGACGAGTTGCGACTGGCCGAGGTCGTCGGTGTGACACTCGTACACCTTGGCCGGGCAGACGTGCCAGAGCGGCGAGTCGGCGATCTTGGCGCGGTTCTCGAAATTCTCGGGCCGGTAAACCTTGATGTGCGTGTGGTTCTCGGAGAAATACCGGATAAGCGAGAGCTTTTCCTCCCACGACTGCTCGATTTTCACCGCGTCCGGATCGAGCTTGGTGCGGGTGCGGGTCAGGGCCCGGTATTTCTGGAAGAAGCTCGACAGGAATTTCTCCGGCGACGGCCGCATGACGACCAGTTTGACCATCTCGCACAGCCATTGAATCGGCATGAGCACGAGAAGCAGCAACCAAAAGCCCCCGGCAAGGAGCACGTCGAGCAAACTGACGCCGCGCAGCACGGAGGAGATTGCGTTGCGCAGCTTGACCGGCAGCGGCGTGTCGTCGTTGCGATAAACGTGATCGCAGGCGGCAGACAGAATCTGCGGTGCCGTTCTAAAAATGCGTGAGAGTGGCCACAAAAATTTGTCCTGCTGTTGGCCGTCCACGAAGAACGAGAGGGATACTTCGCCCTCGGCCCGATCGCGGCTGGAAGCCGCTCCTACGTTGCTATTGCGAGCGCGGTCGAGGCCGAGGGCGTCGCGTTGCTCGCGCAAGTCGCGGACGAATTCGCACCAGTGTTTCAGCGGCAACGTTTCGCGCAGAAACTTGGCGAGTTGCCAGATTTTTTGTCCGGCACGCAGCGATGGGTTGCCGGCCACGTACAGCGCGCCGGTCTTCAGGTCCACGAACCGGCTGAAGAACACGCGGGTGTGTTCGACATAGTGCGGCCATTTTTCGAGGAACTCAACGTTCTTGAAGTAGTGCGTTTGCCGGAGCGGTTGTTCGTAGAGTTGTTCGAGGCGCTCGCGGCTGAAGTTTTTGTCGCCGGCACGAATCTGTTTAACGGCGTTGGCGAAGAGCCGGCCCATCGCGGTGGCGGGGCCGGTGAAATTGGGGTAGGGAAAGTCGAGGCCGATGCCGGTCGCCGCGCCGCCGATGGCCAGTCCGTTGTCCACGAGTTGCGGCAATTCGCGGAAGCCGCCGCCGCGGATAACTTTTGCGCCGTAAGCGACCGACCGGCCACCGTTGGTCCAGCGGCGAACCTCCGGCAAGCCTTTGAACCATTCCATGAGCCGGTTGTGGTCGCCGCCGAATTCGCGCGCGAGATTGTCGAGCGGCAGCACGAGTCCGAGCGAAAGGCTGGCCTGATTGGTGTACAAAAAACCGCCCATGTTGAGATTGGCCTGCCGGTTGTGGATCGAGCCGTTGCGCAAAAGGATTTCAAACGCGGCACCCTCGCCGCGCGGAAGATTGAACGTGCGCTCGATCTGTTCGGGGTCGAGTTCGATAACCTCTTTGATGCCTTGGAGGAAGTGCGGCGCACCGGGTTCGGTGGTGCGTTCGTAGCCTTCTTTGGTCACAAGTTGCGAGGCGTCGCCTTCGGCGAGGAAGACGACATCGGCATACACCGAACCCCGGTCGGTGTGCACGCCGATGATCCGGTTGTCCTCGTCGCGAAGCAATCCGTCCACGGTCGTCTGCGTAAGGATTGTCGCGCCGAAGGATTTCGCCATTTCGGCTAGATAATGGTCATACGTTGGCCGCAACACGGTGTAGCAGTGAGCGAAGGTGGATGGATTCCGGTAACTCAGGCCGACAAGCGAGTGGCCATTATATATATGGAAGCCGCGCTTGGTTACCGGGCGCTCGTAGGCCGATTCCAGCACGGCTTTCTCGCCGAGAACGTCTGGGTGGGCCAGTTGTTCGGCGAAATAGACGGCGCCCGACCAGTTCTCCGCTCCCGGGAACACGCCGGCCTCGACGACGAGCACGGACACATCGGCCTTTGCCAGCGCGATTGCCGCTGTGACGCCGGCCGGGCCGGCGCCGACGATTACGACATCATATTTCCAAGCCGACATGGTCGCCATTATAGATTGTCTTCAGCAATTTGGAAGCCCATCGCGAGAAATACTCGCTCATTGGCGGGAACTTTTGTAGCCTTGCCGTGTCCCAACAAGCGGAAAGGACTTTGCCAGCCATGAACACAAAAAGAGCATTCACAATTTTGGCCGCGCTCCTTCTCGGCGCAACCACGCACGCCACGGCGAAAGACGAGGAAGGTGTCGCGCTGACGATTTACAACCAGAACTTCGGCGTCGTGCGCGAGAAACGCAACGTGGACGTCAAGGATAAGGTCGGCACGATCCGCTTCAGCGATGTGGCGGCGCAGATTGACGGCACGAGCTTGCAGTTCAAGTCTCTGACCGATCCCGCCGCGACCGTGCTGGAGCAGAATTACGAGTACGACCTCGTGTCGGCGGACAAACTTTTGCAAAAGTACATTGACCAGCCGCTGAATGTGCTCACGAAGGACGGTTCGCGGTACTCAGGGAATCTGTTGAGCTTCGACGCCAATCAATTGGTGATCCGTCAGTACGGTGAGAAGGGAGACATCGTGATGGTGCAACGGGGCGACAACGTGAAAGACATCCAGTTCGGCACGCTGCCGGAAGGTTTAATCACCAAGCCGACGCTCGTCTGGAAGCTCGCAACGGAGAAGGTAGGCCGACAACTCGTCGAAGTCGCCTATCAGACTGCCGGACTGAATTGGCAAGCCGACTACAACGCCGTGCTCAACGCGAAGGATACCGCGCTCGACCTCGGCGGCTGGGTCACGATCAACAATCAATCCGGTGCGACCTACAAAGAGGCGCGGCTCAAGCTGATTGCCGGTGACGTGCGCCGCGTACAACCACGCCGCCCACAAGAACAAGGGTATCTAGCGATGGGTGCGGCGAAAGCGGCGGGCGGGTTTGAGGAGAAGGCGTTCTTCGAATATCACCTCTACACACTCGGGCGACCGTCGACCGTGGCGCAGAACCAGACGAAGCAAATCGAGTTGCTGAAGGCGGCGGACGTGCCGGTGAAGAAGGTGTTCCTGTACGACGGCGCGCCTCAGTACCGGTTCTACGGCGGACTGATGAGCGACGCCAACTACGGCAGTCAGGATTTCAACAAGAAGGTCAACGTCATCATCGAGGTTAAGAACTCGAAGGACAATCACATGGGCATGGCGTTGCCGAAGGGGAAGGTGCGGCTCTACAAGCGCGACGAAGCGGACGCCGCGCTGGAGTTCATCGGCGAGGACGAGATTGATCACACGCCGAAGGACGAAACCGTCAAACTGCACATCGGCGACGCGTTCGACATCGTCGGCGAACGCAAACGTACCGACTACAAGGTGGACACGGGCCGGCACATCATCACCGAGAGCTTTGAAATTCGCATCCGTAATCACAAAGATGAACCCGTCGAAGTGCTCGTCAAGGAGACGCTTTACCGGTGGAACAACTGGGAGATCACCGAAGCCAACCAGAAGTGGACAAAGTACGACTCCAATACGATTCACTTCCCGGTCAAGGTGGACAAAGACGGCGAGCAGGTGATCACGTACACGGTTCGCTACACCTGGTAACTGTCAGCTTGCCGGCTGCGGGTCCGTGGTGGTGGGCGCTGGCGCGGCAGCTTCAGTCGAGGCAGCGGCGGGTGGCGGGCTTGGCTTAGGCGGACGGTCTTCGAGAACCGTTAAACGCCCATTGTGAAACTCGACCACGTAGCCGTCTTGAATCAGCCAATGTAAGTCCGCCAGCAATTGTTCCTGCCCGGCCGCAGGAGCGTCCGGCGACGATGCCGGCACCAAGTGATCGAGGAGTTGCTTGCGCGTGCAACCGTCCTTGGCCCGCAGGAACGCGACGATCTTCTGCACGTGTTCAGTGAGCGTCTGACCGGCTTCGAACCGTTTGGGTTTGGTGGCGCAGATGTAGGTGATGCCCTTGCGATGTTTGAAGAAACTGAATCCTTCCCGGCGCAGTCGGGTTTGCATTCCGTTGGCGGTTTTCAACGGGAAGCGTCGCTCGGAAACCCACGCTTCGCGAATCGCTTCCAGAATGCCGGGGTGTTCCAGTTTGCGGCTGGCCGGGCCGCTGATGATCGTTTCGGGAACGGTGCTGACGAGTTTGTCGAGATGTTCGGCGACGACGTGCCGGTGCAGTTCCTCGCGATTGGCGAACTTCTTCGGCTCGGCGTCGAGGAGGCATTCGTACTCCGTCTTCGTGCTCATGGATTCCATCCACGCCTTGACCGCTTCGGGGTCTTTGACAGATTGAATGCGCGACTTGAATTCCTCGAACGAGACGTGCCGGAGTCGTTCCTGATGATGACGCACGATGCGGCTCTGATACTCGTGATAGTTGGGCGGACCGAGAATCTCGCCGGTAAACCCGCAGCGGCTGACGAACAGAAAATTGCCTTTCGGCGGATCGACCGGTGTCTTGGTTTCCTTGCAGACCAAGTCGGCATGATGTTGGAAGATGGAGCGCAACGCCTGGTCTTGGCTGAGAAACACCTGTTCCGTCGCGATCACAACGTGCAGTGGCGCACGCGCGCCGTCGGCTGCCGGCTTACGCGTGAGCTTCAACTGATGGCGTTCCGGCTTGTTCAACACCAGCTTGGCCAAGTCGAACAGCGCGTACGCTCGCCGGGACTCCTTCATCGTCGCCAGCATCGCCGCGAATCCTTTTTCTTCAGGAAGGAACGCCACCTCGACCGGCGCCGTGATCTCGCGCGGCGGCTGCGGCTGCGGCGCGCGTTGCCGGTCCCGGTGCGGCTGGAAACCTAGCTTTTGTTGCCGGTCAGGGCTGCCGGTTCTCGCGCGTGGGGGACGGTCGGGGCGCGGGCCTCGGTCGCGGTCCCGATCGCGGAACCCGCGATCATGTTTTCTCGGCCCGCGATCCTCGCCGGTATGATCCCGGAACGACGGCGTGACAGCTTTGACCCATTGGGGCGTCAGTTCGAGTTCGTCGAGCGGCAACGCGGCGTCGCTTGACGGAGTTGGATTGAATGTCGCTGGATCAGGCTCGCTCATAAAGGCCCGGAGTCTGTATAACACACGCATTAACGTTCGGCGAGGAAGATTGTGATGCTACAACGCATGGAACGACTCGAACTGCCAATCATTGAGGTTCAGCGCGCACTGTTGGAAGCAGTGACGCACCAGAAGCGCGTCATCCTCACGGCACCGACCGGCTCCGGCAAGTCCACGCAAGTGCCGCAGATGCTGCTCGACGGCGGCGCGTTGGGCAGCAGGCAAGTTGTCATCCTTCAACCACGACGCTTGCCGGCACGAATGCTTGCCGGATGGGTCGCGCAGCAACGCGGCGTCAAACTCGGCGACGAAGTCGGTTATCAGATCCGGCTCGACAACGTCACCTCGCCACGCACGCGCATCCGGTACGTGACCGAAGGCGTGTTGTTGCGCCAGATGCTAGCTGATCCATCACTGCCGGGCGTGAGCGCTGTCATCTTCGACGAATTTCACGAGCGGCACCTCTACGGCGACATCACGCTGGCGCGCGCGGTGCAAATCCAGGAAACCTCGCGTCCCGACCTCATCATCATCGTCATGTCAGCCACGTTGGATGTCGGCACCGTCGAAAAATATCTCAAGCCCTGCACCGTGCTGTCGTCGGAAGGCCGCACGTTTCCGGTCAACATCGAACACGTCACGAAGCCGGTCGGCGACATGCCGGTTTGGGACATCGCCGCCGACGAACTTGAACGGCTGGTCCGGCAACATTCTGAGGGCGATGCGCTGATTTTCATGCCCGGCGCGTACGAAATCAGCCGCACGGTGCAAGCGGTGCGCGACACGCTCGGTAGCAAGTTCATCGTGTTGCCGCTGCACGGCGAGTTGTCGGCAAACGATCAGGACGCTGCCGTGGCCCGGTACGACCTGCGCAAGGTTGTCGTCGCCACCAACGTCGCCGAGACTTCGCTCACGATTGACGGCGTGCGCATCGTCGTGGACAGCGGGCTGGCGCGGATTCCCCGGTACGACCCGCATCGCGGTATCAACACGTTGCTGGTGGAAAAAATCAGCCGCGCATCGGCTGACCAGCGTGCCGGTCGCGCAGGACGAACCGCACCGGGACATTGTTTGCGGTTGTGGACGCAACGCGAACACGAAGCGCGTCCTGTGCAAGAGTTGCCGGAAGTGAAGCGGCTGGATCTGAGTGAAGTTGTGTTGACGTTGAAGGCGAGCGGCGTCGAGGACGTGAAGAAATTCCGGTGGCTCGAAATGCCGGACGCGCGGGCGTTGGAGCGGGCGGAGACGCTGCTCGCCGACCTCGGGGCGATTGACGCCACCGGGAAGATCACGGAAACCGGTCGGCGGATGCTGGCGTTTCCGTTGCATCCCCGGTACGCGCGCATGTTGTTGGCGGCGCAGCAATACGGCTGCGTGCGGCCGGTCGCTCTGATTGCGGCGCTGACGCAGGGCCGGGACGTGCTGGTGCGGCGGCAGGGCCGGCAGGTGCAGGACGCGCGCGATGATTTGTTCGGCGGCGAGGTCGAGTCGGATTTCTTCGTGTTAATGCGCGCGTGGCGGTACGCCGAGCGCAACGGGTACAACGTGGAGCGGTGCCGGCGGCTGGGGATTCATGCGCAAGCGGCGCGGCAGGTCGGGCCGTTGTTTCAGCAATTCCTGCAGATCGCGGAGCGCGAAGGACTCGACGTGGGCGAGAAGCCGGTGGAGCGTGAGGCAGTGCAGCGGTGCCTGCTCGATGGATTCTCCGATCACGTCGCACGCCGGGTGGATGTCGGCACGTTGCGGTGTGAACTGGTTCATGGCCGGCGCGGTGTGCTGGCGCGGGAAAGCGTCGTGCAGTCGCCGTTGCTTGTCGCGGCGGAGGTGGCCGAGGTGCAGGGGCGGGAACTGAACGTTCTGTTGAACCTGTGCACGGCGATCAAGGAGGAATGGTTGCGGGAACTCTTTCCCGGTGATTTCGCGGAGGAGACGGAGGTGGCGTTCGACGAGGCGACGCGTCGGGTCGTGGCGCGAGCGGAACGGCGTTTCCGCGATTTGTTGCTGGAATCGAAGCAATCCGATGAAGTGCCGGTGGACGAGGCGGCGAAGATTCTGGCGCGCGAGGTCGCGGCGGGGCGATGCGTATTGAAACATTGGGATGAAGCAGTTGAGCAATGGATTGTGCGGGTGAATCGGTTGCACGAGTGGATGCCGGAGTTGAATCTACCGGCCATCACGCAGGAGGACAGGCGCGAGTTGGTGCAACAGATTTGCCACGGCGCGGTGAGTTACAAGGAGATTAAGGATCGGCCGGTGTGGCCGGTGGCGAAGGGCTGGCTGTCGAAGGAGCAGCAGGGATGGGTTGATGACTACGTGCCGGAGCGGATTGAGTTGCCGGGCAGTCGGCGAGCGAAGGTGAACTATGCGACGGATGGTCCGCCGAAGGTTTCAGCCCGGATTCAGGATTTGTATGGCGTGAAGGAGGGACTGAGGATTGCCGACCGGCGCGTGCGGGTGGTGATCGAGGTGCTGGCGCCGAACAACCGGCCCGTGCAGGTGACGGAGAATCTTGCCGGTTTCTGGAAAGAAACGTACCCGAAGCTGAAGCAGGAACTTCAGCGAAAATATCCGAAGCACAAGTGGCGCTGACCGGCGGTCGCGTGGCGGGTGCTTACCGGGTTGGCTGAAACAGCACGACGACGTTGGTGTAGCCCAGCGCTTGCGCGATGCCGAGCGGAGTCTGGCCTTGCTTGTTTTTGGCGGTGGCGAAGGCGCGTCGCGCGAGCAAGACGCCGGCGACATCGGCGTTGCCGGCCAGGGCGGCGCAATGCAGGGGTGTGTCGCCGCGTTTGTTGACGGCGTTGATGATGGCGCCGTTTTCGATGAGCAGCAGCGCGACGTCTTTGCTGCCGACGTAGGCGGCATAGTGCAAGGGTGTGGCGCCGTTGTCGTCGGCGGCATTCACGAGGTAGGCGTTAGCGGCGAGAAGCGCTTTGACCTTGGCGAGATCGTCTTCTTTGACGGCTTGGTGGATTTCTCCGCCCCGGGCAGTGTCGTTGGCGATCTCTTCCTGCTGGGCTTTCTGTTTGGGTGTGACCCAGCGGCCACCGTAGTTGACCAACCCGGCTTCAAGGTTTTTCTTTTCTTCGGGAGCGACCCAGCGTCCATTGGCCTCGACGAGGCCTCTTTCCAAATTGATCTTTGCGTCCGGGGTGACCCATTGTCCGTGATACTCGACGAGGCCTTTGGCCAATTGTTCTTGCCGGAGCTTCTCTTCAGGCGTGATCCACTTCCCTTGGGACTCGACCAGCCCCTTGGCGATCTGTTCGCGTCGGAGCTTCTCTTCCGGTGCGATCCAGTTTCCGTCGACCAACACGAGGCCCCTTTCAAGATTGGCCTTCGCTTCGGTCGTGATCCATTCGCCCTTGTGCTCGACGAGGCCTTTGGCCCGTTGTTCGCGCCGGAATTTTTCTTCGGTCGTGATCCATTCGCCGCGCATTTCAATCAGGCCTTTGGCCCGTTGTTCGCGCCGGAATTTTTCTTCGGTCGTGATCCACTTTCCATCCACCAACACCAAACCCTTTTCGAGATTGTTTTTCGCTTCCGGCGTCACCCATTGACCCTGGTATTTGACGAGACCTTTTTCGAGATTGGTCTTTTCTTCGGGTGTGATCCATCGGCCTTTGGACTCGATGAGGCCTTTGTCCGCTTGTTCGCGTCGGAACTTCGCATCTGGGGTGAGCCATTCGCCTTTGTACTCGACAAGCCCTTTCGCGGTCTGCTCGCGACGGAGTTTCTCCGCGGTCGTGAGCCACTCGCCTTTGTACTGCACGAGGCCTTTTTCGAGATTGGCTTTGTCTTCCGGCGTGTCCCATTGGCCCTTGTATTCGACGAGGCCCTTGTCCAACTTGGTTTTGTCGCCGGGCGTGACCCACCGGTCTTGATACTTGACGAGGCCCTTTTCGAGATTGGTCTTGTCGTCAGAGGTTACCCATTGGTTCTTGTATTTGACGAGGCCTTTTTCGAGATTCTCTTTGTCGCCGGGTGTGATCCATTGTCCTTTGTACTCGATGAGACCTTTCTCCAGATTGGCTTTGACCGCCGGTGTGACCCATTCACCCTTGTACTCAACCAGTCCCTTGGCTTGTTGTTCGCGCCGGGACTTTTCTTCGGGCGTGATCCATTTGCCCTGATACTCGACCAGGCCTTTGGCGGTCTGCTCGCGACGGAGTTTCTCCTGCGCCGTCACCCACTGGTCTTGGTACTTGACGAGGCCTTTTTCGAGGTTCGTCTTCTCTTCAATCGTGATCCACTGACCCTTGTATTGCACCAAGCCCTTCTCGAGATTCTCTTTGTCGGCAGGTGTGACCCACTGGCCTTTGTACTCGATGAGTCCCTTGTCGAGTTTGGCTTTCGCCGCGGGTGTGACCCATTGGTCTTGATACTTCACCAATCCTTTTTCCAGATTGGCTTTTTCCTCGGTTGTGACCCATTTGCCTTTGTACTCAACTAATCCCTTCTCCAGATTCTCCTTCACTTCGGGCTTGACCCATTGACCCTTGTACTCGACTAATCCCTTGGCTTGTTGTTCACGCCGGGACTTCTCCTCGGGAGTGATCCACTGATCGCCGGCTTGAATCAATCCCTTCTCCAGATTCTGCTTCGCTTCGGGTGTGACCCATTTGCCTTTGTATTCGACGAGACCTTTTTCGAGACGGGTCTTCACGTCCGGCTTCACCCACTGGCCGTTGTACTCGACCAGCCCTTTGGCCTGTTGCTCCTTCTTGAGTTTTTCGTCCGGCGTGACCCATTGACCCTTGTACTCGACGAGTCCCTTGGCTTGTTGATCTTTCTTAAACTTCTCGTCGCGCGAAATCCATTTACCCTCGTGCTCAACCAGTCCCTTGGCGGTCTGGTCCTGCCGGAACTTTTCCTCGGGCGTGAGCCATTTACCGTCAATTAGAACGAGACCCTTCTCCAGATTCTGCTTCTCTTCGGGCGTGACCCATTTGCCTTTGTACTCGACGAGACCTTTTTCGAGACGGGCTTTCACATCCGGCTTTACCCATTGGCCGTTGTATTCGACGAGGCCTCTAGCCTGTTGCTCCTTCTTGAGTTTCTCCGCCGGGGTGATCCACTGTCCTTGATATTCCACCAGCCCTTTGGCGATCTGTTCCCGACGGAATTTCTCTGCCGGCTTGATCCATTTGCCGTCATACTCGACCAATCCCTTGGCCATCTGCTCTTGCCGGAACCTCTCTTCGGGCGCGATCCATTGGCCCTTGTATTCCACCAAACCCTTTTCCAGATTGGCTTTCACTTCCGGCTTCACCCACTGGCCGTTGTACTCGACCAATCCCTTCGGCGGTTGCTCCTTGCGAACCTGTCCCTCAGGGACCGCCGCCTCTCCCGGCTTCTTCTCCGGTGAGACCCACTTCCCGTCGCGCAGAACCAATCCCTTGGCCTTTTGCTCTTTCTCAAATTTTTCTTCGGGAGTTTCCTGCTTCACCTCAGCCGGTGCTGGCGCGGCGGGTTGCTCCGGCTCCGGTTTTACTTCGGGTGGCGGCGCGTTTTGTGCGACCTTGGCCGGCTCGGTGGGGGCCGACTCGACCGTCTCACCGGGCGGCAACGGCTTCAGATGCTGCATCCGGATAAATGCCGGCCGGCCCTTGTACGTCAGATAACACAACTCCTTCGTCGTCCGATCGCTCTGGAGCTTTGTGCCCTTGGGGAGAAACTCGGTGTCCACGACCTTCCCATCCTTGGTGTAGAAGAGCACCGCCCAATCCTTGTCCACCACGAACGCCGTCGGCTCCTCCGCTGCGCGAGCGAATCCCACGAAGCAGGTCACAGACAGCAGGACTGGAACGATAAATCTTCCGAAAAACGATTGGCGTCGGTTCATCAAAATCCTCCTTACGAACAACCAGCTACTCGGACATATATGACTTTCTCGCTCGCGCTGCAATGGCAAAGATTGGCGCCGCCGCCAGCGCTGAGTTTGCTTGAACGCGCCGCCTCTTGCAAAAGTCTAAGGCGGTGTGTTAGAAACGGGGTGCATTCCTTTGGGAAAAATTTGTAGATTCGGCGCGCTGTTTCCATGCAACCGATGATCAAAGTCGAAAACCTGACGAAGCGTTACGCGGGCGTGACCGCGCTGGCCAACGTCTCGTTCGCGGTGCAACGAGGCGAAATCGTCGGCTTCCTCGGCCCGAATGGCGCCGGCAAGAGCACGACGATGCGCATCCTGACCGGCTTCATCCCGGCCACCTCGGGCCGCGTGGAAGTGGCCGGCTTCGATGTGTTCGAGAACTCGCTGGAGGTCCGGCGCCGCGTCGGTTACATGCCGGAGAACAATCCGTTGTACGTGGATATGCGGGTGGGCGAGTACCTGAAATTCCGCGCGAAGCTCAAAGGCTTGCCGCGGCCGCGACGTCAGGCGCGCATCCCGGAGGTGATGGAGTTGTGCGGCATCGGCGACGTGCGGCGGCGCGTCATCGGCAATCTCTCGAAGGGCTACCGGCAGCGCGTGGGACTTGCGGACGCGCTACTGGCCGAGCCGGACTTGTTGATTCTGGACGAGCCGACGATCGGACTCGACCCGGTGCAAATCCGGCAGGTGCGCCAGCTCATCAAAGACCTCGGCAAGCAACACACGATTTTGCTTTCGACGCACATCCTGCCGGAAGTCGAGATGACCTGCAACCGGGTGATCATCATTCATCACGGAAAAATCCTCGCCTCCGACACGCCGGAGAATCTGATGAAGACGTTGCACGCCGGTGGCCTGATTCGCGTCCATGTGCGCGGTCCCGCCACCGAAGTGGAGGCGAAGTTGCGCAGCCTTCCCGGCGTGGAGTCGCTCACCGCGAAGGTGGGCGAGGACAGCGTGGTGCAGGTGATGGTGCAACCGAAGGCCGGCGCCGATCCGCGCGAGGAAATTTTCCGCGTGGTGGCCGGCAGCGGTTGGACGTTGCGCGAGTTGAGCCATGCGCGCACGACGTTGGAGGACATCTTCGTGCAGATTACGCGCAACGAGGATGAAGCCGAGGAGGAGCGGCGCGAGCAGCGCCGGGGTTTGTGGCGATGAGAAACGTGCCGGCCTTGCTGCGACGGGAATTCAACGCGTATTTCGCGTCAGTGCTCGGCTACGTGGTGTTGGTGTTTTTTCTGTTGGTGATGGGCGTGACGTTTGGCGTGATCGTGAATTTCCTGACCAGCCGCGGGCCGACGCAGATGACGGCCATGAAAATCATGTTCAGCATGTTTTGGCTGCCGTCGCTGGTGATCGTGCCGATGATCACGATGCGGTTGGTGGCCGAGGAGAAGCGGTCCGGCACGATCGAGATGTTGATGACGGCGCCGGTGACGGATTTCGAGGTGGTATTCTCCAAATACTTGGGAGCGGTCGCACTGTACACGCTGATGTGGGCATTGACGGGATTGTATGTGCTGATCCTGCGGCATTTTTCCGGTGGCACGGCATCGCTCGATCTCGGTCCGATCGCCAGCGGCTACGTCGGCGTGTTGATCATCGGACAATTCCTGATCGCCATCGGCGTGCTGGCTTCTTCGATGACGAAAAATCAGGTCGCAGCAGCGTTGATGTCGTTCGCGGTGATCTTTCTGTTCATCATTGTGTTGAACTGGATGAGCTACCTGTTTCAAGGCGGCCCGGCCGGGGCGCTCTTCCGGTACGTCTCGGCGTTTGAACAGATGGCCGATTTTTCGCGGGGCATTTTGGATTTGCGCCCGGTGGTGTTGTACGTGAGCGGGACGGTATTCGCGTTGTTTCTGGCGACGCGCGTGGTCGAGTCGCGGAAGTGGAGATGAGCATGGCGAACGAGCCGAACGCTGACGCCCCAGTCCCCACGCTGCGCCGCCGCAAGCTGGTGATCAGCGCCAATCTGCTGCTGCAGGCGCTCGCCGCGCTGGCGCTGGTCGTGATGGTCAACTGGCTGGCGTCCCGGCATTATTGGCGGCTGGATTGGACGAAGTCCGGCTACTACGAGTTGTCGGAGAAAACCAAACAAGTGTTGAGCACGTTGCCGAAGCCGGTCCAAGTAGTTGTATTCCTGCAGCCGGCGGGCGAACGCGATCCCGAGTTCGTGGAGAAAATTTATCAGGACGCGCGCAATCTGCTGAAAGAATTTCAATTCTTTGGCAAGGAGAAGCTGCAAATCGAGTACGTCGATCCGCAGCGCGACATGGCCCGCGCCAAGCAACTGGTCGAGCAGTACAACGTTGACCAACCCAACGTCGTCATCTTCGCCAGCGGCGACCGGCACAAATACATACCGGCGAGCGACATGGTGGATGTCGACCAGCAGATGCTCGGCCAAGGCTACCGGATCAAAGCGTTTAAGGCCGAAGGCGTGTTTCTCTCGGCCATTCAATCCATCATCGAGGGAACACCGCCCAACGTTCACTTTCTGACCGGCCACGGCGAGTCCGATCCCGAAAGTTTCGACGAACGCCGTGGCTATTCCACGCTGGCCAGCTTCATCAAACGCGACAACATCACCGTCAAGAAATGGAATTTTCAGGAGAAACAATCGCTGCCCACCGATGCCGGCATCCTTGTGATTGCTGGGCCGCGCACGACGTTCACTGACGCCGAACTGAACGCCCTCGACGAGTTTCTGAAAAACCACGGACGGCTGTTGGTCATACTCGATCCGCACCAGCGTACCGGTCTCGAAACGTTCCTGCAACGCTGGGGCGTGCAGGTGGACGACGATTTGATCGTCAGCCCGCTGCTCGGCATGATCAACGTCACCGCACTGGGCGTTGACTACGCGTCCCACCCGATCACCGCCCGCATGGAAGGCGTCAACACCAGCTTCCCGTACGCGCGCAGCGTTCGCCGCGCGGAACGACCGCAGGCCACCGGCGGCGATCAACCGCGCGTCACCGAGTTAGTCAAAACGCCGGCCACATTCTGGGGCGAGACCGACCCCGACGCCAAGCGACTCGAATTCGACCCGGCCACCGACCGTCCCGGCCCGCTCTCGCTGGCCGTCGCCGTCGAGTTGGGCAAACCGAAGGACGTGAAGGTGGACATTGGCATCACGCGGATGGTGGTCGTCGGCTCCTCCAGCTTCGTGGACAACAACGGCATTACCGGGGGCAACGTTGACCTTTTTATGAACGCGTTGAACTGGTTGCTTCAGCGCGAGCACCTCGTCGCCGTTGGCCCCAAGACGCCCGAGGAATTCCGCCTCGACATGTCGCTCTCCCAAGTGCGCGCCGTCTACGCGCTGGTCATCGGCGGCCTGCCGCTGGCCGTGGCCGCGATCGGGTTCATGGTCTGGACGCGCCGGCGCCGATGAAATCGCGCACCACACTCATCCTCGTTCTCGTGACGATCGTGGTCGGCGGCCTCGTCGTCCTCGATTACTACAAAGGCACCACCACCGAACAGGCCGAGACCAAACGCAAACGCATCCTCGACATCGAAGCGCGCGACCTCACCCATCTCGAAATCGTCCGCACCAACCAAACCATCGTCCTCGACAAAGCTGGTGACCGTTGGGATATCAAGCAACCGCTCGCCGTCCGCGCCAGCGCCGGCGCCGTCAACTCCGTCCTCGACGAACTCGAATTCGCCGAGCGCACGCGCGGTCTTTCCGAAAAAGATGTCGCCTCCGCCAAGCTCGCCGACTTCGGGTTTGAACCGCCCCGGTTGCGCTTGACCGTGCAAGGCAAGAAGCAGCCGGTAACGCTGCTCGTCGGCGGTGAAACACCGACCAAAGACGCGCTCTACGTGCGCGTCGAAGGCCGGAAGGGAATCGAGGTCGCCGACAAATCCATTTATGACCGGCTCAACAAGAATCTCGACGACCTGCGCGACCGCGTCGTGATGGACTTCGTACCGGCCGCCGCCACGCGAGTCGAAATCAAGAGCGCCGACCGCGTCATCGAGTTGACGAAATCCGCCGCGACGAACGTCGAACCGCGCTGGGTCATCTCCCGGCCCCTCGCGGCGCGGGCCGACCAGAACAAAGTCAGTGAATTGCTCAGCGCGCTCACCAACCTGCGCGTGATGGACTTTGTCAGCGACGATCCGAAGGACGTTCACACCTACCAGCTCGAAGAGCCGGTTCACGAAGTCACCGTCTGGACCGGCGACATCGGCCGCACGTTGCTGCTGGGCCATTCGCCCACCAACGACACCGCCAAAGTTTACGCCAAGCTACGCAGCGCTGATTCTGTCTTTACCGTGCCGACAGCCGGTACCGAGAAATTCGCTTTGCAGGTCAACGACCTTCGCGACCTGCACGTGCTTGCCTTCCGGGAAGCCGACGTGCACGATATTGAACTGTTGCGCGGTACCAACAAGATTCACCTCGCACATGGAGATCAAGGTTGGACGCTGACCGCGCCGGTCGTCATTCCCGCTGAAGACGCGCTCGTGCACCAGATGCTCTCCCAACTCGGCGATCTCGCCGTCAAACAATTCACCGCCGACGTGGCGACCGACCTCGACAAGTACGGCCTGGCGGTGCCGACGGCCACCGTCACGCTTCAGGACGCCGCCACCAACGTGCTCGCCCAGTTACTTGTCGGCGCGACCGATGACACGCATTTGTTGCGCTACGTGAAATGCGCCGACGAACCGTTCGTGTACGGCGTCACCTCCAACATCGTCGAATGGTTGCCGGCCAGTCCGCTCGCGCTGCGCACGCGCCGCCTCAGCGAGTTGAAGCCGGAACAAATCACCCAGCTCACTCTGCAACGAGCTTCTGGCGAAGTGAAACTCAACCGCGCGTCCGACGGCAAGTGGCGGCTGATCGAACCGGCGCAAGGCGTGCTCGACAACGACGGCTTGGCCCGGTTGCTCGACGCCTTTTGCCAGTTGCACGCTCACGACCTCCTGCGCGAAAGCGCGGACAAGCCCGCCGAGTTTGGCCTCGACGCGCCGGAGTTGACCATCACCGCGCTGGCCGGCGACAAGAACTACACGTTGACTCTCGGCAAAGTGACCGGCGACGGCCTGCGCTACGCCTCGTGGAGCGACCCGGCATTGCTCGTCACGCTTCCCGCCGGTAATCTCACCCCGCTGACCAAAGACATCGTCACCGCGCCCACTGCCGCACCGGCACCGCCGACAAACGCGCCTCCCGCCGAGGTCCCTGTTCCGGTTGCACCTGCCGAGTGACCGGCTTGTGGAACATTTTGCTGACGGTGGTGTCGCAATTCGGGTAGAATGATAACCCGAAAGGAGATCGTTTCATGAAACCGCATTGCTTCCTTTTTGCCTTTGTTGCTTTTTCCCTGCCGGTGATTGTCCACGCCAGCGAGCCGGTCGTTGCGGACAGCAAAATCACCGACGTTACCGTGTACGCCGACCGCGCGCAGGTGACGCGCACCGCCGAAGTATCGCTCAGCGCCGGTGAGACTCGCGTCAGCTTCGACAGTCTACCGGTTGACCTCTTCGACGATTCCGTGCGCGCCTCCGGCAAGGGCGCTGCGCCGGTCAGCATCCAGGACGTGGAAGTGCGCCGCACCGTGCGCGAGCAAGTCGCGGACGCGACCGCCAAGGAGTTGGAGACGCGCCTACAAAAACTCCGCGACGAAAACGCGGCACTGGATGCCCGGCAGCGCGTGCTCGATCAGCAGCGCAACTTTCTTTCGCAAATCCAGATCAAAGCCGCCGGCGACATTTCGCGGGACGTGCAGATCAACAAGCTCGACGTGGCGCAACTGAAAGAGTTGCCCGGCTTCCTCGGCGCCGAGTTCGGTCGACTCGAAGAGGAATCGCAGAAGCTCACCGTGGCCCGCCGCGAACTCGATCCGAAGATCCGCGCCGCCGAGGCCGAGTTCAACAAACGCCGTGTCGCGGCTGCGCGCGCGGACAAGACGGCCATCGTTACGGTGAACGCCAAAGAGCCGACCAAATTGAAACTGCAAGTCAGCTACGTGCTCGGTCGGGCCTCGTGGACGCCGACCTACGACGCCCGCGCCGCTGCCGACGCCGGTACGGTCGAGTTCACGTACAACGGCACCGTGCGCCAGCAAACCGGCGAAGACTGGCGCGGCGTCAACGTCACGCTCTCCACCGCGCGACCTTCCGTTGGCGCACGCATGCCGGAGTTGAGCAAATGGATGGTGAATTTCTTCGAGCCAGTCGATCGAGAAAAAAGTAACTATCGGGCATTTGGTGGTGCTGCTGCTCCGCCTTCGGCGTTGGCGGCGACTGAGGACGTGTTTCAGAAAAGCATAAATGTCTCCGCTGAGCCGGTTCCGACGACTCCGTTGCAGGCACAGATCGAGCAGGGCGTAACGTCGGCGAGTTTCCGTGTGCCGCACGCTGCCGATGTTCCAAGCGATGGCGAACCCCACCGTCAGACGGTTTCGGTATTGTCGTTGGGCGCAAGCTGTTCTTACGTTGCGACGCCAAAGCTTTCGTCGTTTGCGTACTTGAGAGCCACGGTGACAAACACGACGGATGCGCCGCTGCTGGGCGGGACGGTCAACGTGTTCGTGGGTTCAGATTTCATGGGCGCGGGCTGGATCGGCATGGTGCCGCAGATGGCGAAGTTCGATCTGTTTCTCGGAATTGATGAAAGCGTCCATGTGAAACGAGAGGAGTTAAAGGAGAAGCGCGGCAAGTCCGGTATCTTCAACAAACGCAGCCGGCAAGTGTACGGTTACAAGATCACGGTGGAGAATTACAAGGACAGGCCGCAGACAGTGACGGTTTACGAGCCAATCCCGGTCTCGGCCAACGACGACATCAAGGTGACGCTCGGCGACACGTCGGTGAAGCCGACCGAAGTGGACGCGCCGAAGGGCAAGCTCACGTGGGACATGGCGTTGAAGCCGCGCGAGAAACGGGAGATCGTGTACGAGTTCACGGTGGACTGGCCGCAAGACCGGCAAATCTCAGGTTTGTAGCGGGAACAGTTGACGCAGCACCGCCGGCGGGCTTAAGAATCCTTGCTGTGAAGTTCGTCACCAGATTCATCAGCGTGCTGCTCGTGTTGCTGTTGATGGCCGCCGCGTTTGCGATCGGGTACTTGCACCTGGTCGGTTTCCCCGAGTTTCTCAAGGCCGCCGTCGTCCGGCAGCTCGAGGCGCACAACATCGCCGCGCGCTTTGCCACGATCCGGCTCGATCTGTTTCGCGGCGTGGTGGCCACCGACGCGGTGCTGGCCGAGGCGCCGGCGCCGGACGAGCCGTTCGCCAGCATTGACCAGTTGGAGCTGCACTGGAGTTGGCGGCGGATTCTGCAGCACAAGGACCCGCTCTCGTTCATCCGCATCGCCAACGGCATCATCGCCGTGCCCACGCCGGCAGACGAACACGGGCCGGAACAATTCACCGCGACGGACGCCTACGCCACATTTCGATTTCTCGACGACAAGACGATTGAGATCGATCAACTCACCGGCGTGTATTGCGGGATCCGGCTGTACGTCACCGGACGGTTCAAACCGCGCGAAGCGGCACCGGAGGCGAAGCGGTCGCCCGAAGCCGGCGCCGAGGAGCGCAAGCAGCAATTCCTGTTCATCACCCAAGCGGTGCGCGAGTTGAACAGGTTGCGCGTGACGCAACCGCCGCAGTTGGATTTGGATTTCGACGTGGACGCGGCCCGGCCGATCGACGCGCACGTCACGGCGCGGCTGCGCGGATCGAATCTGCGCTACCGGGGCTTGGATGTGGACTCGGCGGCGCTGAATCTGGAAATGACCGGCGGCGCGATCGAGTTCCGCCAAGCTACGTTGAATCTCTATCGCGGAGCGGTCTCGGTCAAGGGCCGGTATGACGTGGCGGGGGGGCGGTTTGATTTGACGTTGAACAGCACCACCGATCCCGCCGCGTTTGCCGCGGTGCTGCCGCCGCCGGCCGCCGCGACGCTGCGCGAGTTGCATGTGCAAGAGAATCCGACGATCTCCGCCCGGTTCTTGCTGGCCCCGGAGACCGGCAGCCTGCCGCAACTACAGGGCACTGTGCAGACGGGCGCGCTGGTTTTTAGCAACATGGAATTTCGGGCGATCAGTTTCGCGGTCGACTGTCGCGGTCCGGAGTTGAAATTCTCCAACGTGTCGGTCGTCACGCCGGAGGGACGGTTGACCGGCGCGGGCCAGTATCACATCGAGAGCAGCGATTTCACGTATGAACTGGACAGCACGCTCGATCCGACGAAGCTGTTGCCGGTGATGACGCGGGTGATGAAACGCATCGTCGGCCCGGCCAGCTTCGAGACGCCGCCCCACATCATCGCTACCGTGACCGGTGATCTTGTTGATCCCGATGCGTTTGGCTATGACGCGTTGTTGACGGCGGAACGGTGCAGTTACCGGGGCGTGGCGTTGAATCGCGCGTCGGCGACGTTGCGGCTGCGGCAAAGCCGGTTGGACGTGCAGAACTTGATCCTCGTGCGCGACGAAGGCCAGTTGCGCGGCACGCTGCTGGCCGATTTCAACGAGCACCGCGTCAACTTCGACATCCACACGACAGCCAATCCCACAGAAATGGCCGGCTTGCTCGGCGAGAAGGCCGGTCGCATCATGAAGTCGTACCGGTTCGGGCCGGTCACCACCGCCGACATGCGTGGCATGATCGATTTCACCAACCAACTCGCCACTGCATGGACGGCGCAAGTGGCCAACGAAGGATTCTCCTACTGGAAATTGGCCGCAGCGCGGGCGCAGGCGAAACTGGTGTTCACGAACAACACGATGCAGATCAATGATTTTGACGCCGACTTCTACGACGGCAAGTTGCGGGGCCGCGCTGAGTTCGCGTTCGCCAATCCCGACGTGCAGTACCATTTCGATTTCGACGCCGAGAGCGCTGACGTGAACAAGATGTTGGAGGCGATGCGCGGCCATCCCAGCAACGTCACCGGCTCGCTGACCGGGCACGCGGAGATCAACGGGCGCGGCTCGGATTTGGCGGCGCTGCAGGGGAAGGGGAATCTGGAAATCACCGACGGCATTTTGTGGCAGGCGCCGCTGTTCGGCATTTTCTCCAAAATCCTCGGCACCACCAAAGCCACCAGCGCGAAAGCGACCTTCACCATTGCCCACGAGGCCGTCACGACCGACGACCTGCGGATCGCGGCCGGCGCGTTCACCGCCAGCAGCCACGGGAAACTCGGGTTCGATGGCGGGATCGACTTTCGCGTGCAAGCGCAGTTTCTCCGCGCCATTCCCTTGGTGAACATTCCCGGCATCATCCTCGGCAAGGCGCTCGAATACAAAGTCGGCGGCTCATTGAGCGACCCCAGCTATCGCGCCGTAAACCTGCCGAAAGAATTGCTGCCGCACGACTGAACGGCCGACCCTCATGCGCGTCGAACTCCTCAACACTGGCACCGAGTTGATGCTCGGCTTCACTATCAACTCGCACCTCAACTACATCGCGCGCCAACTCGCCGACATTGGCCTGCGCCTCGACCGGCAAACCACCGTCGCCGACGACCGGGCCGAAATGCGCGCCGCGGTCGCCGACGCGCTCCAGCGCAGCGACATTCTGCTCCTCACCGGCGGGCTCGGCCCGACCAGCGACGATTTCACCCGCGAAGTCGTCGCCGAACTACTCGGCCGCGCACTCGTGCGCGACGACGCCATCGCGGCCACCATCGCCGAACGCTTCCGCAAACGCGGCATCCGCATGCCGGAATCAGTGAACGTGCAAGCGCTCGTGCCGGTTGGCGCGCAAGTGTTGCCCAATCCCAACGGCACCGCGCCGGGCTTGGCCATCGAACACGAGAAGAAACTTTTACTCCTGTTGCCGGGTCCGCCGCGCGAACTCAAACCGATGTTCGAGCAATATGTCTTGCCGGTGCTCAAGCAACATTTCGCGAGCGAGACGCGGTTCGACTGCCGGGTCTTCAAGGTCGTCGGCCTCGCCGAATCACTCGTCGAAGAAAAGGTCGCACCGGCGTTGCGCGACATGCCGGACATCGAACTGGGTTACTGCGCGAAGATGGGCGAAGTCGAAGTCCGCATCATCGGAAAGGACATCGCGGAGGCCGAACGCCGCGCCCGCACCGCGCTCGGCGATCACATCTACGGCACCGGCGACGACCGGCTCGAAGATGTTGTCGTCAAAATGCTCACCGCGGCGCGCCAGACCATCGCCGTCGCCGAATCGTGCACGGGCGGCAGCATTGCCAACCGGCTCACCAACGTCAGCGGTGCCAGCGAAGTGTTCCTCGAAGGGTGCGTGACGTACTCGAACGAATCGAAAGTCCGGCTGCTCGGAGTCCGGGAAGAAACGCTGAAACAATTCGGTGCCGTCAGCGAAGAGGTCGCGCGCGAAATGGCCGAAGGAATTCGCACGCGCAGCGGTGCCGACTTCGGCGTGAGCACGACCGGCATTGCCGGGCCAACCGGCGGCACCACGGAAAAGCCGGTCGGCCTCGTGTTCATCGGTTTGGCGACGCCGAAGCGCACGGAAGTTCAGCGGCACATGCTGCTGTTCGACCGCGAAACTTTCAAATTCTTCGCCTCGCAATACGTGTTAGACGCCGTGCGGCGTGAGTTGCTGAAATGATCCGCGCATTCATTGCCGTTGAGATTTCTGAAGACGTGCGGGCGGCGATTGAGGAGGCACAGGCGCGGCTGAAACGGGCGCATACCGGGGTGAAGGTTTCGTGGACGAAAATCAGCAATCTTCATCTGACGTTGCAGTTCCTCGGGTACGTGGAAAAGCCGGTCATCCCGAAGATAGGTGCCGCGCTGGAAGCGGTGGCCCGGCAACACGAACCGTTCGACCTTGCGGTGCGCGGGGCGGGGGCGTTTCCAAACGAGAACCGGCCGCGTGTGTTGTGGGTCGGTTGCGAGGATGAGGCCGGTAAGCTCAGGGCGCTGGCCCGGTCCGTTCAGGAAGCGATGCAGCCGCTCGGGTTCGAGCCTGAGCACCGGGAGTTTTCGGCGCATTTGACGCTGGGGCGCGTGAAGCCTGCCGCGACGAAGTCGGGGTTTCCGCGACCGGACATGGCGTTGACACGGGCACTGGATTCCATTAAAGATACCGCTTGCGGGTTGATGCGTGTGGAGGCCGTTGATTTGATGGAGAGCCAATTGCATCCCGACGGTTCGATTTACACGAAACTTTCGTCACACAAATTGGGAGGACGTGATCATGCCGGTAAAAGTTGAGGTCAAAGAAAAGGAAGCCACGAAATTCGGCGCACTCAAGGACAAGAATTTACAGGCCGCCGTCGCGGCCATTGAGAAGCAGTACGGTACCGGCTCGATCATGCGGCTGGGCGACGAGACGGCCCACTTGGACATCCCGGTCATTCCCACGGGCTCATTCGCGCTGGACCTCGCGCTTGGTGTTGGCGGCATCCCGCGTGGACGCGTGACGGAGTTGTACGGGCCGGAAAGCGGCGGCAAGACAACGCTGTGCTTGTCGGTGATCGCCGGCGCGCAGCGCGCGGGCGGTCTGGCGGCGTTCATCGATGTGGAGCACGCGGTTGATCCGGCGTACGCGAAGCGGATCGGCGTCAATCTTGACGATTTGCTGATCAGCCAGCCCGACGGCGGCGAGGAGGCGCTGACGATTGCCGAGACGTTGATCCGCAGCAACGCGGTGGACGTGGTGGTGGTGGACTCCGTGGCCGCGCTGGTGCCGCGCGCGGAGTTGGAAGGCCAGATGGGCGATGCTTCCATGGGTGCGCAAGCGCGGTTGATGAGCCAGGCGCTGCGCAAACTTACCGCCGTGATTCACAAGTCGAAGACGTGCTGCATTTTCACCAACCAGATCCGCGAAAAGATCGGCGTGATGTTCGGCAACCCCGAGACGACGCCCGGCGGTCGGGCGCTGAAGTTTTACTCCAGCGTGCGCATCGATTTGCGCCGCGTCAACGTCATCAAGGATAGTATCGGCAAGGTCGTTGGCAGCCACGTGCGCGCCAAAGTCGTGAAGAACAAGGTCGCGCCGCCGTTCACCGAAGCCGAGTTCGACATCATGTACGACGTCGGCATTGCGCGCGAAGGTTCGGTCATTGACGTGGCGACTGAACTCGGCGTGCTCGACAGAAAAGGCTCGTGGCTGGCGTTCGACGGCCAGCAGATCGGTCAGGGCCGCGAGTCGGCGAAGGATTTCCTGCGCGAGAACCCGAAGATGCTCGATCAGATCATCGCCGCCGTGCGTCAGAAGATCGCGGACGGCGCGCGAGTGCCGAAGCGGATTGCGGCGGCGGAGTGATGCCGCGTCGTAGGAGCGACCTCCCGGTCGCGACCGGTCGGGGCGGGCACGCCCCTCCTACGATGAAGGCGTGTATATTGGCACAATGACCTCAGCCGAGATACGACAGAGCTTCCTCGACTTTTTCCGGTCGAAGCAGCACACGATTGTGCAGTCCAGTTCGCTGCTGCCGGAAGCGCCGAACCTGTTGTTTACCAACGCCGGCATGAACCAGTTTGTGCCGTTCTTCCTCGGCGCGGTGAAATGCCCGTACTCGCCGCCGCGCGCCGTGGACACGCAGAAGTGCATCCGCGCGGGCGGCAAACACAACGACCTCGAAGACGTCGGCCTCGATACGTATCACCACACGTTCTTCGAGATGCTCGGCAACTGGAGTTTCGGCGACCCCGACGCACACGACAGCATCGGGGCGGGCTATTTCAAGCGCGAGGCGATTGACTGGGCGTGGGAACTTCTCGTTCAGCGTTGGAAATTCCCGAAAGAACGGCTCTACGCCACGTACTTCGGCGGCGACAACCAGATTCCCGCCGACCTCGAAGCGCGCGATTTTTGGTTGTGGTATCTGCCGCGCGATCACGTGCTGCCGTCCGGACGCAAAGACAATTTCTGGATGATGGGCGATACCGGCCCGTGCGGACCATGCAGCGAAATCCACATGGACCTCACGCCCGCCGGCAACACGCAGGGCAAGCTCGTCAACAAAGGCGATGCGCAGTGCATTGAAATCTGGAATCTCGTGTTCATCCAGTTCAACGCCGACGGCACCGGGGAATTTCCGCCGTTACCGGCCAAACACGTGGATACCGGCATGGGCTTCGAGCGCGTGTGCGGCATCATCCAATGCACCGATAATCTCCGGGACTTCTCGCGCCGCATTTCCAACTACGAGACGGACGCGTTCCGGCCACTGTTCCACGAGATTGAGAAACTCAGCGGCCGGCAATACGGCGGCACGTTGCCGGGGCAGGCGGGCGCCGCCGAAGAACAAATCAAAACCGACATTGCCTTCCGCGTCATCGCCGATCACATCCGGTGCCTAAGCCTCGCCATCGCGGACGGGATCATGCCGTCGAACGAAGGCCGCGGCTACGTGCTGCGCCGCATCCTGCGCCGCGCTGTCCGGTACGGGCGCAATCTCGGGTTGCACGAGCCGTTCTTCTACAAGTTGGTGGACATGGTGGCTGCGATGTACAACGGCGTGTTCCCGGAAGTGATCGAGAATCAGGAAAAAATCGAAATGACGTTGTTCGCCGAGGAGGAGAATTTCAACCGGACGCTGGATCGCGGTCTCGATATTTTCGCGGAGGCCACGACCGCTGTGACCAACAACGTCTTCCCCGCCGAAGAAGCGTTCCAGCTCTACGACACGTACGGTTTCCCGCTCGACCTGACCGAGTTGATGGCGCGCGAGCGGGGTTTCACGGTGGACGTGGAAGGCTTCGAGCAGTTGATGGCCGGGCAGCGGCAACGGGCCCGGGAGGATCACGAGAAGAAGAAGACAACCGTCACCGTCGTGGACGACGGACTGAAGATCACACCGACGAAGTTCCTCGGTTACGAAAATCTCGAAGCCGAAGCAGTGATCGAAGCGGTCACGCCCACGGAGAAGCACGCGGAGTTTGAACTGATTCTCGACCAGACGCCGTTCTACGCCGAGATGGGCGGACAGGTTGGCGATTCCGGGCTGGTGAGCGTACCGGGCCGCGAGGACACGAAGGACGGTGCGCTGGAAGTGCTCGACACGCAGCGCCGTGGCGGTGTCTACGTCCATCGCGCGCAATTGTTGGCGGGACGCGAGCCGATGGTGGGCGAGGCCGTGAACGCCATCGTGGACACGGCGCGCCGCATCAACATCGAGCGGCACCACACCGTCACGCACTTGTTCCACTGGGCGCTGCACGAAGTCGTCAGCAAAGATGCCCGGCAACGCGGTTCGCTGGTGGCGCCGGAGCGGATGCGGTTCGATTTCAACCATCCCGAACGGCTCACCGACCAGCAGCTCGCCGATATCGAGCGGCTGGTGAACGCGCGCATCAAGGAAAACGCGCCGGTCTTCTGGTTCGACTTGCCGTACGCCGAGATCAAGAGCAACCCGAAGGTGATGCAATTCTTCGGCGACAAGTACGGCCCAATCGTCCGCGTCGTGAAAATCGGCGGCACCCCGTACCAGCTCGACGGGTTCTCGATGGAATTGTGTGGCGGCACCCACACGAAGAGCACGGGCGAGCTCGGCCTGTTCAAGATCGCCCGCGAATCCGGCATCGCGGCGGGTGTGCGCCGCATCGAGGCGGTCTGCAGCCAGTTCGCCACGGAATTCGTCGAGAACGCGAAGTCGCAGCAGGCATCCGAGGCGGAACGCGAAAAGGCGCGCCAGTTGGAGAAGGAGCAAGCCAAACGACAGCAGGCCCAAATGCAGCAGCAGGCACCATCGGTCGCTTCGGAACTCATCGTGAAAGTTCAGCGGGTGGGGGATGTGAATCTCATCGCCGAAAATCTCGGCGCAGCAGGCCCGGAGTTGCTGCGCGTGGTGGTGGACGATTTGAAGGTGAAGTTTCCCAGCGGAATCGTCGTGCTCAGCGGGGTGGCCGCCGGCAAAGTGGCGCTGATTTGCACCGTCACGCCCGACCAAGTCGAGAAAGGCAAACATGCCGGCAAGATCATCAAGGAAGTCGCCAAGATTTGCGGCGGCGGCGGCGCCGGTATGCCCGAGTTCGCCCAAGCCGGTGCCCGCAACCCCGACAAACTTCTCGAAGCGCTGGCCGCCGTGCCGGAGATCATCACCCGCGAATTGTAGGACAGACGACAGAAAACCGCCAAGCTCGCCAAGATGTGCAAAGGAAGGAACTGTCTCACGCAAGCCGAGTCGGACGAGACGCACCGATGCTGTATTCGGTGCAACTACGCAGAGAGGGTGCAGAGAAAGAGGCTCTGTGTTCTCTGTGCGCTCCGTGAGAGAGGAAGCTGATCGCTGACCGCTGAGAGCTACCTGTTTCGCCCCATCACTCGTAGATGAAGCGATAATATCGTGTGCGGAATTTCACGGCGCCGGGTGGGTCTTCGTACCGTTCGACGATGGCTTGGACTGTCGGTCGGCTCAACGGTCGGCTTTCAAGAAGTCTTCTGGCTCAATCCCCGCTTGACGCAAGATGGCCCGAAGAGTTCCCTCCGGCAGATTGCCGGGATGATTCGGAATGGTAGTTCGTTTCCGTGTGGTTGGATTCCACCAAATCTCGTGGCTGCCCTTGGCGTGGCGATCAAACTCGAACCCAAACGAGCGCAGGCGTTGTACGACCTTACGGTAGCGGAATCCGCCCAGCCGGCCCACGCTCAGACTCCGATGGGGGCCAGCAGGTCACATTGATCCGGGAACGGTTGCAGCGAGACCGGCAGAGGATCGCCGTGTTCTTTGAGCGACTCGATAAGTTTCTTGGCGACATCGCGGGCGATTTCCAGAGTTTCCTCGATGGTGCGGCCTTGCGCGACCAAGCCCGGCAGGCTTTCGCTGGTGGCCAAGAACACGCCTTCCGGTAAACGTTCGATGTGCAGCGAAATCAACAATTCGTTCATAGCCACCTGATCGGTTGGCATTAGTTTGCCCGCAAACAGCCGTCGTGTCAACCGCGTAACCATTTCGCCCAACGCCCTGCGTGTTCTCTGTGGTCTCTGTGAGAGAGAAAGCCGCCCGCTGCCCCTTACCTCCTGCCGCGTACCGCCGATAGCTGAGAGTTTACCCCGAAGCCGAGTCGGACGGAGCCGAGTCTGACGAATCGAGTTCGACGAGAAGCGGGCACGCAAACCCGCTGTCGTCTGCGGCAAACGCACCGATGCTGTATTCGGTGCAACTACGCAGAGGTTTACCCCGTTTCACGGGGTGCAGAGAGAATTACTCTGTGTTCTCTGTGCGCTCTGTGAGAGAGGAAGCTGATCGCTGACCGCTGAGAGCTACCTGTTTCGCCCCATCACTCGTAGATGTAGCGGTAGTACAGAGTGCGGAATGTGACTTTGGGAGTCAAACCGGACGTGTCCACAAAACGCGCCACGATTGCCTGGACGCGGACTTCGCCAGAAATGACATCAGTGCCGGGGTCATATTGCCCGTTCTTGTCCACGTCGATGATTGCCTGTCCAATCGCCCAGACGGTGAAAACATTCGAGCGGGTTGTGATGAGATTGGAAATCTTCCGCATGATGAGTTCTTTGTCGGCCTTGCGAGGGCCAGATCTGTTCGGAGCGGTTCCCCAAAGTACAAGGGCATTGTCTATGCCCTTCACTTCACAGACTTCACCGGGCGTCAGGAACAGCGGACTGAGCCGGTACGGCGTGGTGCTCGTGGCGAAGTACTGATCGCGTATTGCTTGCGTGAGATTGGTGTCATGTGACCACGCGATATTCATGGCGTTGGTGTCCGGCTGTACATCCTGCGAACTCGGTTGTGGCGGTGACGATGGTGGAGGAAGGCCGGATGGATTGAAACCCGAGGCGGGATTTGCAACGAATGTACCCCACCAGAAGTTAGTTACATGGGGAGTCACCGGCGTCAGACTGTTAGTGATTGGGAGACTTAACGGTGTGTTGTCCATGCCGTAGAACAATGCGGCCGTGCTGGGCGTTCTCGGTGGGAGCACGCTTGTGGTGAGGGTGGGTCGGACGAAAGTGTTGGAGCCGAAGATGGAACTGTTAATGTTTAATCTCCCACGCAACACGGGCGTTGTCCCTGCAGTGAAGATGTCTAACAGGACCCAGTCGGGGATCGCATCCGCTTCCTCGGTCGATGGCGCCGGAATGGATGGCGTACAGCTTGGGCAGGTTGCTTCCACTGAGTTGGCCGGTGGAACAACGGATTGCATACGGAGTGTTCTCCACGGAATACCTGTATGAATGAAGCCGAGTTCGGCAGGCGATTCGAAGTTGCCTTCTTTGATGTAAAACGTTGAACGTTCAAGCGCTTCTTGAGTGCTTACTTCCCGTTCGCTGCCGTCAGGAATCAAACCCGGCACGAAGCGTTGCGTCTTATGGTCTACGATGTCCCCAGCGTTGGAGGCGCTCGGCGTTGCCTGATAGTTCCCTGGTCTGGTGGATGTTGCGTACCAATTTGTTACGGTTGACGGCAGAGGAACGTTCTGGAACGTTCGCATCCGCGGGTCGTTCTTGGCGAACCCCACAGCATTGGTATCGTAGTTGACTCCCGACTGCGCGGTCAGCCAATCTCTGAGGGGCGTATCGGTGCTTGCCCTGAGATCCCAAAGCAAGGCGGCAGGAATGGTGGAAGGAGGGAGATCGGTTCGGCCTCCCGGGCCGAGAGTGGTCGCCCAGTCGCGAACGCTCGACGATGTTCCGGGCTTTTGCCGCAGCAGTACCCGCTTCAACTGGATAACGACATTCGTCACGCCGGGCGCTTCGTTCGCCAGAATCCCGCCGCCAGCAAAAGCCGTCGTGTTCTCCCACCGGGGAACGAACTGCCAGTTTGGAGCAGGAACGGTGGCGCCCGAAAAGTTGGTCGCGGAGAGAGACCGGAAATCATATCGAGGAACATCGGCGGGAAATGTTCTGAACTGCGGCGACACTGTAACAGTAATGGCGCCGCCGGGAGGACCCGCTGCGATCGGATACCAGTTGGTGAAGACGGGCGATGAGTCCGCCCGGTGGGGGGCTCCCAGTTGGCCCGGAAAGATCTGGTATGAGATTGACAGCGGCTCAACGACAACCTCATATCCCGCTCCGAGGTTGTCAGGGAACGGATTGATCAACTCCACGTCAGCGAACACGCGGACGAATACGTTCCAGTTGGTGATTAATAGCGGTGGCGTACCGGAATCGGGCACGATGCTAGTAATGGCGTTGGTCGACATCGCGTGAAAGGTGATCTCGTTCAGGAACGGCCCCTTCTTCAACCCGCAATAGGTCTGCGGAATGTCGAGACCGTTGAGCGCGTCATAAGTGGCGTCGACCGTCGCGTTTGTATGGTAGTCAACGATGTTCGCCAGAATTTGGATAATATTGTCCGGGCCGTACTTTTTGACGAATGTGTCGCGCGTTGAACTCAACGGATAGATATTCTTGTAGATGTCATCGTTCAGCCGGTTGTACGCCGTGCTTCCCGCCGATACAGCGGCCGCAGTCAGGCCATTCAAGTCGATCCGCGCACGCCCCCAAGTATCAACGTTGGTTTCGCCATTAAACACGGTGACAAAAAACTGATTCGCGCTATAGGCGAGTTGTGGGTTGCCAATTGCCGGCGTGACGGTTTTTACCTCTTCCGCGGTGGTGAATGGTGGATTCGCACCATGGACGGCGCTAGAGACGGCATCAGCCAACACTGAATTGTCTGAGAACGGAGGCTCCAGTGCGCGCAGATCGATCTCTTCCACGAGGCTGTTGTTGGTTGATGTCGGTCCACCCCCGGCGGTGTCGCGCTTCCACGCTGTGTTGAGGTTGACCTTGGTGGCTTCGTCGTCCACCCAAAAAGCGAAACGGCCAATGATCGGATTGCCGGAGACGGCTTCGCTACCATTCCTGCCCACATTGTTCCACCCGGCATAGATGGCAGAATTGGCGGGCGGGGTCAGGGCGTTTATCCCAGTGATCTGCTGCTTGTCATTAAGGTTTTTCCAGTCGTTAGGCAGACCTGGGTTGTTAGTGGAATAGAGCAGGGTGCGCGTCCAAGTGGGGCCGCTAACGCCGTTGACGAATGAAAGTGCGAACCCGGGCGCAGTCCAGAATGTGGTGGTAGCGGTATCTGACTGAAGAGGTGTTCCGACTTTGAGTAACGCCACGGCTTGATCCACGGCCCCCTGAGCCAGTTGGCGGGCCTTGATGAGGTCGTTAAAGTTTTTCGACGCGGTGTTCTCCACGCGCATGCTGACGGCAAACGCGATGACCAGCAGCGTCACCAGCGTCAGGATCGCCAGCGTCAGGATGAGCGCGATGCCGCGCTCGGAGCGAAACCGATCTTGGCTTCTGGGTTGCGACCGAGACTTCGCGGTCGCGTCTCGCAGACTCGGCT
This sequence comes from Verrucomicrobiia bacterium, assembly GCA_041495285.1. Lineage (GTDB taxonomy): Bacteria > Verrucomicrobiota > Verrucomicrobiia > Palsa-1439 > Palsa-1439 > JBGQCJ01. Next base: position 46,701 of record JBGQCJ010000012.1, read on the forward strand.
CTGACTTCTGACTTCTCACTTCTATCTTCTTCATGGTTGCCCGTTGGGAATCGCGACAAATGTGCTGAAGGTTTGCCTGGCTGGTTTGCTGATGTTGTTCGAAGCCGCAGCCGACATTCCCGGTTGGAGACGGGCGGCTGTCTTGCTGTCGATGGCGTCGATGGTGATCTGCACTCCCGCTGGAGTTCGATTGGTCATGACCTCCAAAGTACCGGGATTGTTATCAGACCAAATCGAAGCGATCGTCGTCGAATTCCACCAAGAAGGGCTGGCGATAAAAACTCCATTGGTGCCGAGGTAATCGAAACGCAATGACACAATGTTGTCAGCAACTGCGTTTGTGATGCCGGTTGTAGTCGGCCAGTTTTGCGGCTGGGAATAGAAGTTCCAAGCCGAGCCGGCGGCAAAGGCCGTGACTTGGCGCTCCAACCTGCCGCCATCGAGTCGATATACCACTTCCAGCAAGTCCACGACATCGTTTGTGTCCGTGCTGACAGGCGCGACGAAGGCGACATTGTTAACGCCACCGAGAAACGATATGTTCGTCGTCGCGATTGCCTGCGCCAGCTCTCGACTCATGAAGTCGAGCGCAGCGCGGGCCTGCGTGAAGGTTTCGACGCGGTTCTCGGCTTGGAGCCAGCCCCGGCTGGCTTGGCCAAACGCGGCAAACAACATGGCGACCATGAGAGCCAAAATCGCCATCGCCACGAGCAGTTCCAGCAGCGTGAAACCGAGCGACGCACTGGCGGCGCGAGATGCCGCAATGTCGGTTTTGCGGCAACCGAATCGATGAACGCTGATTGCTGAGTCCCTTTTCATTAGTCGTACTGGGCGATATTGGTGACAAAGACGTTCGTATTAATTGGAGCCTTCGATTGCGCGGGCCAGACGACGGTGGCCGTGACACGGGTCAGTGCCAGCGGAGGCTGCGGTTGGTAATTCAGGACCACCTTGTAGTAGGCGCCGCCCCAGTTGTTAGTGCCAATGCCGGCCTGAGTGTAAGCATTCGATTCCGGTTGGTTATACGTGGATAAATTCTGCGTTCCAGAGCACGTGTCGCAAACGACGACGGCACCGAAAGGATATGTGCGGAGATTGTTAAATGCATCTTGAGCAACGGTCGCCGCCAAAGTGTTATCGGCAGCGTCGCGGCTGGATTGCAGGGCGCTGGGCAGCAGGCCGAGGACGGCGACGATGCCAAGCGACATGACGGCCAGGGCGACAACCACCTCGATCATGCTGAAGCCATGACAATCTTGCGGTCTGAATGTTCTCAGCAGACGCTTCATGGCCGCGCCACCCGTATCCGGCCGACGACGTTGTCCACGCTGATAACCGCTGCGTTGGCCAAAGTGTTGCTGCTGGTCTTGGAAGTCGGCGTCACGATGCCGCCACTCACGAAGCCCTCGGTGATAGTGAAGGTGCCCGGCTTGCTGGCGGCACCTGTCGGTCTGAACTCGATGTAAGCAAGGGTAGCGTTAGGTGAATTCGTGTAGGGAAATGGAAAAGAGGTTGAAGCCAAGTCGTTGTTGAAATTGTAAGGAAGCGGAGGAGCGAGGGGGGGACTCGGGGTGTCGCTCATGAAGACCGTGCCGAGCGGCAAGTGTTCCCATTTAGTGAGATAATTCGTCGTCGCTCCATACTCGAGCACGGCGTAGCTTTGATACCACGGCGCGAGGTTCGTGCCCGATGTGCCTGTCGTCCCGTCGTAGGGGAAGACGACCCGGACGTTTGTGCGCTTGGTGATGGCATACTGGCGGGCCATGGTCAGTGTGTTGGCGACTTGACGGGAGGCGGCACTCAGGCCGCCGGATTTCATCAGGTTCGTAAACGCGGGGATGCCGACCGCCAAAATGATCCCGACGATCACGATGACCGTGAGCATCTCGATCAGCGTAAATGCAGTTGTGGCCGGACGGTTCATGGTGTTACCAGCTTATGATGTTGTCCGCATTCGGGCCGGCCTTGTCCCCGCTTGTATTATCCTCGTTCTTGTCGGGACCGTCCGACCAGATTAGTACACCCGCGACGATGTTGCTGGTGGAAGAAACGAACGGGTTTTGGATTTTGTTGTCGTAGTCTGTGTCGAAACGACAACGATAGGCAATCAACCAAGGATCGACAAAGTTCCCGCCAACGATGTCTTTCGCATTGAAATTCATAAACACAATCCGGCGTGGATTGCCCTGAAAATTCCCTGAAGTCCCGCCGGTAGCCTTGATTGGTAACGTCGTAGTTGGCACATCTGTCCCCTGCAGAAGGTCGACCATGTTGCCGTCAACGATGTAAGTAACATCAGGCGTGCTGTCGTTGATCGGCCATTTGCCGTACTCGGTGTAGTAAGCGTGGAACGCCGTCGCCAAGCCGCTGATCGCGGTTTGTGCCTTGGTGACTTTCGCCCGCTTTCGCGCCGAGCCCAAGGCCGGCAGGAGAAACCCGGCCAGAATCCCGATGATGGTGATGACGACAAGAAGTTCGATCAACGTGAATGCGCGATTGGATTTTGCAGTTGTTTTCATGGTGCCTCCTAATTTTGCTTCCAGTTGGTGATGTCGTCGGCAGTGTTCGGCGTCTTGTCCGGCCCGCCGCTCCAAAGATCAAAGCTGACTGTGTTCGTTTCGCCAGGACTGCGATAGAAATATGGGATGCCAAACGGGTCAACGATGTTTGTGCCTGTACCCGAGGTCGCGGGCCGTAGCTGATTAACACGAAAAGTCATGTATGTCTTCGGCCCGACTACAACGCTGCTGTAAATGTTTGTGGAGCTGTCGGCAAGGCCATTTCCTTGCGGGTAATAACCGTTGTCGTTCTTGAAGCCTTCCAGTGCGTTCTCCATGGCGGCGATTTCCGCACTCGCACGTGAGCGTTTGGCTTTCTCGCGCGCGTAGTGTGCCACCCCCAGAGTCAGCCCAGCCAAGACGCCAATGATCGCGATCACCACCAGAAGTTCGATCAGGGTGAAGCCGGTCGCCGCGAAGCGGCGGCGAGGTGAAGAATCTCTCACAAGCCGAGTCGGACGAGACGCGACGATGCTGTTCTCGGCGCAACACGCAGAGTACACAGAGGGTTCTCTCTCCGCGCTCTCTGTGCGCTCTGTGTGAGGTGCCGTCATCTTGCCCCCCGGTCACGGAGTTCTTGCTCCATCCTCTCACTGATCCACTGTTTCAACATGCTTTGGTAGTTTAGGAAGCGTGATCTTGCCAGTCGTTTGATGCGCGAGAGCATCCGCGGATCGATGCGCAACGTGATGGTGGTGGACTCGGATTGGTCGGCGCCGGCCAGCGATTGTTCCATGAGTTTCGCGTCGAGCCGGTGCGCCAACCAGTACTTCGCTTCGTCGTGCTCGCACGTGAAGTTCGGGATCTCTTCCCATTTCGCTACGACTTCCATTTAGACACCTCGGTCTTTCTCTCGCAGAGCTCGCAGAGTCCGCAGAGTTTTCTGACTCCTGACTCCTGACTCCTGTCTTCTGACTCCTGTCTTCTGACTCCTGTCTTTCATGACGTCCATTCGCTCACCTTCCGGTCGTAGAAGTAATCTTCCTCTTCCGTCATCTGCCGCGCGCCGATCACTCGCACGTTCTTGCCGTCGGAGCGATACACACTGAAGATGCCGCGTCCCGTCAGCGTCTTGCCCAGAGAAAACGTCCGCGATTCTTTCGCGAACCTCGTTGAATCCGGGAACAGCCTCAGCCCGTGCGGGTCCTCGAACGACTCCTCAATCTCGCGGATCGTCGGCGCATCCTTCGGATTAAACGGCGGATCTGACCAGTCAAACTCCATATCCTGTCCTCACTATGTATTTACATAGGCCATACGCCATGTCAACAACTTTCTTTTGGGGCAGCGTTATCTCACAGAGAGCACAGAGAGCGCAGAGTTTGGGGGAGAAGGGAGCTTTTCGCCTGATTCGTCAGAACGAATCAGCCGAAATACCCTCGCTGATCGAGTTGACGATTCTCGTGATGCCGTCTTTAAGCAGCAAGACGTTGAAATTGATGAGCAGTCCCAGAGGTTTTTCCGCCAGCCGGAGATATAAGTGAGCAGTTGCTTCTTGTGAATGGGCTTAACTTCTTCTACGGATTTCATCTCCACGACAACCGCGTCCTCGACGACCAAATCCAGCCGGAAGCCTTCGTCAGTGATATTGCGCCCACGATAGACGACCGCCAGCGGCACCTCGGATTCCACCTTCAATCCCATTTCCCGTAACTCGATCTCGATACAGCGTTGATAGACGGATTCCAGCAGACCCGGTCCGAGCGCTGTGTGGACGGCAATGGCGGCCTTGATGATCTGAGAAGAAAGCTGATTGAGTTCTGCGAGCGGCTTCTCCATTCGCGCAGAGAGTACTCGATTTGAATCCTCCGACTCAAGGATTCAGAACGAAGAAGTTCAACTCTCTGTGACCTCTGTGCGCTCTGCGAGAGAGAAACTCCGTGACCTCTGCGTACTCTGTGAGAGATAATCCGGTATCCCCTGCGTGAGATTTCCCTGTTTTTTCCGTGCACTCTGTGTGAGATAATCTGGTTCCATGCTCGACGTTAAGCTCATTCGCGAAAGCCCGGAACTCGTCCGCCAACGTCTCGCCACCCGCGGCGGGGGCGATGAGGCGTGCGTCGCGGAGATTGCCACACTGGACGAACACCGGCGCAAGTTGCTTACCGAAAGTGACAGCCTCAAAGCTGAGCGCAACAAAGTCAGCAAAGAAATCGGCGTGAAGAAAGCAAAGGGGCAAGAGGTAAGCGGTGAGATGGCCGCGATGAAACAGGTCGGCGACCGGATCGCCGCGCTCGACACTCAACTCTCCACGCTCGACGCTCAACTTCAATCCGTCCTGCTGATGGTCCCGAACCTTCCGCACGAGAGCGTGCCGGTCGGCAAGGATGCCGCCGGCAATCGCGAAGTGCGTCGCTGGGGCGAGCCGGCAACGTTCGCGTTCAAACCCCAGCCGCATTGGGAGATCGGCGAGAAACTCGGCATCCTCGATTTCCCGCGCGCCGCGAAAATCTCCGGCAGCGGTTTCATTCTTTACAAGGGCGCCGGTGCGCGACTCGAACGCGCGTTGATCAATTGGCTGCTCGACTTGCACACGCGCGAGCACGGTTACACGGAAGTGTTCCCGCCGTTTCTGATTAACCGCGCCTCCATGATCGGCACCGGACAGTTGCCGAAGTTCGAAGAAGACATGTACCGGCTGCGGGACGAAGAGATGTATCTCGCGCCGACTGCCGAAGTGCCGGTCGCCA
>JBGQCJ010000013.1:0-50853 GCA_041495285.1 Verrucomicrobiia bacterium
ATCGTCAATATCACATCAATTATAGGCTTGACGGGAAATGCAGGCCAATCTAACTATGCCGCGTCGAAAGCCGGGTTGATTGGTTTCACAAAATCAGTGGCCCGGGAATTGGCGTCGCGCGGCATCACGGCCAACGCGGTGGCGCCGGGATTCATCGAGACGGACATGACGGCGGCGTTGGGCGCGGAGATGCGCGAGGCGTTGAAGGGGCGGGTGGCGTTGGGGCGGTTGGGCACGGTGGAGGATGTGGCGAATGCGGTGCTGTTTTTGGCGAGCGATTTGGCGGGTTACGTGACCGGGCATGTGTTGACGGTGGACGGCGGATTGGCGATGTGAGGTAGCCGGGAGGCCGGCAATGAAACCTTTGACAACGAAGCGAGTTATCGCGTAAAGAACGAACGATTTCAACGAGGAGGAGCAACATGGCAGACAAGTCAGTAGCGGATCGGGTGAAAGAGATCATCGTCGAACAGCTTGGCGTAAATCCAGATCAGGTCACGCCCGAGGCAAAATTCATCGAAGATTTGGGGGCGGACTCCTTGGACACAGTGGAACTGGTGATGGCGTTCGAGGAAGAGTTTGGCTCGGAGATTCCCGACGAGGATGCGGAGAAATTGCAGACCGTCGGCGACGTCATCAAGTACGTCGAGGAACGCGGCGAAAAGTAGCGCGACCAGTCCCGCAAAGTTGTGAGCGTCGTTTCGGGGCATAGAGTGGTTTGCAATTCATCGCTTTATGCCCCATTTTTCTGTTGTCTTCGGGAGCCATCATGAGCGAACGTCGAGTCGTCATCACTGGACTGGGGGTCATCACGCCGCTGGGCTGTGACCTCGACACGTTTTGGCAAAGTCTGCTCGCCGGCAAGAGTGGCATCGGCCCGGTCACGCGATTCGACACCACCCATTTCGACTGCAAGATCGGCGGCGAGGTCAAGGACTTCAAACCCGAAGAGTTCATGCCCGCCAAGGAAACCCGCCGCACCGACCGCTTCACGCACTTCGGCGTGGCGGCCGCGCGCAAAGCGGTGGCCGACGCGCACCTTGAAATCGACAAGCAAGACGTCAACCGCATCGGTGTCCTCATCGGCTCCGGCATCGGTGGGATGGAAACCATCGAAGAGCAAGCCGGTGTGCTCCACAAGAAAGGCCCGCAACGCGTTTCGCCGTTCATGATCCCGATGCTCATCGTCAACATGGCCAGCGGCTACGTCTCGATGTTGCTCGGCGCCAAAGGGCCGAATCTCGCCGTCGTTTCCGCTTGCGCGACGGCGACACACGCGCTCGGCGAAGCGGCGCGAGCCATCGTCCACAACGACGCGGACGTGATGATTGCCGGCGGCAGCGAAGCCGCGATCACCCAACTCGGCTTTGCCGGGTTCTGCGCGATGCGCGCCATGAGCACGCGCAATAACGAGCCGGAGCGGGCGAGCCGGCCGTTTGACGCGCAACGCGATGGCTTCGTCATGGGCGAGGGCGCCGGTGTTTGCATCCTTGAATCACTGGAACACGCCCGCAAACGCCATGCGAAAATTTACTGCGAGATTGCCGGCTACGGCATCACGGGCGACGCCTATCACATGAGCGCGCCGGCACCCGAAGGCGAAGGCGCCGCTCGCTCCATGGTCATGGCGTTGGGTCACTCGAAACTCAGCCTGGATCAAATCAGCTACCTCAACGCCCACGGCACCTCCACGCCGGTCGGCGACAAATGTGAGACACAGGCGATTAAGAAAGTTTTTGGCGCGCACGCGAAAAAACTCGCCGTCAGCTCGACCAAATCCATGACCGGCCACCTCCTCGGCGCTGCCGGCGCCGTCGAGACGGCGGTCTGCGCGCTCGCGATACGGGACGGCATCGTGCCGCCGACGATCAACTACGAAAACCCCGACCCTGACTGCGACCTCGACTACGTGCCGAACAAAGCCCGCGAGATGAAGGTCACCGCCTGCATGAACAACTCGCTCGGTTTCGGCGGCCACAACGCGACGCTCATCGTCAAGAAGCACGAGTAAATTCGACTTGCAAGCAGCCGACAGTTCCGCTAGGTTCTCCCGCCCTTAGCCATGAAAGCCAAGATTCATCCAGAGTACGTTGATGCGGTCATCCACTGCGCGTGCGGCAACGTCATCAAGACGCGTTCCACGCACAAGGATATGCGCATTGGCATCTGCTCGAAGTGTCACCCGTTCTTCACCGGCACGGCCAAGTACGTGGACACCGCCGGCCGCGTCGAACGCTTCCAGAAGCGGTACGGCAAGAAATCAAACTAGCGATTCGTTGAAGAAAGTGGCACAGGCGTCTCGCCTGTGCTTTTTGCTTTTCCCATGAATGTCCTGCCCAACATCGAAAAATTCCGCAAGCGATCGGCTGAACTCGAAGCTGAACTCGCCAATCCGGCGGTCTATGCCGATCAGCGCCGAGCCGGCGACTTGGCTCGCGAACTCCAGCGACTCAAAAAGCTGCTCGCCGACTGCGACCGGGGGCAGTCGCTACAGAAGCAAATCGTGGACAACGAACAACTCACTTCCGGTAGCGACGCCGAAATGGCCGAGTTGGCCAAGGCTGAACTGGAGGCGCTCCGGAAAGAGTTGGAGAAAGTTTCCCGCGACATTCAGCTCGGGCTCGTCCCTCCCGACCCGAACGATTCGCGCAACACCATTATCGAAATCCGTGCCGGCACCGGTGGCGAGGAAGCCGCGCTGTTCGCCGCGAATCTGTTTCGCATGTACCAGCGCTTCGCCGACGCGCAGGGTTGGAAGATCGAACTGATGGACACCAGCCCCAGCGAACGCGGGGGCTTCAAGGAAATCGTTTTCTCGGTGCTCGGTCAGGATGTTTACAAAAAGATGCGGTACGAGTCCGGTGTTCACCGGGTTCAGCGCGTACCGGAAACCGAAGCGCAAGGCCGCATCCACACCAGCACCGCCAGCGTCGCCGTCTTGCCGGAGGCCGAGGAAGTGGACGTGCAGTTGAGGCCCGAAGACATGGAAATCACCGTCTGCCGCGCCAGCGGTCCCGGCGGTCAGGGCGTCAACACCACCGACAGCGCCGTCCAGATTAACCACAAACCCAGTGGACTCATCGTCCGCTGCGCCGACGAACGATCACAAATAAAAAACAAAGCCAAAGCCCTCCGTGTTCTCCGTTCCCGGCTCCTCGCGCACAAACAGGAACAGGAGGAAGCCAGAATGTCCGCCGCGCGCAAGAGCCAGATCGGTTCCGGTGACCGCTCCGAAAAAATCCGCACCTACAATTTCCCCCAAAACCGCGTCACCGATCATCGCATCAATCTCACCATCCAAAACCTCCCGGCCATCCTCGAAGGCGACCTGAACGAATTGATCGACGCGCTGATGACCGACGACCTCAACAAGCGGTTGAGTGAAGTCAGCGCGGCGTAAGGAGCGACTTTCAGTCGCGACCGGCCCGCACCGCAACCAGTAAGAACCGGCGCACAACACAACGGCTGTCATTCTGAGCTTGTCGAAATTCGGAGAAGCCGTCTGTTGTTGACGGCAAATCTCTGTCGTCGTTACACTGTCCGCAGTCAGGAGAAACTATCGAGACCGCTAACTAACTCACACAATCATTTCGCGTAGCTTCGGCTGCTGTCCAGATCGAAACGGGAAATTTCGCACAGAAGGACGGCGCTCGATGCGCGCCCCGCAAGGGGCGTGCTGAAAGCGTTCCTTCGAGGGCATTCCCGTGCCTGATCTGGGGCGTCAGTAAGGACGCCCCCTTTTCTTTGGCACGGATACTCTCTTTGGAAGCCGACCTCTGACAGAGGCTGAATCGCGCGAGCGATAAGGCCTATGTTTACAGAGGTTCGCAATTCATTAGTAGAGTTGTACCGGCAGAATAGCCGGTCTTGGTCAGTCGGCTGGATATGGCCGACGCTTGGCTTCCGTCGCTTTCTCCAGCGCAGTCTATCACACGTCTCGGATTCCTTCTGCGGGTCAACACCCTTTCCAACGTCACTTTGGGAGTTAGGATGCTGATCATCGTAAAGCTGAAGGACATAATCGTCGACCCAAAACGCGAGGTCGATCTGACCGCGCTTCCGCCTGACGAGGCGGTTTCTCTCATCCGAAAGTCTTACGGATTTCTAGCTCCCGCTGTCCGCGTAGAAATCCAAGGTGATACCGCCCTGATTTCTTTTGACGACGACAAACAGCGGCATCTCGACGAGGCCGGCAAGTTGTACAATCGCGGTCTTAAGAAGGCGGAGGGTGGGGAATACGAAAACGCGGCGAAGTTGTTTGAGAGAGTTCTGGAGCTTGTTCCCGATCATAAAGACGCACGGCGCAATTTCGCAATGGCACACCTTGAGATGGGCAACAAAGAGGAAGCGAAGAATCATCTCATTGAGTCAATCCGCGTTGACCCGTCGGACGTGTGGGCGTGGGTTCTTCTCGGCAATATCTACGCCAAGCATGAGGATGATCTCCAGACCGGCGCCCGCTTCTACCAAAAGGCATACGAGATCAATCCTGACGATCCGTATCTGCTAACCAACTACGCTGCGGTGAAATTGGAGATGCGCAAACCTGAAGAGGCTCGTCGTCTTTTCGAACGCGCTCTCGAAATCAACCGCGGTTATCCAAATGCGTTCTTCGGTCTGGCAATGCTTCACCATCAGGAAGGTCGCACCGAGGATGCGTACCGTGTGCTCACAGAACTGTTTACTCGGCCAGTATCGCGTGACCCACGCAGCGGGCCGGTCTACGACAACGCACGCGCTACCTACCTTCGCTTGAACGGGGAAATCGCGGTTCGCAGGCAGGCGGAGATGCAAGCGTTCATTGGCGAACGAAGGAAGCGGGTCGGCGAAGAAACCGGCTTCCCCATTGAGGTTCTTGAAGACAACAAGCTGGAGGGAGTCTACGCGGTCAGCCAGACCGCTTGGAAACATGGTCGCGATTGTACCGTTATCCGCTATCGTCAGACAGCACCGGGGCTGATGCCGCACATCATCGCTCACGAGTTGGAGCACGTGTGCCTCGAATTCGAAGCCCGCGCCAAAGGTCGCAACCGTTTCTTCTCAACGACCGGAAGCACACGCAAACACGCCATCGAGTCGATCGCTGACCATGTCGCAAAACTTCAGAAGCTGGGTTTCAGCGAGGATGCGATTCAGGCTGTCACGCTTCAGATGACCGCAGGCCTCGCGAATCAGCTATTCAACTGTCCGCTCGACATGGTGATCGAGCGGCGAGTTTTCGAGAAGTACGAGATCATTCGTCCGTGCCAGTTTGTTTCGCTCGCGGCGACACATGCCGAGTATTCGCAAGTGTTGAAGAATGAAGAAATCCGCCGGCTTAGCCCCCCGCGTATATTTCGTGCAAACAACGCGATGAACTGCGCGTACGCGTTGTTCATCGACTCGCTCTACGGCAGCGCGACGGGATACGCAGACAGTTACCGGGCGACTGATTTCTTTGCTGTCGGTCAGCAGTTATTCGCGGCATGGCAGAGCATCCAAGAACATTTTCAACCGGGCGATGAGTACCGGCTTGTCGATGAATTCGCCCGCATACTCAAGCTGGAGAAATGGTTCGAGTGGAAACCAGACGACGACACGCCGCTTTCTGCCGCTGCAACGACCGATGAGAAGCCAGAAGGCACAACGAATCCGGAGTTGCTGAAACAAAAACATCCGGCTTCCGTCGAGTATCTACTCTCCGCGTTGGAGCGCTACGACAAGATGCCGGTGGAGAAGGTGCGCGAAATTGCTTTCGAGACTGCACTGCTGGGCCGCAGCGGTCTGGACTATGCAAGTTCCGACAAGAAGTACCGGTTAAAGAGTCTCCCGGACGAAGAGTTTAGCGGGCTTCAACTCATGTGCCTCATGTATGCGGGCTTCAAGCGCGTCGCGCCGGAACACGACCTTGGGTTGGATTTGAACGATCCATTTCTGACCGCGTTAAGCCTGTTTACCGAACAGAAGTCCAAGTGACCAACGAAAGGTATCCATCATGAAGGTTCTCGTCGTTTATGTGGGCCAGGGAAGCCTTGAAAACTATGACCATGGACTGCGGAACGGCGTTTGGGGATTCAAAGCCAACAAGCGTCCATCTGAGAAGATTGAAGTCGGTGACTACATCCTATTTGGTCGTGGTTTCACCGGCGGGTCGCCGCGCCTTCCAGCGGATGCTTGGCGAAAACACGAGATAAGCGAACTCGCGTGGGGACGAGTGACAACAGGTGTGGAGAAGGAATCAGCGCCAGAGTGGCCGGATGAAAAGCGAAACGCCCAAGTCATTTATCCGTATCGACTCCACTTTAACGGCGTTCAGAGGTTGACCAAACCAACGCCACTGTCTGGACAAGAAAAACTGCCAGCCAGTCTTGCGGAAGCGTTAAGGCTTTCAGCAATTGCCAATTGTGGTTATGTCGAAGAACTCCAGTTCTGGCCACTGGATGGAAACCAGAAAGTGGGAGTGCCATCGGCCACTACAACGAAGGGCGGGGAGTTGAAGGAGAGCAAGCCTACCAAACAGCGCACGGTCGGCGACACATTGATTGAGATTGAAAACTTCGTGGCGACGAGAGGCTTTGTTTTTCCCGGGCGCGTCCTCCGGGCCTTTTACGCCTCGTTGCGTTCCAAACCATTCGTCATTCTCGCCGGCAACTCAGGCACTGGAAAATCGCGGCTCGTTCGGCTCTTCGCTGAGGCAAGCGGGGCGACAGTCACCAATGGACGATTCACAATGATTCCCGTGCGCCCGGATTGGAACGACAGTTCCGAGTTGTTGGGCTACTTCGACCTGAACGGCGAATTCAACCCCGGCCAACTCATCGCGCCGATTTTGATGGCGCATCAGAATCCGGCGAAGCCGTTCTTCGTGTGTCTCGACGAGATGAATCTGGCGAAGGTCGAGCACTACTTTTCAGATTTCTTGAGCATCGTTGAATCAAGGAGGCGCAGCAAAGACAGTATCGTTACCGATCCCATTCTACACGAAGCGCAATTGAAAAGGATGAAGGCGGACGGGCTGCGACCTGAGGCGCAGGCAGCGTTGAAGCACTTCAGCTCTGCAAATCAGCCCATCGGTTTGCCGGAGAATCTTTTCATCGTCGGCACGGTGAACATGGACGAAACGACTCAACCATTCAGCCGGAAGGTTTTGGATCGCGCTCACACCCTAGAGTTCAACGATATCGATTTGCTGCAGGGTCTCGACGAAGAGGTGACGCCGGCAGAAGTGCCCGCTCTTGATCTGGATCAGGCGTTTTTCAAGCCTGAGTTCACTTGCCTCAACGACGTGTTGTTAAAGCATCGTGAGAAGGCGAAGGAGATTGCCGCATTCATTGAGGAGTTGAATGGGGAACTTGCATCCGCAGGTTTTGAAGTTGGTTATCGGGTTCGTGATGAGGCCATCAGCTTCGCGGCCTATGCAACCGAGGCTGGATTGACCAAGGCGGACGTGAATGAGGCGATTGTTCTGCAGAAGATTTTGCCACGCATTCAAGGCAGTTCGCCGCGGGTTGGGAAGCTGCTGCACTCCCTTCTCCAGAAGCTGAAAGGCGATGTTGACGCGCCCCAGCTCGAAGATCCCAATTTTGATCAACGCTTGGCAGAGCTGCGAAGCGATGGCAACGCGTCCTCGATTGTCCGCAAAATCGCCGGGATGCTGCTTATCTTCCGAGAGGAGAATTTCACCTCGTTCTGGCTTACGTGACCATGAGCGCCGAAGCCGAACTGCTTGAGGTGAAGCTGCCGGGGTTGGCAACGTTCTCAGTTTTCGGACCGACACCGCGCCAGCGCCGCGCAACTAGCCCAACCCTCGCACGCACAAGCGTGTCGCATACAGGCTACGCCGCCATTGTCGAATTGAGCGTGCTTTCTGAATCTGCGACCGGCGGACGCACGGCTACGACAATTCCATTCCTGTTTGAGCAGACCGCGTATCTATTCGACTTGGCGGTGGAGACCGGCGATGAATGCAAACCGCGACTGTTATTGCGCGGCCAAGATTTGCTCGTTGGTCGCCGACGGATTGGCGGTCTCCACGCCTATTCCGTTCCGGTCAATTTCCAATCACAAGTTGGCTACACCGACGTTGAACTTTGGCTAGACAGCAGGCGGTGTTTCACCCTGCGACTTGAGGTCTTCCCGACCAAACTCGACTACAGAACCGATTTGCTCGAACTGCGGGCGGACCTTCAGATGGAGGTGCGCTCGCTTGTGTTTGAGTTGTATGGGCGCACGTTCCAAACTCTGCACCGCAAATCAGGACAACGTCCGACGGACATCGAATGGCTGACGTTGCTTCGCGGCGAATTCGAGAAGCTCACCCGTGCGTTGGAGATCATTTCGCGGTCTCCATTGCAGCACGTTGAAGTTACTCACGTGCTTGACCGTTCACTACGTCCGGCACGTCCAAGCTCTGAAGTGCGGAACTATCTGCGGAGAAATGGCAGCAAGTGTGTCCAAGCCCGGAAAGGGTATTTCAGAGCAGGTGGGCGCTCATGGTTGTCGCCTGAAATCCCGCGTATGAGCAAGACACTCACACCGAACACCGCCGAGAATCGGTTTGTCGCTTCCACGATTAGCCGAATCCGCAGCCGATTGGGTCGTCTTCAAAGTCAACTCGCAGGAGTTCCAAGCCGCGAACGGTTCGCGCAGTGGACCAATTTCCTAACCGACTCCGACCGCAAGCTGCACCGCTTTCAGACACAAACTTTTCTCGCCAACCTGCCGGCGCAGCAGTCCCACGCCGCACCGACACTCACGTTGCATCTGACGCCAGGCTATCGCGAATTCTTTTCTTCATCGCTCGCTCTGGAATCCGTGCTAGAGGTTGGCGGCGGGCCACTGGAACTTCCGGAAAAGGATCTTGCGACGCTTTACGAACTGTGGTGCTTCGTTGCTCTAGCAAGCATCCTGCGTCAAGAGCTTGGCCTGACGCCTCGTCCTCCGACCTGGTTACGTGTCACCCAACGCCGAGTTGCCTTGGAACTCGTGCAGGGCCGAACTTCAGTTCTGAGCTTGGAGCGGGACGGCGAGGAATGCGTTCGCGTGGTTTACAATCGCGAGGACTCCACACCAACGGGAAGCTGTCGACCCGATAACACGTTGGAGATTTTCAAACGCGGGGAGAAGCGCCCCTTCCGATACGTATTCGATGCGAAATACCGATTGCAGGACGATCCCGATTACGTTCGCACGTATCAAGCGCCCGGTCCGCCGCCCGATGCGATTCACCGAATGCATGCGTATCGTGATCAAATTGTCGCGGAACAAACTGCAGGTGCTCAGGGGCAATCTGCGGAAGCGACGGTATGGGATCTCGGTTACCGGCAATGGGTGCAACAGACAGTCGGCGCGTTCGTGCTTTATCCGTATGCAGGAGCAGACGCCGACAAAAACCGGTTTGTAGAAGCTATCGGTAAAGTCGGTGTTGGCGGTGTGCCCTTCCTGCCCTCGCGGCGAGTGGAGGTCACGAATCTCCTGCGGAACATCATCCAAATGTCAACCGACGCTGTCGAAGACACGGCGGTTGAGTTGAGCACAATCGAAGAGCGTCGCCGCATCGAGTGGGCGCACGAATACGGGCTTATCGCGATTGTGCCGTCGCGGGAACAACTGGATTACATCCTTCAGTCCGGGATTTACCACAGTCCTTACGACAAACACCGAAAATGGGGTCTGCGACTACGGGCCGACTTTATCTTGTTCCTCCTGAGCGAGTCCAAATTTCCCGGTCAGAGCGGCGTGGCGTATCAAGCTGAAATCAGGTCTGTCCACTTTGGTGACCGGCAGGAAATCACTCCTCCTCCGCCTGCTTCTCAACGCAGCAGCGGCGAGACCGGTCGCTATGTTTGGTTCGCGCTGCAAAGAGCAGAACCCGTGTCCCCAGCCCTCTCTTACACGGGTCAACCGCCGCGCTTTGCGTTCACTACGCGTCTGGCTTTCAAGGAAGCATCAAATGTCGCCGAACTTCTGCTCATCCGCGAGCCGGAGCGCCGATTCTATCGTGAATGTCGGCTGGCCGGATTTGATGTCGCGGTCTACGACGAATCCAGCGGTGGTGAACAAGTATTCGATGTTGGCCAGTTGCGATTACGTTTTTCCGTCACGAGAAAGGGCGGCCCGCCCGTCAACGTGCGTTTTGATCCGTGGACAGGCCGGTTCAGCGGGTTTGGGGTTGAGTTCACCTGGAGTGAGTTGATGTTCACGCCCGAGTTCTGTCTGGCAAGAATCCGTGACACCATCATACGCGATTAGACCAGCCCCACATCAAGATCAAGCTCTTCATTGTCGCACCGCAGGAGCGGAAGCCGAAAGTTGTTCAGCAGTTGAACCGACCCATGTTTCGCGACCATCTATGCGAGCTATGCAAGTTCATCCCGTACGACAAGCTCGAACGAACACTCGCTCAAATCGAGGATTGGGCTGGGTACCTCCAAGTAGGATTGGTCGAGAAGATCGCCGAATCGTGCAAGCTCCGCGACACCCTCCACGACTGACATTGGGCGAGCGGTCGCTTCGATCTGCCGGTAAGACTGCGCCTTGACTCGCGCCGTAGCCCCGCAGAGCGGGGTAAGCGTTGACTCTCTAGATTCAAATTAGGACACGATCTGCGTGCGCATCCTGGACGTGATCAATAAGACGACGCCTTTTTTCGAGAAGCAGGAGATCGAATCGCCGCGGCTGAACATCGAATTGTTGCTGGCGCATCTGTTGAAGAAGAAGCGGCTGGAACTCTACCTTGAATTCGAACGCGAACTGGATGAGCCGACGCTGGAGAAGTTGCGCGAGATGGTGAAGCGGCGGTGGTGGTGTGGCAGCGGGCGACGGAGGTGAGTGGTAGACGATGGCGGGCAGTGGGTGCGGTGGTGGGGGATTTGGCTGTGAACACATTAATTCTCCACCCAAGCACATGAAAACACAGTTGCTCTGGGCGGGATAATACAGTTCTAAGCCGTGGACAAACATCGCATAACAAACTGTGGTGTAGTGAGATATACAATTAATGCGGACAGAACATCTGGATTGATGGCCTGCCTTACAGCATAAAAACACAGTCGGCGCTCGACACAATAACACAGTTGGTGTAAGCATAAAAACACAGTTAGGAACAGCCATGGCTGAGAACATCCAGACGCGCTTAGCGGATGCCTTGGAGCGTGCGCATGCGAATGCTCGCAGGGAAGTGGTGAAGTCTGCCTCGTTGCGACGCAGTAACAGGGAACTGTTGCTGGAGCGCGGATATTTGCAGGAAATATGCAAGGGCTGGTATCTGTTGACTAGACCGACGCAACGACCCGGCGAAAGCACAGCTTGGTATGCGGCGTTCTGGGATTTCCTTGCGGTGTATCTTGGGGAACGATTCGGCAACGGCTACTGCCTGTCCGCAGTTCCGTCAGTCGAGGTTCACGTCGGTTCAAATGTCATCCATCGGCAAGTAACAGCCATTACGTCGCGTGCGGGTAAGACGGTGTTGGACCTGCCCCACAACACGTCGCTGTTGGTATATCAGGACGCCAAGAATCTACCGCGCGAGGTTGAGGTGGTTAACGATCTACGGGTGATGCCGCTACCGCTGGCACTGTGTCGGATGCCGGTCACGTTTTATCAGACTCGCGGTACGGATGCGGAGATTGCGCTGCGGGCAGTGAAGCGAGTTGAGGATTTGGCGCGGGTGATCTTGGAAATCAACTCGCCGGGGTTGGCGGCCCGCTTTGTTGGTGCCTATGAGTTTCTTGGAGATACTGAAAGAGCACGGCAAATCCGGCAAGCAATCGAGGCAGCGGGACTGACGATCAAGCCGGAGAATCCGTTTTCTCAGACGGCACCGATACTTTCGGGTTCGACGCGGTTGGTGTCGCCGTACGCAGGACGGATTGAGGCGATGTTCCGCATGATGCGTGAGCCGGTGCTGGAGGTGTTCAAGGATCTTAAACCACAGACTGCTCGGAGTGTGGAAGCGTATCTCCAACACATCGAGGAACTTTACGAGCACGACGCCTACAACTCGCTTTCGATTGAAGGCTACCGTGTGACACCGGAGCTGATTGAGCGGATTAGGCTGGGGCAGTGGAATCCCGATGAGAATCCACAAGACCAAGAGCAGGTTGCTGCCATGGCGGCTAAGGGTTATTTGGAAGCGTTTCGATTGGTCAAGAAGAGTGTGCGTCGCGTGCTCGAAGGGAAGGCCGCCGGCGCTGTGGTCAAAGGCGAGTATCAGGACTGGTACCGGGCGCTCTTTGGGCCGTCGGTGCAAGCGGGGTTGCTTGAGGCTTACCACTTGGCCGGACATCGTAGCGGACCCGTGTTCATCCGTGCGTCACGGCATGTGCCGCCACCTTCGAATGGGGTGGCCGACGCGATGGTGACACTATTTGAGAGATTCGAGGGTGAACGTGAGACGATTGTACGTGCGGTGCTGGGGCATTTCTTGTTTGGGTTCATTCATCCTTACATGGACGGGAATGGACGCATGGCCCGATTCCTCATGAACGTGATGATGGCCTCGGGCGGGTATCCGTGGACGATCGTGCGCACGGCACGACGGAAGCAGTACCTCGACGCGCTGGAGGCCGCATCGGCAGATCAAAACATCGTGCCCTTTGCCAAGTTCATCCGCGAAGAGATGAGTGTGGACTGGAGTAAAGAACCAAAGCGAGCACGACGGCCGAGTTGACCATGTCCACGGGCTACACCGAAGACGCCTTGATTGAGAAGCCGGCCATCTCACTGTTTGAGTTGCTGAAGTGGGACACGGCTAAGTGCGATACTATTTATCAGCACGTCTATGATTCGTACTTGGACGGCACTCACGGCATTTACGCAGCGGCAGTTTGAGTTCTTGAGTCGTTTCGCTCTTTCGCCGTCTTGCCGGTTCGGGTAATCTCCCGGCGTGCGGATTCTCGACGTGATTAACAAGACGACACCCTTTTTTGAGAAACAGGGGATTGAGTCTCCCCGGCTGAACATTGAGTTGCTGCTGGCGCATTTGCTGAAAAAGAAACGGCTCGACTTGTATTTGGAGTTCGAGCGCGAGCTGGATGAGCCGACATTGGAGAAATTGCGGGAGATGGTGAAGCGTCGGGCGGCCGGTGAGCCACTGCAGTACATCACCGGGGTGGCGGAGTTTTGCGGGCTGGAGTTCTTAGTAGACAAGCGCGTGTTGATCCCGCGACCGGAGACGGAGTTGCTGGTGGAGACGGTGCTCGAACGGCTAAAGCCAGAAGTCAGAAGTCAGAAGTCAGAAGTCAGAATCGTGGACGTAGGCACCGGGAGCGGTTGCATCGCGGTGACGTTGGCGAAAAAGTTGCCAGCGGCAGCAATCTTTGCGGTGGACGCGTCCCCGGAGGCGTTGGAAGTGGCGCGCGCCAACGCCATTCGTAACAAAGTTGAAAAAAACATTGGCTTTTTGTGCGGTGATTTGTTACAGACTCTATGCGACAGCTTTCAGGCGGACGCGATCGTATCAAATCCGCCTTACGTGGCCCGTGGGGAATTGGCCGAGCTGCCCAAGGAGGTCAGAGACTTTGAGCCCGTGCGCGCACTTGCGGCGGGTGAGGATGGACTCAAGGTTTTCCGACGCTTGGTCATGGAGGCCAGGCGTGTTTTGTCTCCTTCCGGCTTCGTGGCGCTGGAGTTGGGCGCGGGTCAACGGGCGGCTGTCGAGCAGTTGTTTGTTGATGACGGGTACGCCGTGACGAAGGTCGTCAAGGATTTGCAGGGACACGAGCGCGTGATTGTCGCGCAGCCAAGGTAGTGGGGAATTTGGGTTCGTAACTGGGGCGTTCGGCGAAGGTCTCCGACCTCGCCGAACCGGGTGCGCGGTCAGGAGACCGGCGCACAACAGATGTTGCAGCAAATAGCTCTTACCAAGGAGGGAGCTATGGAAAAGATCATCATCAGCGGGGGAAATCCGCTTCGCGGAACCGTTCAAGTCAGCGGCTCGAAGAACGCGGCGTTACCGATCATTGCCGCCGCGTTGCTCACCAACGAACCGTGCGTCATTCGCGGCGTGCCCAATCTCAGCGACATCCAATTCATGTGCGACATCCTGCGCTGGCTCAGCGTGAAGGTCACGCATCACAAGACCGAAGGCGTGATCGAAATCCAAGCGCAACAGCCGCTCGGCGTCGCGCCGTACGAACTCGTCCGCAAAATGCGCGCGTCGGTCTGCTTGCTCGGACCGCTTCTGGCCCGGTTGCACAACTGTAAAGTGTCGTTGCCCGGCGGCTGCGTCATCGGTGACCGGCCGATTGACCAGCATCTCAAAGGTCTCAAACGCCTCGGCGCCGAAGTCCTCGTCGAAAATGGTTACGTCCACGCCCGCTGCCACGAACTCGTCGGCACCGACGTTTTCCTCGGCGGACGCTTTGGCTCGACCGTGCTGGGCACCGGCAATGTCATGATGGCGGCGGTGCTCGCGAAGGGCACGACGGTCATTGAGAGCGCCGCGTGCGAACCTGAAGTTGAAGACCTCGCCAATTTCCTCAA
This sequence comes from Verrucomicrobiia bacterium, assembly GCA_041495285.1. Lineage (GTDB taxonomy): Bacteria > Verrucomicrobiota > Verrucomicrobiia > Palsa-1439 > Palsa-1439 > JBGQCJ01. The sequence continues at coordinate 14,464 of JBGQCJ010000013.1, forward strand.
CAAGATGGGCGCAAAGATCAAGGGTGGAGGCACCCACATCATCGAAATCGAAGGCGTCGAACAACTGCACGGTGCCGACCACACAGTCATCCCGGACCGCATCGAAGCCGGTACGTTCATGGCGGCGGCGGCGATTACCGGCGGCGAGATCGAGATCAAAGGCGGCCGCGCGGAACATCTCTGCGCCGTGTGGGACAAACTCGAAGATGCTGGCGTGACTGTGGAGCGCACCAACGGCACCATGCGCGTCAAAGGCAACGGCGACCTCAAGCCGGTGGACGTGATTACGATGCCATACCCCGGTTTCCCAACCGATATGCAGGCGCAAATGAGCGCCGTAATGGCCGTCACGCCGGGTATCAGCGTCATCACCGAGAAGGTCTTCCCCAATCGCTTCATGCACATCAGTGAAATGTCGCGCCTCGGTGCCGACGTTTCGCTGGAAGGCAACAGCGCGATCGTCAAAGGCGTCAAACATCTCAGCGGCGCGCCCGTCATGGCCAGCGATCTTCGCGCCAGTGCGGCGCTCGTGCTGGCCGGCCTCGTGGCCGACGGCGAAACCGAAGTCAACCGCATCTACCACGTGGACCGGGGCTACGAACGCATCGACCAGAAACTCCGGCAACTCGGCGCCAAGATCGAACGCGTTGCGGAATAGACGGCCGTTCGTCAACGGGCAATCGGAGGTCGTGGGAAAGACGCTTGTAAAGGCTTGTCAGCGGGCGTCAGAGCTGTGTGCGGTTTGGTTTTTCTGACGCCGTCTCCAGGCAATCACGGTTCCGCCGAGAACGGCCAACAGCAGGATGCTCGGCTCGGGAACAGCCGAGGTGAGCGCGAACGACAGGTCGATGCTTTGGCCGGCGTACAGACTGTTCGTTGGATAGCGCAGTTCAAACCAGTTTGTGCCATTGTCGGAGTACACTGCGTCGTCGTTCCAGTGGTTGGTGGAGGTCTTCCAGCCGAAGAGTTCGGGCCCCACATTCGTCGCCGTGATGCTCACCCAGTAAACGGTGCCGCTGGTCTGGTAGAACGCATTGCTGAGCGGAAGGTTGAAGTTGTATTGAAGCACCATCGTGTCGGTCGCAATAATGTTGGTGGTGTTGGGGTCGAAGAACAGTTCGTTGGCCAGGCTCCAGAGCTGTGTCGCGTATTGGCCCGGCGCGAACACATAGGACCATAGTTGAGTGCCCGGGTGACTGTACGGATTGGTTATGTTCGTTGCCACATCGGAGTAGATGCTGACGGTGAAAGACGGGGTACCAACAAAATCGTTCGTCCAAGAACCCCAGATGTGAATGCCGCTGATTGGGCCGGTATTGGTGCACAGGAAATCGTCTGCCAGAATCTTCGGCTGAGTGGCCAAAACGTCCAAGCCGTTCGTGGTCAAGTCGGGCAATTGCACCCACTTTGTAGGATCGCCGTTTGGCCAATCGCCGCGAGATAAGGGGACGAACGTTGAAAAGGCAACAACCAACCAAGCAATTCGCCAAAGTCCACGTGATTTCACAGCGTGTGTACTTCTCCTCACGAAAGGCGATCTTTTAGTGTTTTTCGCCCTGATATTGCAAGACTTTTTTGAGACTATTCTTGAGATGTCGAACTGGGCCGCCAATCAGCGGATTGCAGGCTCTCCTGCCGAGGGCAGTTTCGGTGGTTCGACCATCTCTCTAAACTCAGGAGCGGTCCACAGCGAACCCAGATCAGGATCGCTGGACGCAGCGGCGCGGAACGTGTGCTGTGGGTCGTCGTGCTGGAGACAGACGCGCAGGTGCTGCATTGCTTGTTGCGGTTGCCCCCCGACTGCGTAGGCGCAGGCGAGGTTGTAGTGGGTATCAGGCAAATTTGGATCTTTCTCCAGCGCGGTGAGCAACCGTTCGATTGCCTGATGGATCAACATCCGATTCCGGCTCAACTTGGCCAATCGAAGCAATGCCAAACCCCAAACGTTGTAGGTCCGGGCTGTTTTGGCTTCCGACTCCACTTTGGTCGCGCCCTCAAATTTGGCGGCGGCTTGCTCGTATAGTTCACGTTGCTTCGTTGGGCTGGCGCTTTCCTCAGCCAGACGGAATAGGCACATTCCCCAGAGACATTCCAACTTGGCGCGATCGCCGCTGAAACTTGCCAGTTCCAGCCCCTTCTCTATCCGCTTCGTTGCTTCATCGAGCGCGGCGCTGCGTTCTTGCGCGTTCGGAGTTGCGGCTGCGACATCAGTGGCGAGAAACCTTGCCCAATCATGGTAGAGCTTCCACGTGGCACCGGGACATTGAGCGGCAGCGGCAAAACGTTCCCGCGCGCTCTGCAGGAACACTCGATGTTGTTGAGGATCGGAGACACGGTGCGCCAGTTCTTGAAGGCAGTCCGCCCACATGGCTTGTGCGGGGTAGAAATCCGGCCGCAAGCGCGCAACCTCGGCGTATTGCCCGGCCGCCTTCTGCAGGAGGCTGATCGCATCGGCGGCAGAAGAGGCGGATGCCACCTTTCTTTGAAGTACAAGAGCCGACCCGAAGATCTGTTCAGGCGTGGCGGGAGGTTGCTGGTCTTGTTGCGCGTACACAGAAAGGGAGAGTACGAGCAGCAAACTGCCAGTTACGCTCCAGGCTGATCTGGAGACACGCCCTGAGTTCTTCGTCAAGCGCAGCGCCGCTGCTAATACGCGGCTTGTGCGCCGGTGAGTTTGCGTTTCTGCATCCACGGGAAGTTGGCGCGAATCTCCTCACCGAGTTTCTCGATGGGATGGGCGGCACCCTTTTTCATCAAGGCGCTGTACACGGGACGACCGGCTTGGTTCTCGGTAATCCATTCCTTCGCGAACGCGCCGCTTTGGATTTCGCCGAGAATCTTTTTCATTTCGGCGCGAGTCTGTTCGGTGATGATGCGTTTGCCGCGGGTGATGTCGCCGTACTTGGCGGTGTCGCTGATGGAGAATCGCATGCCGCTGATGCCGGCCTCGTAGATGAGATCAACGATGAGCTTCATTTCGTGGCAGCATTCGAAATAGGCCATCTCGGGCGCATAACCGGCCTCAACGAGTGTCTCGAAGCCGGCAATGATCAACTCGCTCAAGCCACCGCACAGCACGGCTTGTTCGCCGAACAAGTCCGTTTCGGTTTCCTCCCGGATTGTGGTCTCGAAAACAGCCGCTCGGGTTGCGCCAATGCCTTTGGCCCAAGCCAGCGCGATTTGCTTGGCCTTGCCGGTGGCATTTTGATGAACCGCGACGAGCGAGGGAACGCCTTTGCCTTCGAGGTATTGCCGGCGAACGAGGTGGCCGGGGCCTTTCGGTGCGACCAGAAACACGTCGATGTTATCCGGTGGGACGATCTGGCCAAAGTGCAGCGAAAAACCGTGCGCGACGGCGAGCGCCTTACCCTTCTTGAGTCCGGGAGCGATCTCGCGCCGGTAGGTTTCGCCGTGGCGCGTGTCCGGGATGGTGATCATGATCACGTCGGCGGCCTTGGCGGCGTCGGCGACCGACATGACTTTGACGCCTTGTTTCTTGGCGACCTCAATGGACTTGCTGCCTTCGTACAGACCGACGATGACATCGACGCCGCTGTCTTTGAGGTTGAGCGCATGGGCGTGGCCTTGCGAGCCGTAGCCGATGACGGCGCAGGTCTTGCCTTTGAGGAATTTCAGGTCCGCATCTTTGTCGCGATAGATTTTAGCTGCCATGGTTGAGTGTCCTTTCGATTCTACTGTGGTCGCGGCCGGGAGGTCGCTCCTACTTTCTCGGCATCGCCACTTTGCCGGTGCGGGTAATGTCGCGGACGCCGAACGGCTCCATCAACTCCAGAAATGCGGCGATTTTTGATTCGTTGCCGGTCAGTTCCACCGTCAACGTCTTATGCGCCACGTCCACGATTTTGGCGCGGAAGATGTCGCAAATCTGCATGACTTCAGGACGCGATTTGGCGTCCACGCCGACTTTCAGGAGCACGAGTTCGCGGTCAACATATTCGTCTTCCCGGAAATCCTGCACCTTGATCACGTCCACGAGTTTGTTCAGTTGCTTGGTGATCTGCTCCAGCGTGTTGTCGTCGCCTTTGACCACGACCGTCATGCGCGACTGCGTCGGGTCCTGCGTCGGCGCGACGTTGAGCGTGTCGATGTTGAAGCCGCGTCCGCTGAACAGCCCGGCAATGCGCGCGAGCACGCCGAATTTGTTTTCCACGAGAACGGAAAGTGTGTGTCTCATAAAGCGCTCTGCTTATACGGCAAACGGGGCGGCCAATCAACCCCGATTTGACGTGATTTAGGACGGCGCCTGTGCACGGCGTCCGGGTTTATGAGCAGCTCAACTCTTGAGATCGGTTTGTACGATTTACACGGTTTACTCCCTTTGTTATGGTCAGCGAGCAGATGGAAGGAAAAACACGTTGGCGGTACGGGATCGTTGTTACGGGCTTGATTCTGGCTGGCTTCTTCGCCCGGCTGCTTTATGCACTTCACGCGAGGGGAGGCGATCTAGGGACGCTCCATTTCCCGGATGAAAGAGCTACCTATCTTCCGTTGGCCCGGTTGGTTCTCGATCAAGGGTGGAGGTTTCTCCTTACTCAGGAGTCTTTGCGGATAGGGCCTATCAATCCTCTTTGGATCGCGTTGTGGCATGCGGATATCCGACTTGTAAAACTGATCAACATCACCGTTTTATCGTTGGCTGGGATACTCGTTTGGCACTCCTGTCTGAAACTGCATGGCCGGGCGGCCGCCCTACTTGTCCTCGCTCTGTACAGTTTCTACACCCCGTTCATGCGGTATGGCGGCTCGCTGCTGACCGAACCATTGTTTATCTCGCTCCTCATCCTTTCGTTTTGGCTTTTCCACCAGTCCGACGGAAGCGAACGAAGATCGACGTCCCGATATCTTTTTCTATCAGGAATCGTCTTCGGCCTTGCCACACTCACCCGCCCTGCGATCATGCTTTTCCCTGTTCTGCTGCTGGTCGCTGCGCCATTTCTGTGGTGGGCTGTAATGAAGATACAGCCGCAGTCAAAGCAACCGTTTTCATTTCGCCCGTTTCTCATTTTCTTACTCGGCTTTGGTCTTCTCGTTCTGCCCTATTTCTTGAAGAACGTGGTTGTGCTCAAGCGGCCCACGATTGCCAACGGCTTCGGCGCAGTCCTCTATGGCGGAACAGACCTCAAGAAGCACGGAGACGCACCAAGGCTTTCCGGGATGAGATACGACGTCGATGACGTCGCCCGTCCCTACTCGCACTTGGATACCGAAGGTGATCGCTTGCTCGCAAGAGCTGCCATCCAGCGGATCAAGCGGTATCCGGCAGCCATCGGTGCGCTGATGCCAGCGAAGATGTTCAAGGCGCTTTTGGGCTGCGGCTATGATTACTTCAATCCGGAGAACAACGTGCTGGCCTTCCGCGCCCGCGCGAGCCACATGGAGGTCGTCGCAAGAGTTCTCGAGCTTCTCGAAAGAACCTCTGTCACGCTGCTTGGAATTGCTGGTTTGATCTCCGCCACGACGAGCTTGCGGTATCGTATCTTCGCGCTTGTATTTGCCCTTTACGTAGTTGCCAGCATGACGGTCACCCTGCCCATTTCGCGTTATGCGTTGCCCCTGTACCCAATCCTTCTGGTCTTCGTTCCCGGCTTTGTCAGAGAATATTCCACTGCCCGGCCGCAAACCCGCCGCAGAAGGACCTTGGCCTTCTTGTGGTTGTTTGCCGTCGTTGCGATCGCCGCGTATCTGGCGTTTGGAGGAGTTTTCTCCTCCGCGATGGTTTCCAGACAATACTTGGACTACTTTGACACTCAACGCACCGTGAATGTGGAACACGCCGCGTCAGTCCAGGACTTGAAGCAAGTCGGTAACGACCAGTGGAAGCCCACGGGCCAACATCCCTTCCTCGTCTTTGCGGTCGAACCGATCGAGCTTCAGAAAAATCAGGTGTTCTTCTTGGAACTCAGAGTGGAACCGGCCACCTTATTTGGCGGCAGGCGCAAAGTGCGGATCTTCTGGAGTGCTGACAGCCAGTTCTCCGACGCGTCCAGCTACACGTTTCCCTTGGCCGGCAACGGCAGGCTCAACCCTTACGCGATCTCTCCGTCGCTGTCGCCCGCCTGGCACGGCTTGATTTCTTGGGTGCGTCTCGATTTCCGTGACTGCGCGCCCTTCGATGCATGCACCATTTCCCGGCTGGAATTGGCCAGATAACGCACCACACCAGCTCAGCGCGGGCGGGCGAAGTCGGCGCCGCCAAAGTAGCTTTCCCACGCCTCATCCAGAATCTCGTCGGTGAGCCGCAATGGCTGGCCGTCGAAGTTGCAGAAGTCCACCGCGCGCAGCAGCAGGTCGCGCGGCTCGCAGCATTTCGGGACGCGGCTTTCCGCTTTGTACCGGCTGAGCACTCGGCTGATGAGCCGGTCGTCGGCGGAGAGTCCCAGTTTCTCGGCAAAGCGCCGGAAAATCTCGGCGTACGTTTCGGGCGACGGCGGGGCGACGTAGAGCCGGTAACCCATGCGCCGCATGAACGCCTCGTCCACCAGATCCACGTCGGTCAGATTGGTGGCGAAAATCACGATGAGTTCGAACGGCACTTGAACTTTCTTACCGGTGCTCAGCGTGAGGTAATCGGTCCGGTACTCCAGCGGCACGATCCACCGGTTGAGCAGTTCGCCCGCCGACACGCGTTGCCGGCCCAGGTCGTCAATGACCAGCACACCGCCGTTCGCTTTGAGTTGGAACGGCGCTTCGTAGTAGCGCGGCGTGTCCGTGGCGGTGAGGTCGAGGCTTTGGATGGTCAATTCGCCGCCCACTGTGACCAACGGCGGCCGGATCCTCACCCAGCGATGGTCGAAATCTTCGTCCGCTGACTCGACGATATGATGGTCGTGCCGGTCAAACACGCGGATGACGTGGCCGTCCACCTCGACGGCGTAGGGAATCCAAATCTCGCCGGGGATGGCATTGACCAGCGCACGGGCCATCGCGGTCTTGCCGTTGCCTGCCGGGCCGCTGAGGAACAGACTGCGGCCGGAACTGGCCACCACGCCCAGCCGGCGTTTCACGCTGTCGGAAAGCACGAGTTCATTCAAGACCTCGTCGAGCGCTTGCTTCGTCACAGCGGGCCGGCTGCGGACCTGGCGGATGAGCACCTTGGTGTATTGTTCGAGCGAAACGGGCGCCGCCCCGATGTAGCTGGACAAACTCATCAGTTGAGTCACGTGCATCCAACCGCGTTCGGTCATCGTGTACCGGTGATTGTGGAGGCCGACGGTGCCCTTCTTGTCCACGAGTTTCTCTTCGTACAACCGGTGCAAGAGCAGATCGGTCACGACCTTGCCCAACCGCAACCGTTGCGCCACGTTGGCCGTCGTGCAGTCCGGATCGAGCGATGCCGTCTTCAGCGTCAGGTCGGATAGAAGCCCGATGCTGACGTCCAAGTCGTCGAGCTTGTGCGGAAAGGGCGGAGTAAACGCGTCGCCGCTCTTACCGCCCAGCGGCAGGACCGCACCGCCGGCGAGTGCTCCTTGACTCACCTCGATCGCTGGATCCCGGTACGCACCCGTTTTGTAAATTTCCATAGTTGCCCTCTTGACCCAGCGTGAAGGCTAGCAATTTCAAGGGTTGCAAGCAAGGACTTAAATTCGGAAAATTGGGATGCTCCATCGGGGCGCAGGCTGCGCGCCGGGTGGCCGGTTGCCTCTTGCCACGAGCTTTGCGCTTCGGCTATGTTCACGCGCTGGCCATGGCAACGACGATTCTAGTGGGTGCCCAATGGGGCGACGAAGGGAAGGGCAAGATTATCGACGTGCTCACTGAGCAGGCCGATGTGGTCGTCCGTTACCAAGGCGGCAACAATGCCGGTCACACGGTCGAAGTGGGCGACCAGAAATACGTCCTGCACCTCATCCCGTCCGGCATCCTTTATCCCGGCAAACTCAACGTCATCGGCAACGGCGTCGTCGTTGACCCGGTCGCGCTGCTCGGCGAGATCGAACATCTGCGTGGCCGGGGCGTCAGCATTGACGGCAACCTGTTCGTCAGCGAGACGGCGCACCTCGTGTTTCCGTATCACCGGCTGCTCGACGAAATCCGGGAGGAGCAGAAAGGCAAACGCAAGATCGGCACGACGAAGCGCGGCATCGGCCCAGCCTACGCCGACAAGGTGGCGCGTACCGGACTCCGTGTCGTGGACCTCCTCACGCCTGAACGTTTCTCCGAGAAACTGCGTCGAAAGGTTAGAGAAAACAACGAAATCTTCAAAGCATTTGGCGCGAAGCCGCTCAGTTTTACGAACATCAATCGCCAGTACCAAACCTGCGGACGAGAACTCCGACCGTTCATCGCCGACACGGTGACGTTGCTGAACCGGGCATTACGCGACGGCAAGAACATCCTCTTCGAAGGCGCGCAGGGAACTTTGCTCGACATCGATTTCGGGACATATCCATTTGTGACCAGTTCCAACGCGACGGCAGGCGGCGCCTGCACAGGCGCCGGTATTCCGCCCAACCGGATTGATCGCGTGGTCGGTGTGATGAAAGCGTACACGACGAGGGTGGGCGAGGGACCGTTCCCAACCGAGTTGAACGACGCGCAAGGCGAAATGCTGCGCGAGACGGGACGCGAGTTCGGCGCGACGACGGGCCGACCGCGCCGGTGCGGCTGGTTCGATGCGGTGGCGACGCGGTATTCGGTGATGCTCAATGGAATCAACGATCTGGCCGTGACGAAACTCGACGTGCTCGATGCGGTGCCGAAGATTAAAGTGTGCGTCGGTTACAAACAAGGCGACAAGGTGTTCGAGACGGTCCCCAACGATGTGGACGTGCTGAACCGTTGCACGCCGGTGTATCAAGAGTTCGATGGCTGGCAGGCTTCGACGAAGAAGGCGCAGGATTTTGAAGACTTGCCCAAGCGCGCCCGGATTTATCTGCAGAAACTCGCGCAACTCAGCGGCGTTAAGCTGAGCATCGTGTCCGTCGGCGCCCGCCGGGAAGAAACAATTCTGCTGCAATGAGTCAGCATCTAAAAAACATTCCCCGGCACGTGGCCATTATCATGGATGGCAACGGGCGCTGGGCGAAGGAACGTGGCTTACCGCGGATTGAGGGGCATCGTGCCGGCGCGGAGAGCGTGCGCGAGATCGTCCGTGTGGCCGGTGAGTTGGGTGTCGAGTATCTGACGTTGTACGCGTTTTCCATCGAGAACTGGAATCGGCCGAAGGCGGAAGTGACCGCGTTGATGCACCTGTTGGAGTTTTACCTGCGGCAGGAGATACCGGAACTCGACAAGAACAACGTGCGGCTCGCCGCGATCGGGCGCATCCACGAGTTGCCGGCGAGCGCGCAGCGGCAGTTGGAGAAAAGCATCGAGGCGTTGAAGAAGAATACCGGACTGACGCTCGTGCTGGCGTTGAGTTACGGCGGCCGGGCGGAGATTGTGGACGCGGTGCGGGCGATTGCGCGGGAAGTGAAGGCCGGTCGGCTCGACGCGGCGGACATCGACGAGAAGGTGATCGCGCAGCAGTTGTACACGCGCGGGATGCCGGACCCGGATTTACTGATTCGCACCAGCGCCGAGATGCGGGTGAGCAATTTCTTGTTGTGGCAGATTTCCTACGCGGAGATTTACGTGACCGAAACGCTCTGGCCGGATTTTCGCAAATCGCAATTCATCAAAGCGCTGGAAGACTACGGCAAGCGGGACCGCCGGTTCGGTCGCGTGAGCCCCAACAACAACACGTGAGCGTGAATCCCGCCAAGCCGAATGTAGTAGCGCCTGTCTCAGGCGCTCCAGCGGATGCCGCTGGGACAGCGGCTACGACACCGACACTACGGACGGGATTCCGCTGGCGGCTCGTCAGTTCACTCGTGCTCTGGGGCGTCATGCTGGCGGTGGTGTTTTGGTTGCGACCGATCTTTCTGTACGTGTTCATGAACGTCGTCATCGCGCGCGCGGTCTGGGAGTTCTACACGATCTGCGAGGCGAAAGGACTGAAGGCGTTCAAAGGGTGGGGCGTCATCGGCTCGGTGGCGTTGATCTCGGGAAGCTGGTTCGTCTATCGCCGCCGCGACGTGCTCATGTTGTCGTACGACTTCGACATCCTGATCCTGCTCATCTTCGCGCTCGGCGTTTTTCTGCGGCAATTTCCGCAGAAGCTCAACCCGCATGGCATCGAAACGATGGCGGTCACTCTGTTCGGGCTGATTTACGTCGCGTGGCTGTGCAACTTCATCACCCGCATCAACTTCGCCTATGCGCCGTCGCAGGACGGACGATTCTTTGTCATGCTCCTTGTCGTGGTGACCAAGTTTACCGACATCGGCGCCTATTTGACCGGTTCAATGCTGGGTCGTCACAAAATGATCCCGCGCATCAGCCCAAAGAAAACCTGGGAGGGCACCGCCGGTGGCATGCTGTTTGCCGTCGGCGGCAGCCTTCTGTGTCTCTATGTGCTGCATGACGAATTGAGCCGGCATGGAATCATGATCGGACACACCGTCTTCCTCGGACTGCTGCTCGGCGCGGCCGCGGTCATTGGCGATCTCGCCGAGTCGCTCATCAAACGCGAGGCCAACGTGAAGGATTCCAGCACCTGGCTGCCCGGCCACGGCGGCGCACTCGACCTCATTGACAGCCTCCTCTTCACGGCGCCGCTCCTTTACGTGTACATGCGGCTGGTGTTGCGTTGAACGTCCTCGGCCTCCAACTCGACATCGTCTGGGAAAACAAAGCGGCCAACCACGACAAGGTTCGCCGCCTTCTTGCCGCCGCGCGTCCCGAGTCGGGCACGCTCGTCGTTTTACCGGAGATGTTCGCCACCGGCTTCACGATGAACCTCGCACTGGCCGAAGACACCGGCGAATCCATCGCCAAGCTCGCGAAAGAATACCGGGTGCAGATTCTGGCCGGCATGGTGCGCGACCGGCGCAACGAAGCCGTGCTCTTCGACGCGCAAGGCCGGGAAGTCGCCCGGTATGCCAAGATGCACCCGTTCAAGTTTGCTGGTGAGACCGCCGAGCCCGGCACTGAGCCGGTCGTCGTGGATTGCGGCGAATTCAAACTCGCCCCGACCGTCTGCTACGACCTGCGCTTCCCGGAATTGTTCCGTGCCGGCGTGAAACGCGGCGCGAATCTCTTCGCCGTCATCGCCAATTGGCCGACGCCACGTCTCGATCACTGGCTGACGTTGCTCAAAGCCCGCGCCATCGAAAACCAAGCGTACGTCATCGGTGTGAACCGCTCCGGACGCGATCCCAACGTCGAGTACCCCGGCCACTCCCAAATCATCAGCCCGCGCGGCGAAGTTCTGGCCGATGCCGGGGAAGGTGAGGGTGTCGTGGAGGCGGAGTTGGACTTATCGGAGTTACAGGCCTATCGGCAGAAGTTTCCTGCGCTGGATGATATGTCCATTACGAAATTGAAATCGTAAACGTCTTGAGCACTTTCCAGACGCCGTCGCGCTTCTCAAAAATGTAGAGAATCGATCCCCCGGACAAATCGCCGCCGTAATACCTGATGTAAAGCAAAGCACGATTTGTGGAAGCGTTCAGACCCACTCGCGAAAGCTCGACAATGTCTTCCGGGCCTTCCGGATGCTTGAGCCGGTCCGTCCGGTAAATCTTCTCTCCGGATTCACCGAACACAACCGTGTTGGTATGACTTCCCAGTAGTTTCCTAAGTTGCTCGTCCAATAAATGTTCGGCTCCGGCCTTTCGCAGAAAATCACCGACCATTCCATCCTTGTCCTCGATGAGCGGCTTCTGTTCTTCTAGGAGCTTCTTGTCTCGATCAGTTTTGAGAGCTTCCGGATGCGCCCGAACAAAATCTGCGTTCCACTTGAACGTGTCGAGCGGTCCGCTTACGTGGCCGGCTGGCATTGGTCTCAGCAGGGTGACGTGGGTTGACGGAGTGCTCGAATGCGAAACAAACGCTAGGTACACCTGACGCTCTTCAGTAAGTGCGTTCGGATCAACGTCTGCAGCGGTAGCTGAGAGGCAAAGCGCTAGACTCGCTGTACTGAGCAAGAGATTCATCGATGCCGTAGTTTACAACTCTCAGCTTGCCGGACAAGCCCGATTGAGGAAGGTGTCACGATTCTTTTCGGAGCACGAAACGCTTGAGGTGCTGGCGGAGGGCAAGTATGCTGGCGCGTCTTGATGAAACCCAAGAATGTGGTGTTGCTCGGCACGACCGGGTCGATTGGCGTCTCGACACAAAAAGTTGCGGCGGACTTGCCGGAGCGGATTCGCATCGTCGGCATGGCATCGCGCGAGAGCGTGGACGGGATGGAGAAGGCCATCGCGCAATTCAAGCCGAAGGCGGTCGCGATGACCAACCGAGAGAAAGCCCGGGAGTTGGAGAAACGGCTCGGCGCGCCCGGCGGTCGCGCCCTACCGGTGTTGGCTGGTGAGCGCGGGCTGGTCGAGTTGGCGACGATGCCGGAGGCGGACATCGTTTTAGTCGCGATTGTTGGGACGGCGGGATTGGAGCCGGCGTTGGCGGCGATCCGGGCGGGGAAGGATTTGGCGGTAGCGTCGAAGGAGATTCTCGTGATGGCCGGGGAGTTGGTCATGAGCGAGGCGCGCAAGCATGGCGTGAAGGTCTTGCCGGTGGACAGCGAGCATTCGGCGATTTTTCAGTGTTTGGAGGGACGCGAGCCGGCCAGTGTGAAGCGGTTGATTTTGACGGCGTCGGGCGGGCCGTTCCGGCAGACGCCCCGGGCGGAGTTCGAGAAGATTACCGTGGCGCAGGCGTTGAAGCATCCGAGTTGGAACATGGGGCAGAAGATCACGATCGATTCGGCCACATTGTTCAATAAGGGGCTGGAGATGATCGAGGCGCGGTGGTTGTTCGATGTGGAGATCGACCGGGTGGACGTGGTGGTGCATCCGCAGAGCGTGGTGCATTCGATGGTGGAGTTCATTGACGGCTCGATTCTGGCGCAGTTGAGCGTGCCGGATATGCGGTATCCGATTCAGTATGCGCTGACGTATCCGCACCGGCTGCCGAATTCGATGCCGCCGACGGATTTTGCAAGAATCGGCTCGCTGACGTTCGAGAATCCGGACCACGAGAAGTTTTCGTCGTTACGGCTGGCCCGGCACGCAGGGCGTACCGGCGGGACGATGCCGGCCGTGTTCAACGCGGCGAACGAGGTGGCCGTGGCGCGGTTTGTGGCCGGGCAGATCAAGTTTACGGACATTTTCGAGACGGTGGAGCGGACGATGAACGCGCATCGCGCGGTTGCAAGCACGGCATTGGATGCTATACTCGGAGCCGACCTTTGGGCCAGAAAGGAAGCAGAACGTGTCGTTTGATGTCATGCAAACTTTTTTCGCGGACAAGATTTACCCCGCATTGCTCGTCGTGTTTTTCTTTGGGCTAACGATTTTCATCCACGAGTTGGGACATTTTCTCGTCGCGAAACGACGCGGGTTGAAGATTGAGCGGTTCTCCATTGGTTTTGGTCCAAAAATCTTCGGCTGGACGAAGGACGGGATCGAGTACCGGGTATCATGGATTCCCTTCGGCGGTTACGTGGCCCTCCCGCAGATGTCGCCGATGGAAACCATCGAAGGGAAAACCGAGAGCAAAGCTGAGGAATTGCCGTCCGCTCCGGCTTCGTCAAAGATTCTGGTGGCGCTCGCCGGTCCGATGATGAACATCGTGCTGGCGGCGATCATTGCCTGCATCATTTGGTGGGTCGGCCTGGCGGTTCCCGTCAATCCGCCGGTCATTGGGTGGGTCGAACCGGGCAGCCGGGAAGAACAACTCGGAATCCGCGCGACCGATCGCATCGTCAACGTCAACGGCCACGAGGTGAAGAATTGGTTCAACATTCAACGCTCCGTGGCCCTCAGCCTCGATCCTTCCGTCAGCGTCGTCATTGACCAGAAAGGCGTGCAAAAGGAGTTTCTTTTGGAGACGGAGTTTAATCGTGATTTTGGCCTGAAGACGATCAACCTGTATCCCGAGGGACGTCCGTACGCGAAAGATGTTCTGTCCGGTAGTCCTGCGGAAACTGCCGGCGTGCTCGCCGGCGATGAGTTTCTGGCAGTCGATGACGTGCCGATTTCAACCCGGCAAGAGTTGATCGACCTCATCAGCAAGAGGCCGGGACAGCCGGTGCGCCTCAAGATCATGCGTCAAGGCGAGATGATGATCATCACCGCCACCCCGCGACTCGATCCCGAGAAGAACGTAGGGCGCATCGGGGTCGAATTGGAGGATCGAGTGGACTTCAAAGTGGTTCGCCCCGGCCCCTCGCCCAAAGCCCAATTCCAAGAAGTTGCACAGATGTTCGGCGACACCTTTTACGCTGTATTTCACCACGAACGGACCGGTGTGGGGATTAGCAGTTTTAGCGGGCCGGTGGGCATCGCGGGCGGATGGTGGTACGAGATTCGCAGCGGCGGTATCACGCGTGGGCTGAAATTCGCAGTCCTCATCAACCTGGCTCTCGCTCTGTTCAACTTGCTTCCCATCCCCATGCTTGATGGCGGACACATTGCCTTTTCGATCTATGAGTCAGTGTTTCGGCGGCCGTTGCCCGCGCGGTTCGTGCATGTGGTCTCCACCGCGTTCGCCGTGTTGCTCATCGGCTTTATGCTCTACATCACAGTTTTTGATTTCAAACGATTCTTTGGTTTCCGCTTCGGATCGGGCCCGAAGCCCGCGCAGACCAACGAAGTCGTTCCCGCCACCCAGCCATGAACTACTGTCAAAACCCATTTTTCTGGCAGCGCCGCGCCACGCGCGAGGTGAAGGTCGGCCACATCGGCGTCGGCGGCGACAACCCGATTCGCGTCCAGACGATGCTCATCTCCGACACGATGAACACGGACGCCTGCGTCAAGGAGGCGATCCCGATCATCGAAGCCGGTTGTGAGATTCTGCGCATCACCGCGCCGAGCATCAACGACGCGAAGAATCTGAAAAACATTGTCGCCGAACTTCGCAAACGCGGCTTCAACACGCCCATCGTGGCCGACATTCATTTCGTGCCGGCCGCCGCGCTCGAAGCCGCCGAATGGATCGAGAAAGTCCGCATCAATCCCGGTAACTACGCCGACCGCAAGAAGTTCGCCGTCCGCGAATACAGCGACGACCAGTATCACGAAGAGCTGGAACGCTTGGAGAAAGCGTTCACGCCGTTGCTGCTGAAGTGCAAACAACTCGGCCGCGCCATGCGCATCGGCACCAACCACGGCTCGCTCTCCGACCGGATCATGAACCGGTACGGCGACACACCGCTCGGCATGGTCGAAAGCGCGCTGGAGTTCGTCCGCCTCTGCCGCAAGCACGATTATCAATCCATCATCCTCTCGATGAAAGCCAGCAATCCGAAGGTGATGATCGAAGCGTACCGGCTGCTAGTCGCACGCCTCAACGAAGAAGGTCCGGACTGGAATTACCCACTTCATCTCGGCGTCACCGAGGCCGGAGAAGGAGAAGACGGTCGCATCAAGAGCGCCATCGGCATCGGGGCGTTGCTGGAAGACGGCATCGGCGACACCGTCCGTGTTTCGCTGACCGAAGACAGTGTCCACGAAATCCCGGTCTGCAAGGAACTCGTGAAGAAATACAACGAGCGAAAGCCCGCCGCGCCGGTCACTCTCCATGTCGCGGAGAAACGCGATCCGTTCACCTACACACGCCGACCGACGCCCGAGTATTTCATCGGCGACCTGCGCTTGCGCGCGGGCAGGGAACATCCGCCGCGCGTCGAGGTGCCGGTGCCGCTCACGGCCACCATCGGCCAGATTCAACGCATCACGAGCGCCGAGCCGGACACGTTTGCCGAGATTCTGCAATTCAAGGTCAAGACGATGGCCGACATCGGCAAGATTGCGGCACTGAAGCCGGAGTTGCGGAAGCGCCACATTGAAACACCGATTGCGGTGAAACTTGACAGCGCGGAAATTAACCTGCCGGTTTTTGACGTTGCCGAGAAAGTCAACATTCCGTTTACCGGCAAGGAAGAGATCAGCGAGATACCGGACAACGTCACAGTCCAATTCGACATCGAAGCCGAGTCACCGGAACAATTCGTCACGAATTGCGACAAGCTCGCCGGTATCCTCAAAGACCGGCAGGCATTCGTTGCCGTCGGACGTGTGGATGGAATCGATGTGATTGGGGCTTACCGGATTCTGGCGGCGAAGATGCCGGATCACATCCACATTTTGCTTCGCGACCGGGTCAGCTCGAAGCGCGGTCATCACGCGCAGCAAAGCGCGTTGATCGCCGCGAGCACGCACATTGGCGCGTTGATCTGCGACGGTATCGGCGATGCCGTGGAAGTGACCGGCGAGGACGATTTGCTCAAGGCGGTGAAGCTGGCGTACAACATTTTGCAGGCGGCCGGGTCGCGTACATTTAAGACTGACTACGTGGCGTGCCCGAGTTGCGGGCGCACGTTGTTTGATTTGCAGACGGTGACGGCTCGAATAAAATCGCGCACATCGCATCTAAAGGGTGTGAAGATCGCGGTCATGGGTTGCATCGTCAACGGCCCCGGCGAGATGGCGGATGCCGATTTCGGTTACGTCGGCACCGCGCCCGGCAAGATTTCGCTCTGGGTCGGCAAGACGCAGGTGAAACAGCACATTCCCGAGGAACAAGCCGTGGACGAGTTGATCGCGTTGATCAAGGAACACAGCAAATGGACAGACCCGCCCGCCGCGCCGGCGGTTGCGGAGTCGAGAGCAGAACTTACACACGCATAAGGAGGACCGATGAAAGTTTACGCAATGTTGGCGGGAATCATGTTGGTGGCCGGTGCGGCACGGGCCGAGTCGGTGAAGTGGCAGACCGATTACAGCAAGGCGGTGGCAAAGGCCAAAGAGGACAAGAAGATCGTGATGGTGGATGTGTACACCGATTGGTGCGGCTGGTGCAAGAAGCTGGACAAAGACGTGTACAACGACGCAAAAGTCAGCGAGAAACTGTCGAAGGATTTCATCGCCTGCAAGATCAATCCCGAAAAGAGCGCGCAGAACAGGCAGATCGCCGACAAATTCGGCACGCGCGGCTATCCACACATCGTCTTCGTCAATGGCGACGGCAAGAAGATCTCTGAGATTGGCGGCTACATCCCCGCCGACAAGTTCGCCAGCAAACTCGATGACGTGTTGAGCAAAGCGAAGTAGTGACGTCCGGCCCGATCAAGCCCTGGCGCGTTCAACGGTCCGAGCCGGTCGCCGACTGTCGCATCTTCAAAGTGCGCAAGGATGTCACCGTCAACCCGCGTACCGGTCAGCCGCACGACATGTACGTGCTGGAGCCGCCCGACTGGGTGAACATCATCCCGCTGACTCCCGGTGAGCAGGTCATCATGATCGAGCAATGGCGGCACGGCACGCGGTCAGTTCATCTCGAAACGCCGGGCGGGCTGATGGACGCCGGCGAAACCCCCGAGCAATGCGCCCGGCGCGAGTTACTCGAAGAAACCGGCTACGAGGCGGACCGGATCATCCATCTCGGCACCGTTCATCCCAACCCCGCCATCCAGACCAACCAGCAGCACTATGTGGTGGCGAAGGATTGCCGCAAGGTCGCCGAGCTCTCACTCGACCACGCTGAAGACATTGCCGTGCGAATCATCCCGCTCGACGCCGTGCACCGGATGATCGAGAGGGGCCAGATCACCCACGGCATCGTCATTGGCGGATTCTACTGGCTGGATCACTACCTCCAGAAATATGCCTGACCTCGTTGCCAAGCTGAACGAAATCATGGCCGACGAATGGGCCTGCGTCCGCGTGCTGCGTCGCGCCGAAGCCCAATGCAGCGACGACCCCGGCAAGCTCGAAGTCATCAAACGCGTCCGCAAAGATTGCAGCGTCAGTTGCGTCAACCTCGCCAACGTCATCCGCTCCCTCGGCGGACGTCCGACCGACGTGCCCAGCCCGCGCTTCTCGTTGAAACTTTCCGAAGAATCCATCACCGAAGCACTCGACATGGCCCAATCCGCCCAGCAACACATCGTCGCCGAGATCGGCACCCTCATCGACGAACCCGATTTGAAATCTTCCCGCAACGCGCTCGATCTCATCGAGCAGCTTCACAAGGAAGACATCCGCTGGCTGAAATCGGCAATTGGCAGCTAGCGAGGGTGTGCCTCAGTCACCGGGCCGAGTTCGCACGCAGCGCGAGGTGTTTTCGGCTTGAAGCCGGTTATCAACTTTGATAGCATGACGCTCGTCAACGAGGGCTGGATGAACCGAGGCCTAAGTGTAGCCTGTTTTGTGGCGCTGCTAACACTACCCGTCGCAGCGCAAGGTCAATGGTATTACGCGACCAATGCCGACAACACCATCAACATCACCGGCTATAGCGGTCCCGGCGGCGACCTGATCATTCCTGACTACATCACCGGGCTCCCGGTGACCAGCACCGGGTACCGAGCGTTCGATTCCCACACCTCTCTGAAGAGTGTGACATTTGGCACCAATTTCACCAGCATCGGGGTCTATTCGTTCTACGTGTGCACCGGTCTGACGAATCTGACGTTTGGCAACAGCGTTACCAGCATCGGAAGCTATTCGTTCCCTGGGTGCATCAATTTGACAAGTCTGACTATCCCCGACAGCGTCACCAACATCGGAATCTATGCGTTCGATGAGTGCTACGGTCTGACGAATGTGACGATTGGCAACAGCCTCACCATCATCCCATTTTCTGCGTTCTATTTGTGCACCAATCTGACGAGTGCGACGATTGGCACCAATGTCACCAGCATCGAGCAAAGTGCTTTTGAGAATTGCAAGAAACTGGCCAGCATAACCATACCCGGCAGTGTAACGAATATCGGGGACGGTGCGTTCGGTTACTGCCCCGGGCTGACCAATGTTACAATTTCCAGTGGCGTCACCAGCATCAGGAGTGTTGCGTTCCATGATTGCACCGGTCTGACGAGTGTGACGTTCCCTAACAGCGTCGCCACCATAGGAATGTATGCGTTCACTCATTGCCACAGTCTTTCGAATGTCTACTTTACAGGCAACGCACCGAGCATGGATTCGACAGTATTTTACGACACCCCTGCCACCATCTATTACCTGCCGTGGACAACCGGCTGGGGAGCAACATTTGGCGGCCTACAGACTGCGCCCTACGGCGGTTGGACGGATTGGCAAACGTACTTTTTCGGTTCGACGACGAACGCGCAGGCCGCACCGGATGCCGATCCATTAGGCAAGGGGATGAGCAATACAAACCAGTTTATTGCTGGACTGAACCCGACTAATCCGGCGTCCCTGTTCCAAATAATCTCCGTATCGCGGACCTTGTCGGTTTCTAATAATGCCAGCTTTAGTTTTATCATCACGTGGAAAGCGGCCGGGATTCGGACGAACGTGGTGCAGGCGATGACCGGCAGCAGTTACAACCCCAACGCGTTCCAAGACATTCCCGGCGCCTTGATCATCATCGGCACTACCGGCGACACCGTGGCCAACTACGTGGACCAAGGCGGCGCCACGAATCATCCCGCCCGGTTTTACCGGATACGGCTAGGGCCATGAATCTTGGCGTGGTGTCGAATCAGTTTGGGTTCAACATCACCGGCAGCAGCAACTTGGTCATCATCGTCGAGGCGTGCACGGACTTGGCGAATCCAGTTTGGGTGATGCTGAGCACGAACACACTGACCCCAACGTCCACCGACACGAACACGCCGACAGGTGGCGCGTCCACGTTCACCGACCCGCAATCGTCGAGTTATCCCGGCCGGTTCTACCGCTTCCGCGCGCCGTAGAGCGTGCCAGCTAATACACAATTGCGGCGAAGACGGGGTAGTCTTTGAGGCGGTCGCGGCCTTTGAGGAAGGACAGTTCGATGAGGAAATCGATTTCGGCGATGTTGCCGCCGAGTTGTTTGACGAGTTGGGCGGCGGCCATGGCGGTGCCGCCGGTGGCCAGCAGGTCGTCCACGATGATGACGTTCGAGCCTTTCTTGATCGAGTCCACGTGCATCTCGCTGGTTTCGCTGCCGTATTCGAGCGTGTAGCTGGTGACGACGGTTTTGTAGGGCAGCTTGCCTTTCTTGCGGACCGGGACGAGGCCGATGCCGAGTTTGTAGGCGACGGCGCCGGCAAAGATGAATCCACGCGCGTCAATGCCGACGACGGCGTCCACGTTCTTGCCTTTGAACCGGTCGGCGAAGGCGTCCACGGCTTTGTGAAACAGTTTGCCGTCCTGCAGAACGGGCGTGATGTCCTTGAACAGGATGCCTTTGATGGGGAAATCCGGCACGTCGCGAATCGCCGCTTTGAGATCCTCGTTCATGGCGGGCAGTTTGTACCGGATTCGTTGGCGAAAGGGAAGCTCGAAAACTGTAGCGGCGCTCTGTGAGCGCCGAATCATGGAAGGCGACGGTCGTAGACTGCCGCTACAGGTGCAGAATTCAGTTCCGCGACGCGGGGACGGGGCGATCCTGCTTTTCCATGAGACGGCGCAGTTTGGTCAGCGCGATGTTCTGAATTTGCCGGACGCGCTCGCGCGTGACCTTGAACTTCCGGCCAACCTCTTCGAGGGTTCTCGGCTTGTTGCCATCCAGACCGAAGCGCATGGTGAGGATTTCGGCCTCGCGCGGGTCGAGTTCCTCCAAAATGTCGCGAACGTCCTGCCGCATCGTCTTGTTGCGCAGCAGCTCGAATGGCGTGAGCGCGTTCTCGTCACCAACGACTTCGCTAAACTCGGTGGCATCATCTTCGCCGATGGGCGCGTCGAGACTCGCGGGCCGGACGCTGATGGTGCGAAGCTGCGCGACCTTGGCGACCGGCATGTCGAGTTTGTCGGCGAGTTCGGCGTCGGTCGGGTCGCGCCCGAGCCTCTCGCTGAGTTTGTGGGCGGCTCGCTTCATCTTGCTGATTTTGTCCACGAGGTGGACCGGCAGGCGAATCGTCTTCGCTTGATTGGCCAACGCGCGTTTGATGGATTGCTTGATCCACCACGCGGCATAGGTCGAGAGCTTGCCGCCTTTTTTGGGGTCGAAGCGCTCGACGGCCTTCATCAAGCCGATGTTGCCTTCGCTGATGAGGTCGAGCAGGGGCAGGCCGAGATTGGAGTAATCGTGGGCGATCTTGACCACGAGGCGCAGGTTGGCCTTGATCATGTGGGCGCGGGCTTTCTTGTCGCCCTTCTTGATGCGCGCGGCCAGCTCGACCTCGTCCTTCGGGGTGAGCAATTTGACCTGCCCGATCTCCCGGAGGTAGATTTTGATCCCGCTGTCGCTTTCGCTGTTTCGATCAATCACCATGGCTCTGCACCTCTAAACAAGTAAAAGCGGCGTCTCCTTGGTACGACCGCGAGGCTATGCCTTTGCAAAAATGTTCGCAAGAACATTCAACTCCGATTGCCGCTCCCACTCTAGTCGTTAGATGCCCGAGAACAGCATTTGGTTCAATGCAACCTTCGGGCCAAAAAAATGGAGGGGCGAGCCTTCCGACCCGCCCCTCCACGATGTTGTCCGATAAAGACTTACTTCTCGTCTTTGAGGGCCGCCTGCGCCGCCGCCAACCGCGCGACCGGCACGCGGAACGGCGAACAACTCACGTACGTCAGCCCGATCCGATGGCAGAACTCGACGCTCGACGGTTCGCCACCGTGCTCGCCGCAGATGCCGAGCTTGATGTCGGGGCGCGTCTTGCGACCACGTTCGATGGCGATCTTCATCAACTCGCCGACGCCATCCTGGTCAATCGCCTCGAATGGATTGCGCTTCACGATCTCCAGCTCCTGATATTGCGGTAGGAACGAGCCACTATCGTCCCGGCTCATGCCGAGGCAGGTCTGCGTGAGGTCGTTGGTGCCGAAGCTGAAGAATTCGGCATCCTTCGCGATCTCGCCGGCCGCCAATGCGCCGCGCGGGATTTCGATCATCGTGCCGACGAGGTAATTGATCTTCGCTTTCTTCTGTTCCATGACCTTCTTGGCTGTGCGATGAACGATGTCCAGTTGGTTCTGAAGTTCCTTCGGGAAGCCAACGAGCACGATCATGATTTCCGGTTTAACCTTGATGCCTTCCGCCTGCACTTGAATCGCCGCCTCAATAATGGCGCGCGTCTGCATCTCAGTGATTTCGGGGAAGGTGATGCCGAGCCGGCAACCACGATGACCGAGCATTGGGTTCGCCTCGTGCAATGCCGCGACGCGTGCCGCAACTTTCTCCGGCGAAATGCCGAGCTTGTGCGCCGTCTCGCGCTGCGTCTCGCTGTCGTGCGGCAGGAACTCATGCAACGGCGGATCGAGCGTGCGAATGGTGACCGGATGTCCCTTCATCTCACGGAAGATGCCGGCAAAGTCATCGCGCTGGACCGGCAGCAACTTCGCCAGCGCGCGTTCCCGGGCTTCCTTCGTCTCGGCGAGAATCATCTCGCGCATCGCGTAAATCCGGTCGCCCTCGAAGAACATGTGCTCGGTACGACACAAGCCGATGCCTTCCGCGCCGAACGCAATGGCATTCGCCGCTTGGTCCGGTTGGTCGGCGTTCGTGCGAATGCCGAGCCGTCGCAACTTGTCGCACCAGCCCATCAACTCGGCGAACTGCTGGTACGTGCGACTCTCTTTCGGCGCGAGCGTCTTGGCGACGAGCACTTGCACCACTTCGCTGGGTGCCGTTTTGACTTCGCCTTGATAAACTTCTCCGAGCGTACCGTCGATGGAGATGTACTCGCCTTCTTTGATCGTGCGGCCCTTCACCTGCATCACGCGGGCCCGGTAATCAATCGAAATGTCCGCCGCTCCGGCCACACAGACCTTGCCCATCTGTCGCGCGACCAGCGCCGCGTGACTGGAAACGCCACCGCGCGCGGTGAGAATTCCTTCCGCAGCGATCATGCCGCGCAAATCTTCCGGACTGGTTTCGACGCGTGCCAGCAACACGCGTTCGCCCTTGTGCGCGCGGGCGACAGCGTCTTCGGCATTGAACACAACCTTGCCGGAAGCCGCACCGGGGCCAGCCGCCAAGCCTTTACACAACAAGCGACCGGCTTTCACCGCCGCATCGCGATCCTTGCGGTCGAATACCGGCGCGAGGATTTGCGTAAGCGAATCGGCCGGTATGCGACGCACCGCTTCCTTCCAATCGATCAACTTCTCGTCCACCATCTCGACCGCGATGCGCACCGCGGCGACGCCGGTACGTTTGCCGTTCCGGGTCTGCAGCATGTACAGCTTGTAGTCCTCGATGGTGAACTCGAAATCCTGCATGTCGTGGAAATGCTTTTCCAAGGTCTGACGAACTCGTTCGAGTTCGGCGTGGGCCTTCGGCATGTCCTGCTTGAGCTGCGCGATGGGCTTGGGCGTGCGCACGCCGGCAACGACGTCTTCGCCCTGTGCGTTGATGAGGTATTCGCCGTAGAAAACCTTCTCGCCCGTGGCCGGGTCGCGCGTGAACGCCACGCCGGTCGCGCTCGTGTCGCCGAGATTCCCAAACACCATCGTCTGCACGTTGACCGCCGTGCCCCATTCGTGCGGGATGTTGTACTTGCGGCGGTACACGATGGCCCGGTCGTTGTTCCACGATCCGAACACTGCGCCGATCGAGCCCCAGAGTTGCTCGCGCGGGTCTTGCGGGAAATCCTTGCCGGTGCGTTTCTGAATGAGGCTCTTGAACCTTTTCACGAGTTCCTGCAACTGCTCGGGCTTCAAGTCGGTGTCTTCTTTCGCGCCGACTTCTTCTTTGAGTTCATCCATCACTTCGTCGAACGGTTCGTGGTCGTCCTTGCCGACCTTCTGCACGCCCATGACAACGTCGCCGTACATTTGCACGAACCGCCGGTAACTGTCCCACGCCCAGCGCGGGTTGCCGCTCTTCTTGGCGAGCACCTTCACCACCTCATCGTTGAGGCCGAGGTTGAGAATCGTGTCCATCATACCCGGCATCGAATCGCGTGCGCCCGAGCGGACGGACACGAGCAGGGGATTATCGCGGTCGCCGAAGCGTTTGCCGGTGAGTGATTCCAACCGGACGAGCGCGGTTTCCACCTGCGCTTGGAGTTGCTTGGGATAAGTCCGGCCGTGGTCGTAGAAATAGGTGCAGACTTCCGTGGTGATGGTGAACCCCGGCGGGACCGGTAACCCGATGCGGGTCATTTCGTGCAGGTTCGCGCCTTTGCCGCCGAGCAGCGGCTTTTGCGAACCGTTGCCGTCAGCTTTGCCGCCGCCAAAGAAATACACGTACTTGGTTGTTTTTGCTGCAGGTTTAGCGTTTCGAGTCGTTCTTTTCGTTGCCATGGTTGTCGAACTTCCTTGTGAATTTGTACTGCCCGCGTGCGGGCAGAGAATTTGCCTCCTCTAACGGGGGAAACTCGCACGCGCAGTCTAACAAAACCGCCCCCTCTGTCAACGGTGTTCGACTGGAACGATCTCTCCTTGGAATGGCCAATCCTCTGTCCGTCGAACCAAGCCCTTGCGAACTGGATTCTGTCTCACGTAGTCCCACTTCTGCTCGTAACTCTCCGCGTTCCGCAGAAGATGGTCAAAGAAGCCCGGTTGCCAGATCTTCTCGCTCGGTGTAGTAGCGGCTGTCTCCAGCCGCCCTGTAGCGATCGCCTCCGACAGCGCCCGTTTCAATCCTTTGACCCAGACGCCCACCGCGAAGTCCGCTCCGCCACACACAAACAGGTGCACGTGGTCAGGCATGATCACGTACCTGCCGACGAAGACGCCCCGTTCGGTGACGCCCCGTTCAGCGTATGCCCGAAACGCGGCGTGAACATCATCATTCGCCAACAACTGACGGCGATACATAGTACAGAACGTCACGAAGTATAACGGCGGGTTGTAGCTCTGAAATACATCAGCCAGGCGAGGCGGTTGTTTTCTGAATTGCTGGCGCACGAAGAGGGATGATGCCAGAATCTTGTGCGTCCCGCGAGAGTGGCCATGAGCGCCTGAGACAGGCGCTACTACACGATTTCTGCTAAGATGAGTGCATGCGAGAAAGAGGGCGCGCGATCCTGAAGGTTGCTCGTCTGCGCATCGAACGCGGTGACACTGTTATCCTCGACGACGTTTCGTGGCGTGTGGCGAAGGGACAACACTGGGTCATTCTCGGCGCGAACGGTTCCGGCAAGACGTCGCTCCTCAGCGCGCTCACCGGTTACCTCTCGCCGACGGCCGGCGAAATCGAAGTGCTCGGCCAACGCTATGGCGCGACCGACTGGCGTGAACTTCGCAAACGTATTGGACTCGTCAGTTCGTCGGTTCGCCAAATGATGCACGACGACGAACCGGCACTCGAAACGGTTGTCAGCGGCAAGGACGCGATGATTGACTACTGGGGTAAGATCAGCGCCACCGACCGCAAACGCGCCCAACAAATCCTCAAACGAATCGAGTGCGAATATATTGCCGACCGGCCGTGGCGCGTTCTCTCGCAAGGCGAACGCCAACGCGTCCTGATTGGCCGGGCACTGATGGCGAATCCGCCGCTGCTCATCCTCGACGAACCGTGTGCCGGTCTCGATCCGGTCGCCCGCGAACATTTCCTGCAATTTCTCCAACGTCTTGGCCGCAGCAAGCGCGCACCAACTCTGGTCGTCGTGACGCACCACGTCGAGGAAATCATGCCAGTGATTACGCATGTCCTCTTGTTGAAAGCGGGCGGAGTGCTCGCTGCCGGTAAGAAAGCCGACAGTCTGAAATCCGATCTGCTGTCGCGAGCATTTGCGTCCCGGCTGCACTTGAACGCGGCAAATGGCCGCTACAGTCTAACCGTCGCACCGCGGCGACGTGTCGTCATCTGAATGCTTGGCGCACCAGTTCCGGCAGGACTTCGCCGGCGCGGGCGAGGATTGACCAATCGGCGAAGCGGGAGGCCGACGTTGGGTCTTTGTTGATCTCCACGATCTTCGCGCCGTGCCGGCGGGCAGTGTGGAGGAAACTCGCTGCCGGTTCGACAACCGCGCTCGTGCCGATGGAGAAGAAAAGGTCGCAGTTCTCCAGTGCCGCGTAAGACCTTTCGATCGCTTCTTCCGGCAGGGCTTCTCCGAACCAGACCACGGCCGGGCGACGATTGCCGCCGCACCGGCATTTCGGCGGATGTTCCTTGAACGGTACACCGCGTTCTTCACGTTCTTCGCCGCAGAGCACGCAACGCCACACCCACAGCGTGCCGTGCAGTTCAATCACGTTTCGACTACCGGCAGCTTGGTGCAGCCGGTCAACGTTCTGGGTGATGAGTGTGAACTGCCGGTGTTCGTTCTCAATCGCCTGTTGCATGTGTGCCAGCGCCAGATGCGCCGGGTTTGGTTTCGCATTGGCGCATTTCTGGCGTCGCGAGTCATACCAGCGCGTCACGGTTTCGGGATCGCGCGCGAACGCTTCCGGCGTGGCGAGTTGGCTCGGATCGAACTTCGCCCAGAGCCCTTCCATCGCGTCGCGGAATGTGGGGATACCGCTTTCGGCGGAGACTCCCGCGCCGGTCAGCACGACGACGGCGCGCGCGTTGCGAAGCGCGCCGATCAACGGTTCCGGGATGGCGGGGTTCGCTTCCACGGGAGCAGATTAACTCAGCGCGGCGTTCCGGCTCAACCTTGCGCTTGCGCTGTTGCGGCGGTCGGGGGTAGACTGTGTGCAGGCAGGCGACGGGAAAGCGCTATGTATTCTGTGAGGCATCTGTTGCAGGAGAAGGGCGGCCAGATTTGGTCGGTCGGACCGCCGGCGACCGTGTACGAGGCGCTGGAGTTGATGGCCGAGAAGAACGCGGGCGCGGTGCTGGTTCTGGAGAACGGCAAACTCATCGGCATTTTCACCGAGCGCGATTACGCGCGCAAGGTGGTGCTGAAAGGGAAAACCTCCAAGACCACGACGGTCGGCGAGTTGATGACCACCGACGTGCTCTACGTCAATCCCGACGACACGATCGAAGAGTGCATGGCGTTAATGACGGAGAAGCGCACCCGCCACCTGCCGGTGATGGACAATGGCAAGTTGGTGGGGTTGGTGTCCATTGGTGACGTGGTCAAAGCCATCATTTCCGACCGTGAGTTCACCATTCGCGAACTCGAACGCTACATCACCGGCGGCCACAGTTCGCTGGAGTAGCCGTCGCGCGGCGAAAACTTTGAGTGCAACGAGCCGCGGGGATGTCCAAACACCACGACGCGGTGTTGTATTATCGTAGCGAGCAATCGCATTGAGTTGACCCATGGAACAACCGAACAAAACGCGACGATGGAAGTGGCCGGTAATTGTGGCCGCCTGTGTCGTCGTGCTGGGGTTGGGCGGTTGGTACTGGAAGCAGCACAAGAACGGAGCGGTGCAGTACCAGACCGTCAATGTGTCGCGCGGCGATCTGACGCAACTTGTCACCGCTACCGGCCAGCTCAATCCCGTCACCAACGTCACGGTCGGCTGCCAAATCTCCGGCACGCTGGCGAAAATCTATGTGGATTACAATTCGCCCGTTACCAATGGACAACTCGTCGCGCAGATCGATCCCTCGACCTATCAAGCCAACGTCCAGCTCGCCAACGCCGATGTCGCCAACGCCAAGGCCGCGCTTGAGCTCGCGCGAGTCAACGCGCAGCGCGCGAAAGAACTTCTCGACAGTAAGTTGATTCCACAATCGGACTTCGACACCGCCACCGCGAACCTGCATCAAGCCGAGGCAGTCCTGCTGAGCAAGCAAGCGTCGCTGAGCCGCGCACAAGTCGATTTTGATCGGTGCACGATTTATTCGCCGGTCGACGGCATTGTCATCTCGCGCAGCGTGGATGTCGGCCAGACTGTTGCCGCCAGCCTCAACGCACCGACGCTGTTCGTCATCGCCAACGACCTCGCCAAAATGCAAATTGACGCCAACGTTGCCGAAGCCGACATCGGCGGCGTCGAAGTAGCGCAGAGTGTTGACTTCACCGTGGACGCGTTTCCCAATCGCACGTTTCACGGCAAGGTCGTGCAAGTCCGCAACTCACCCATCACGGTGCAAAACGTCGTCACTTACGACACGGTCATCGCGGTCAACAATCCCGACCTCAAACTGCGGCCCGGCATGACGGCAAATGTTTCCATCATCGTTGCCGAACGCGAGAATACACTGAGGATTCCCAACGCAGCGTTGCGCTTTCGTCCTCCGGATGCAGTGGCAGAGAAGACGGACGCGACCTCGCAGCCTCGCGCCCAAGGACAACGTCCGGCCGCTTCGGCACAGGCCGGTGGGGGCGGTGCCGGTGGCGCGAATCGCAAGCGTGACCGGCGCAGTGCGCGCTCGGTGTACGTTCTGCCGCCGAAAGCCGACAAACCACAGTCCGTGCAAATCAAGACCGGCATCACCGACGGCGTGTTCACCGAGATCGTCGAAGGACTCAACGAAGGCGACCGAGTCGTTACCAGTTCGACGGCCGTCCAAGCCAAGCCGGTACAGAGTGGCGGTCCGTTCGGCGGAGGGCCGCGGAGGTTCTAGCGCCGTGAGCGCGGTCATCAAACTCGAAGATGTCCACAAGACGTACCACACCGGCGAAGTGGAGGTGCTCGCCGTGCGCGGCGTAACGCTGGAAATCGAGAAGGGCGAATTCGTCGCCGTCATGGGTGCCAGCGGCTCCGGCAAATCCACGCTGATGAACATCATCGGTGGTCTCGACCGGCCCACCAAAGGTCATTACTTTCTTGATGGCACCGATGTATCCCAACTCGACCGCGACGCGCTCGCCAACATCCGCAACCGTAAACTCGGATTTGTTTTCCAGGGTTTCAACCTTTTGTCCCGCACATCGGCGCTGGAAAACGTCGAGTTGCCGATGCTTTATTCGCACGATCATGAGACGGCGTCCAGCCAGCGCGAGAAGGCAATCCGTGCGCTGGAGATCGTCGGGCTGGCCGACCGGGCCGACCATCATCCCAGCCAGCTTTCCGGCGGCCAACAGCAACGCGTAGCGATTGCCCGCGCGTTGGTCAACGACCCGGCGGTGGTGCTCGCTGACGAGCCGACCGGCAATCTCGACACGCGTACCAGTGTGGAAGTCATGGGCGTGTTCCAACAACTTAACGAGCGCGGCATCACTATTGTGATGGTCACGCACGAACTCGACATCGCGCGGTACACCAAACGCAACGTCGTCATGCGCGACGGTCAAATCATTCGCGACACTCCCGTCGAACGCCGGCTGCTCGCGCAAGAGGAATTGCAGCGCCTGCAGGAAGCGCATCAAGCGGTTCAGTTGACGCCATGAGATTCAAAGCCACCATCCGTATCGCCCTACGCGCACTGCGACGCAACAAGCTTCGCTCCGCGCTCACGACGCTCGGGATCATCATCGGTGTCGGTGCGGTCATTGCGATGGTCGGGATCGGCAACGGCGCGAAATCGCAGGTCGAAGCGCAGATCGCGAGTCTCGGTCAGAACGTCGTGCTCATCTTCTCGGGAAACTTTTCCAGTGGCGGCGTCCGCAGTGGCATGGGCGGTGCCGGGACGTTGGCGATTGACGACGCGGAAGCCATCCGCCGCGAGGTGCCGGGCATCATTGGTGTCAGTCCCGAGGTGCGCGACCGTCAGCAGGTGCTCGCGAATGGATTGAACTGGGGCACGCAGATTCTTGGCGAGGGCGTTGATTACCTTGATATTCGCGACTGGCCGCTGGCGGACGGTGCGATGTTCACTGAGCAGGATCAGCGCAGTTCGGGGAAGGTGTGCATTGTCGGTCAAACCATCGTCAACGAGCTTTTTCCCAATCAAGATCCCATTGGCGAGACCCTGCGCATCCGCAACATCCCGTTCAAAATCCTCGGCGTGCTCACGCGCAAAGGATTGTCCGTCATGGGTTCAGATCAGGACGACGTCGTGATCATTCCTTACACCAGTTCCATGAAACGCGTTTCCAAACGCACCAACCTCAGCTCGATCACGGTGCAAACGGAATCGTCCGCGGTCTCTGCCCGGGTGCAGAACGACATCACCTTATTGCTCCGACAACGGCACCGTACCGGTGGCACGCGCGATGATGATTTCACCATCCGCGGCCAGGAGGAGATTGCCAATGCCGCCACCGCCACGACCCGCACCATGACCGTGCTCCTCGGCGCGATCGCCAGCGTGTCGCTCATCGTCGGCGGCATCGGCATCATGAACATTATGCTCGTCAGCGTCACCGAACGCACTCGCGAAATCGGCATCCGCATGGCCGTCGGCGCGCACGGACGCGACATCTTGCTGCAATTCCTCAGCGAAGCGATCACGCTGAGTTCGCTGGGCGGCATCATTGGGATCATCCTCGGCGTCGCCACGGCCAAAATCCTTTCCGCCGTTGCCGAGTGGCCGACGCTAATCTCCATGACATCGGTCGTGGTCGCGTTTCTCTTCAGCGCCGCCGTCGGCGTATTCTTCGGCTTCTACCCGGCGCGCAAGGCATCGCAGCTCGACCCCATCGACGCCCTCCGCTACGAGTGAGCCGCACTCGACAGCACCCCGTCAATCTGATAAGCAAAGGGTTGTAACGATGAAACTCCGGCAAGACATCCTCGGCCACGCTCGTCGTGTCGTGATCAAGATTGGCACCGGCCTGCTGACGGATGCACAAAACCGTTTGGCGCACGACCGGATTGAACAGCTTGCCGGGCAACTGGCCGCGTTGCATCAAGAGAAACGGCAACTCATCGTCGTCACCTCGGGCGCCATCGGTGCCGGTATGGCGGAGTTGGGGCTTAAACAACGCCCGAAGCGACTCGATGAACTGCAAGCCGCCGCCGCCATCGGCCAGAGCAAGCTGATGTCCGTCTACGACGCGGTGTTCGGCAAGTTCGACATTCACGTTGCGCAGGTATTGCTCACCCACGATGATCTTAAGAACCGTACGCGGCACCTCAACGCGCGCAACACGCTGGAAACGCTGCTCAAGCGTGGCGTGGTGCCGATCATCAACGAGAACGACACTGTGGCAGTGGACGAAATTAGGTTTGGCGACAATGACCGGCTCGCCGCATTGACCGCGACGTTGATTGATGCTGACCTGCTCGTGATTCTGTCGCACGTCGAGGGTCTTCTTTCCCGTGGGAGCGACATTCCTGTCGCGACCGGAGCAGGTCGGGGCAAGAATGCCCCTCCCACAATCATCCACACCGTTGCGGAAATCACGCGCGACATCGAACAATTGGCAGGTGGAACTGACCGGGAGACAAGTGTCGGTGGCATGAAGTCGAAGATTGAGGCGGCAAGGATCGTCACACGTGCCGGCATCCCCATGATTATCGCGAACGGCGAGCGCGACCACATTCTGACGGACTTGCTGGACGGCAAGGAAGTCGGAACGATCTTCGTTCCGCAGACATCGAAACTGGCGAGCCGGAAGCGCTGGATTGCGTTCTTTCAACATCCGGCCGGCACACTTGTCGTGGACGACGGCGCGAAAATCGCGCTCCGTGATGCCGGTAAGAGTCTGCTTGCGAAGGGTGTCGTCCGCACCGAAGGTAAGTTTGTGGCCGGTGATGTCGTCAGCATTTGCGACCGGAACGGCGCCGAGTTCGCGCGTGGCCTCGTGCGGGACGGCAGCACAATGGTACACCGCGATGACTTGGTGATTTTGTGAAGCGACGGCAGCAACCCTCACCCTGACCCTCTCCCTTGAGAAGGGAGTGGGGATCTCCTCGCCCCGCTTGCGGGGAGAGGATTAAGGTGAGGGGCGGTCTGATAATATGGATTTGAAACAACAAATGACCGAACTCGCGGAACGCTCCCGCGACGCCGCGCGCGCGCTGGCCAAGCTGGATACCGGGACGAAGAACAAACTTCTTCTCGCGATGGCCGACGGCCTCGAAAAATCTGCCGACAGTATCAAAGCCGCCAACGCGAAGGACATCGAAGCCGGCAAGACAGCCGGTCTGTCCGCCGCTGTGCTCGACCGGTTACAACTCGACGACAAACGCATCGCCGATATGGCGAAAGGTATCCGGGAAGTCGCTGCGCTCGACGATCCGGTTAGCAAGGTCATCAGCGAATGGACGCGACCCAATGGCATGCGCATCCAGAAAGTGCGCGTACCGCTCGGCGCCATCCTCATCATCTATGAATCACGTCCGAACGTGACCGCCGACGCGGCATGTTTGTGTTTTAAGACCGGCAACGCTGTGATTCTGCGCGGCGGCTCGGAGGCGATCAACAGCAACCTCGCGATTGCCGAGGCGATGAAGTCCGTTCTTTGTGGGAGCGACATTCCTGTCGCGACCGGTCGGGGCAAGAATGCCCCTCCCACGATTCCAGAATTGGCCAACGCCATCACGGTCGTGCCGATGACCGACCGGGCAGCGATTGACGAGTTGCTGAAGCTCGACGAGTTTATCAATCTCTGCATCCCGCGCGGCGGCGAGAGCCTGATCCGGGCCGTCGCGGAGAAGTCGCGCATCCCGGTCATCAAGCATTACAAAGGCGTCTGCCACGTGTTCGTGGATCGCGAGGCCGACTTCGACATGGCGGAAAAGATTGTCATCAACGCCAAGTGTCAACGTCCGGCGGTGTGCAATGCCATCGAAACGCTGTTGATTGACGAAAAGATCGCCGACGATTTCCTCCCGCGCATCGGCAAAGCGCTGGCCGAGCGCAAGGTTGAGTTGCGTGTGGACGAAGCCACTCATCACGCTCTGCCCGGCGCGAAGCGGGCGACAGAAGAAGATTGGTACGCCGAGTACCTCGACTTGATTCTCGCGGTGCGCGTGGTCAACGGAGTAGGGGAGGCGATCGAGCACATAACCAAGTACGGTTCGGCGCACAGCGATGCCATCGTGACGAAGAACAAGGCAACCGCGGACAAGTTTCTGCGCGAAGTGGATTCTTCCAGCGTGTTTTGGAATGCCTCGACGCGCCTCGCCGACGGCGGTCAGTACGGATTCGGTGCCGAGATTGGGATCTCGACCGACAAATTGCACGCGCGCGGGCCGATGGGGTTGGAGGAGTTGACCAGCTACAAGTTTGTGGTCGTCGGCGACGGTCAACTTCGCGAATGATCTCCACTGCAACAGCAGCGGATCGCGCCCGGTACGTCCGCGACCAGATGCCGGCGGGCGGATTGTTTGCCGGCGCGACTTGGCGGATCTCACCGGAAGCCTTTCCTCTTTCGAGCGAACTTCTTGGGAAACTTGAAGCGCTTGGGCCGCAGTTGGTGGCGTTTTACCGGGCGTGCAACGTGATGTACCGGCACAGCGTGCAGGGCAAATTGCCCGGTTGGATCGCGGACTATCTTGATGCCGGCAAACCAAGAGAATTGATCGAGTTGTCGCGCGCCGAGCGGATCAAGTCGCACATCCCGCGCGTGATTCGGCCCGATGTCATTCTGACGAACGATCATTTCTTTATCACCGAACTCGACTCCGTGCCCGGTGGGATAGGACTGACCGGTTGGCTCGGCAAGACGTACGCGGAACTTGGCGACAAGATCATCGGCGGCGCGCACGGAATGATGGAAGGGTTCGACGCGATTTTACAGGATACCGCGACGGCGGTGGTTGTCGTGTCAGAGGAAGCGGCGACGTACCGGCCTGAGATGGAATGGCTGGGCCGGCAGGTTGGTTTCCGCGTCGTGCGACCGGAGGAAGTGGCCGGGATGGAGAACGTGTCGCTCTACTACCGGTTTTTCGAGCTGTTCGATATTTCCAATGTGCCGAACGCGTGGTGTGTGTTGGAGGGGCCGGTCACGCCGCCACCGAAGCCACAACTTGAAGAGAAGATGTTGTTTGCGTTCCTGTGGTTGCCGCAACTCGAAGCGTTTTGGCGCGAGCAGCTCGGGCCGAAGACGGTCGAGGCGCTGCGCGGGATTTTTCCGCGGACGTGGATCGTTGATCCGACGCCGTTGCCGCCGCACGCAGTCATACCGGAGCTGGGCATCAACGACTGGCGCGAGATGGGGAAGTTTTCGCAGAAGCACCGGGAGTTGGTGTTGAAGATTTCGGGTTTTCACGAACACGCGTGGGGCAGCCGGGGCGTGTACGTGGGGCACGACCTGCCTGCCAGCGAGTGGGCGGAGGCTATCGAGCGAGCGTTGGGCAGTTTTGCGAGTCACCCATTCATCTTGCAGAGGTTTGAGAAGTCGAAGCTGCTGGATGGCCGGTATTTCGATTTTGAGGCGAACGAGGCGCGCGGCTTCAACGCGCGCGTGCGGTTGTGTCCGTACTACTTCGTGGTTGGCGACACGGTGAAGCTCGGCGGTATCCTTGCCACGGTTTGTCCCGCCGATAAGAAGATTCTGCACGGAATGCCGGATGCGGTGATGGCGCCGTGCCGCTTGCAGTAATGGGAGGGAATGATGAAATCGCGCTCAATTCTTGCAGCCTTTGTGTTGTGCATCGTATTCGCCGCGAGTGCGGTAGCGGTGGACGCCACAACAAATGAAGTCAGCCGAGCCACGCAGTCGACGCAGCCGACGTTCGGGCTGGATCGGGTTGGCGCATTGCAGGGTGAGTTAGGAGGTTATCCGCTGTGGCAATATGCGGCGTCGTTGCTCTGGGTGATCCTCGCCTTTGTCTTTGCGGCCATCGTTGATTTCCTGATGGCGCATCAACTCCGGAAGTTGACAGCCAAAACCAAGACGGATCTGGACGACAAGCTGTTGGACATCCTGCGCAGGCCCGTGAAGGCGGTCGTCATGCTGTTGACTTTGAACGTGGGGATTCAAATGTTTCAGTGGCCGGACTGGGCTGAGAAAATCCTCTCGACGCTGTTCGTCATTGCGGTGGCGATTACGGTCGTGTACGTCGCGATGCGGCTCGTGGACTTGGTCGCGAGTTTTGCGGAGGCCAAATTCTTTGCCGCAGACGACTACTTGGCCAGATTGGTCGTGCCCGTACTGGCGAAGAGTCTGAAGGTGTTCGTGATTATTATCGGCGCGCTCACAGCAGCCCAATACCTCGGGCTGCCGATCACGAGCATCATCGCGGGATTGGGTATCGGCGGCATCGCGGTGGCGTTGGCCGCGCAGAACACATTGGCCAACATTTTTGGCACGATCACGATTTTGGCTGACCGGCCGTTCCGTGTCGGCGATTACATCAAGATTGATAAGTTCGAGGGAACCGTCGAGACCATCGGCCTGCGCAGCACGCGGCTGCGGACGCCGGACGGTCACGTGTTAACGATCCCAAACAAGATGATCGCTGACGCCCCGATCGGCAATGTTAGCCTCGGCCAAAGGACCGGCAACTCGCGACCATCAGCCTGACGTACAACACGACACCTGAGAGGATGCGGGTTTCATCGGGAGCGCGCAGCGGGGAAGTGACGGGCTTGCGCTTGACGGTCGCGCAAGTGCTGGTGTAGCTTGGCCGCGAGATTCACGCGGGCGTAGCATAGTGGTAATGCGCCAGCCTTCCAAGCTGGTGAGGTGGGTTCGATTCCCATCGCCCGCTCCATCTTATTGATGTACAATGACTAACGGAAGTGCGGGAGGTGGGTTAATGGTCATTTTCGAAATTTTCTTCCTGATATGCATTTTTGTGTAAGTGTCTTGCCACCATGTGTTAACTACAGTGTGCTTAGCTGAACGTGCGACAATTCTTTCAAGGACGGAGTGCGTCGTCTACCCGCACCGTCAAAAACTCGTATTCGCTGATTTTCCTTGGGTAGCATCGCAGCGAGGAACCTTATACCAGGTAAATACTCGTAGCCCCTTTAAGTGTTCGGATTTTGGAGTTTCTCATCCCCAGCAGACAGCACCACAACCGGCAGCGACCCATCAGGGCTTGGGCAATGTCGTTCCGTTAGGGTTTGCGTATCCTGATCAACCAGCGCCGTTAGGAACGGTGCGCTGTGATGCGGCGCTGGGTGGACTGCTCAATCATTATTATGCGGGGCAAGTGGCGGCGTAAGGCGGAGGAGTTTTCACACAACGCACCTAGGACTAAGACACACGAGGCCGAGGATTTCTCAGTAGGTGTTGGTTTCGAGGCCTTGGCGAACTGCTTTTCGCCTGAAGGCGAGAGGTTTCTGCCATCCTCGATGGACACACTGATTGACAAGTGGTATGCAGCGAGCGTATCATCACTCAGAAGGCAAGGGTGCTAGGCTTCTTGGAGGGTGCCCGAGCGGCGAAGTGCGTGGCTGGCAGTGCTCTCATGGTCGCATGTGGGAGGCGTGCAACAATGATGGAGGAATGCCAGTCATGAGCACCGCGCGAGCTGTCAGCTTCATTCACTCCGAAAGGAAAACCTACGGGCGTGTCAAAGCGAGAAGATGCGCCAACCACCCCGGGCCTGATCCACAGAATCCACGACCCGGTGTTCGAAGGCTGTGTTTCACTGGACTGCTGAGCGGCGCGCTCATCCCTGCGTTGCTTCTGGCCGGGCTCTCAACAGCCAACGCCAACGATCCGCCCATCGTCACCGCCACAAACATTCTCTATCAGGGCGACCAATCTGCCGGCATCAGCGCCACGCCGCCGCCCAGCGTTTTGGATGTGAACAATCTCAGCACCGCCATCACGCCGGCCACGGGCGTGAC
>JBGQCJ010000014.1:0-50772 GCA_041495285.1 Verrucomicrobiia bacterium
CCACGATCACCACGACTCAGGTGCCCAACAACAGCAACAACCGCCGAGCACCCGGTATTGAGATCGATTCGACCTGCACGCTGACTGTGGATGAAGGCAGCAAGATTCTCGTGCAGTCGGAGAATCGCGATGCGGGCGACATCCTGATTCAGGTGGACGGCGACGTCACCATCAATGGTACCGTTTCCAACGCCGTGAACGGCACGCGTGGTCGGCCCGGCGGCATCACGATCGGCACGTCCTGCGGCAACATCGTGACCGGACCGGGCTCGCGCATCATCACCTACGGTCAGGACTACGGCGGCAGCGACATCAATCTGGCGACGTGTGAATCAGGTGACATCACAATCAACGGTTTGGTGGATGCCAGCTACAAGGCCCTGTCGGCTTCCACGATCAACATCGCTTCGTTTGGCGGCGACGTGACCATCATCGGCACCAACCGCTTTGGCACCGAGGTGGTCGCGGGCACGTTGCGAACGGTGACCAGCGGCGTGAGCGTACGTTCGCGCCGCGATCCGCTGCCGGGAACGATCAAGATCCAGGCACAGAACAACCTCATTGTGATCGGCAGCACGCTGCTGAGCAAGAAGTATCCGAACTACGGGGCCGTGGCGATTAAGACCGCCTCCAACAGCTCGAACGGCGGCTTGATCGATGCCCGAGGCGGTCTCAGGATCTTCGCATCCGATCGCGCCTTTGACGACGCCAACCGCTTCAACGCGGCGGCGCAAATCAGCCTGCAGGCCGGCGATAACATCTCGCTGATTGTGACGCCCAGCATCGATGACGGCGCGTCCAACAACAGCAAGCCGGTGGTCAGCACACAGGGCGGCGACACGGGCAAGGGCGGCACCAACATACTGCGCTCGTTTAACGGCCTGATTCTCATCGGCAACGCTCAAGTGTTGGCCGACTTCAGCGGGCGGCCCGGCGCGGGAGGGGCCAACCTGCTGACGGCTTGCCTCGGCGTGAACAACTCCGGCACCGTTGCGCCGGCGGACTTGGTGCCGGGAGATGACAGCGGCGTTTGCGGCGGCACTCCCGACCCGCTGTTCCTGGATTGCAGCGACTTGGGATTCTAAGTGCGGGTTTTCACGGAACCTAGAGCCGTATGGTCAAGAAACGCGTCTTACTCTGAAGACGACGGAATGAATGCATGCCAGAATAGCGGGCTCTGTTGGTTGAGATTCCGGGGAACTTGACGTCGGCAAGGCTAGGCAGATGACGATACAACGACGGATGCGCTTCCCCTGAATCTTGCAGGCGACTTGAAACGCCGTCTTGCCGCTCGCATACATCAGCGTTACTATCGCCGGTCATGATGACTTGCTCGACTTGGCTTCGGCTTTCGTGGTTCTCATCGGGGGTCCTCTCGCCGTCTTAAATTGCCAATTGAGTCTATCAGTTTATGTAAATAGTTGCGCCCGGGTGGCGGAATGGCAGACGCAGCGGACTTAAAAACCGAGAATCGCGCTTTCTATATTTTCGCTGTTTTTCTGAGCAATACCTGCGATCCCTCGTAAAATATAGCGTCGGAGGCAACCGTCCATTTTGCACCAAGAGGCAACAACAGGCACCAAAGGGAAAAACTTTTGCCAATTTTTGCCAAGTGGATTTCGATTCCGCCGAAAATCCGCTGCGGCCTCATCCGTGGCGGTAACGGCACCCTTCTCTCGTTCGATGGAGCGCTGCGTACCGAAGAAGTGAGGTCATCAAGGCGCCGCAGTCACCGATGTTGTGAACGAGTATGCCGAGCAGGTTCGTTCGATAGAATCGGGAGACGCTGGACAATCTGATTCTGCTGCGAGAACAGGATTTTCGTTGCGGACTCAAGCGGATTGAACACCACCACAACCGGCCGGAATCCTGTCAGAGCTTCGGCAATGTCGTGCCCTTTGGGTTTGCGTATCCTAATCAGCCGGCCCCTTTGGAGACGATTCGGCTCGAGTCGTCACTGGGTAAACTGCTCA
Source organism: Verrucomicrobiia bacterium (assembly GCA_041495285.1). GTDB lineage: Bacteria > Verrucomicrobiota > Verrucomicrobiia > Palsa-1439 > Palsa-1439 > JBGQCJ01. Next base: position 1,974 of record JBGQCJ010000014.1, read on the forward strand.
ACCGTTGTTATGCGGAGCGAGTGGCGGCTTGAAGCGAATGAGTTTTTGCATAGTACACAGAGCAGTTCCCGGCTTTACAAACGCGCTTCATCGCGATACAAGATTTGTGGCGATGATGCCTCCCGAAGTTGATTTGTGGGAAGACCTCCTGCTGGCCATCGAAGAGGGTAAGGTCGGCCGCGAAAGGGTCAACGGTAGGACGTCACGGCCCGATCCATCCGAAATCCACGGTTGCGTATGAAGTTCTATTGGGAAGATCTTTTGGACGGCATGATCCGGGACCGCAAAGTCGTGCCGGTGATCGGCGCGGATCTTCTGGGGGCTGCCGAGCCGGGCGGTGAGATTCCATTTCGCCGCGAACTTGCTGAGCGAACTGCCGGCAAGCTGCGCGAGGCAGGCCTTGACAGCCCGCCGGTGGATTCGGACTGGGCCGCATTTGTGGACGCGGCACTGCGGCGCATCCGCAATCGAGGTGACTTCACTCTTGCCCTCAACGAGGCGCATCGGGAGTTGATGGCCGGCATGACGGACGACGCTCTTCCGCAGCCATTGCAGTTGCTGGCGCAAATCACGGATTTTCCGCTCGTGCTGACAACAACCACAGAAGGCCTCGTGGAACGGGCCTTGCGAATTCCAGAGGATGAGGTGCTTAGTTGCACGGTCAACGAGACCGCTGATTTGCCCATTAACTGGCAACCACCTGTGCGTTGCTCGCCGCCGACACTCATCCATTTGTTCGGAAAAATTGCGGCGACACCGGGTTTTGCTTTGACTGAGGAGGATCTATTGGAGTTCATGTCGAGCTTTCAAGATGAACGCCGTCCCGCGCAACTGCTTTCCAAGCTCAAGCGCAGTCACATCCTTATCCTGGGGAATCGGTTTCCGGACTGGTTTGCGCGCTTCTTCTTGCGGGTGCTGCGCGGGGAACGCCTTTCCCTCGATAATGTTTCGACGTTCGAAGCCGTGGCCGAACCTGAAGCGCGTTCGTCTCGGCCTCTGGTCGCTTTTTTGCAGCATTACAGCCCACGAACACGCATTTACGAAGACGGCAACGCAGTGGATTTTGTACGCGAACTGCATGGTCGGTGGTTGTCCAAACAGTCGAAGCCTTCCACCGCGTCCGTGCCGGCAGGCCGGGCCCTCCGCGGGGGAGAATGCCTGGAGCCGGACGACATGCGCAAGGGTTCGATTTTTGTCTCGTACACCAGCGAGGACCGCGCCGCGGCCGCCGCCATTGCCAAAACGCTTGATGGGGCCGGGCTGGACGTATGGTACGACCGCAACGAACTGCGAGGCGGCGATCGCTACGACGAAAAGATCTGCCACCACATCAACCAATGCGATTTGTTCGTGCCACTCCTGTCGCGCAACACTGAGTCGCGGCAGGACGCATACTTTCGTCGCGAATGGACTTGGGCGAGCGAGCGATTGCCGGCAATCAGTCCATCGCGCCCGTTCATGTTGCCGCTGGTGATTGACGATCTCAATCCCTACAAGTCCCCGGATCTCAAACATTACTTTGGGATGGCCGGGCGGCGTGAGGTCCATGTACTCAACGCTCTGAACGGTGTGCTCGACGAACGTTCGGTGCAGGACTTTATTGACGCCATTCACCAAGTGCGGGCACCGCACGCGGCTGCGGTTTGAAATGAGCGCACTCGCCGACCGCCAAAATCCGTGGCTGGGTCTTGCCGCCTACGGCGAGAGGGAGTGCGAGTTTTTCTTCGGCCGCGCCGCGGAAACGACCGAACTGCTCCGACTGGTCGAAGACGAACCCCTCGTCGTGCTGTACGGCGTTTCTGGTCTCGGAAAAACGTCGTTACTGCAGGCCGGTCTGTTTCCCGGGCTGCGTGCCCACGAGTTTTTGCCCGTACTGCTGCGGTTGCACCACGATGACGAGCCGACGGTCACGCAGCATACCGAGGAAACGATAGTGTGCGTCGAACGCACCGCCCGGGATGCGGACGTCAAATCACCTGAAAGGGCTGATGCATCCGTGACTCTTTGGGAATATTTCCATCGGCGCGACGCACAATTCTGGAACAGCCGCAACCGACTGCTTACCCCGGTGCTTGTCTTCGATCAGTTTGAGGAGTTCTTCACCCTCGGCGGCGAAACGGAGCGGCGGCGCGCACAGGCGACGGAGTTTTTTCAACAGCTCAGCGATTTGATCTATAATCGGCCGCCCGTGCCCTTCCGGGAAAGACTGGAAAGCGGCCGGATCCGGGCCAGCGATTTCATTTTTGATCCGGTCCCGCTGCGCGTGGTCATCGCCTTGCGAGAGGATTTCCTGCCGCAGTTGAGCGAATTGCGGCAAGGTGGATTTCCCACGCTGCTCAAGTCGTGTTTGCGCCTCCGACCGCTCAGCCTGGAAGCGGCGCGTGAGTGCATCGAGCGTCCCGCGCCCGAGTTGCTCGCGCTCAGTGTCGCGGAGCGGTTGGTTCGATTCCTCGCCGGTGCGGAGACCGCGCCCTCGGCGGCGACTGAGTCGGAGGTAGAATCGCTCTCGGGTTCTGAGAGTGTCGAGCCAGCGCTGCTTTCCGTCGTCTGCCGGGAATTAAACGCGGAACGGATCCGGCGCGGTCTGCCGCAGATCAACGCGGACTTGCTCAATCTTTCTCAGGAACAGATCTTGGCTGAGTTCTATGAGCGGTCATGGGAAAGTTTGGCGACTGAGTTGCGCTACTTTGTCGAAGATGAGCTTCTCACGCCGGGCGGCTTTCGTGACAGCCGCGCTCTGGACGACGCGCTCTCGCACCCCGGTGTCACGCAACACGACATCGCGCAGCTTATTGATCGCCGCATCCTACATTATCAGGATCGCCAGGATGGACCGCGCCGCATCGAGCTGACGCATGATCTACTTTGCCGGGTCGTGCGGGTCAACCGGCAGCTCCGCAAAGAGCGTGACACGGCGCGCGCCGCCGAAGAACAACGGCGCCGCGAGGCCGAAGCTGCCACTGCGCGGGAAATGGAACTCACTCGCAAGACTCGCCGCCTCAGACGAATTTGTGCGGGTTTGGCGATGTTGTGCGTGTTGATCTTGGCCGGGGTATGGCAGCACAGGCAGTACTACTCCGTACCTTATGTTGCGTATTACTCTGGGTTCACGAAACGTTTCGGTATCCCTCGCGGTACGGGGCGGCTGGATGAATCCCAGATTCACCACCGGCGATATAGTTTTCAGTTCACGTCTCTGGGGAAAAGAGGCCCTCTGCTCCGGGTGGAAGCGGTGGATTCTTCCGGTAATCTGACACATCGGCACGACGTCGGAACGTACCTGAATCCCGCGAATAAAGACGAGAGTCCGAACCGAGAGTGCCAATGGGAGTTCGTTCTCGATACGAAAGGCAAGGTCGCCTACGAGCTGGCGTATGATAAGTATACCAATCTTGTTTGGGCTCTGGTCTATTCACCCTCGACTACCGAAAAGCCTGAGCGTTTGGCGCACTTTGTCGGACCGAACGGCTGGCCTCAACCCCAGAAGCTATCGTTGGCCGATTATGTGCAGATTGAATACACGACGAACGGTTTGGAAAGAAAGCTTTCTTATTCAGACCAACATGCGAAACCACAGCCCGGGCCGGAGGAAGCATTCGCTGTCATGAACGGATACGACACGAACGGGATGCTTATCCATGTCGAGTCGCTGGACGCCAAGGGCAACCTCATGCTGGATGGCAACTGGGTGGCGGTGACGACTAATGTCTTCGATCGGCAGGGAAATGTCATCGAATGTCGTTATTCTGACACAGAAAACAGACCGAGCTTGACAAAGGATGGTTACGCCAAGACGAAGATGAATTACGATGACCGAGGCAACTGCACGAACATGGTCTATTTCGGTACGAACGGCGCGCCGTGCCTGACGAAAGACGGCTACGCAAGAATCAGCGCGAAATACGATGAGCGGGGTAATTGGACCCAGTTGGCATGCTTTGGCATTGATGGCGAGCCAACCTTTAACAGGGTGGGCTTTGCAATGCTGTCGGCTGAATGGGACGACCGCGGCAATTGGATCAAAATTATCCTGTTGGACACGGAAGGCAAGCCGACGTCTGCCAAAGAACTCCATGCGGGTGTCAGTGCCAAGTACGATGAACGAGGAAACCGGATCGAGCGGGTCTTCCTCGACAAGAAGGGGAAGCCGACCCTGACGAAGGACGGCTACGCGATAATCAGGGAGAAGTTCGACGACCATGGTAACCAAATCGAGTTGGCGTTCTTTGACGTGGATGGCAAACCGACCACTGACCAGTCGAACGGAATCCACAAGGTAAAGAAGACCTACGATCAGCGTGGTCGTCAAACTGCCGGAGCCTATTTCGGCGTGGACGACAAGCCGATCCTGAGTAAGGATGGATACGCGAAGTTCACCGTGAAGCATGACAGGCGGGCCAACCAAGTCGAGTGGGCCTGCTTCGACACCGAAGAGCAACCGGCGATAGCCAAGTCCACCGGCGCTCACATGTGGAGAGAAGCTCACGACGACCGGGACAACTGCACGAACACGATCTATTTCGGCACAGACGGCAAAGCGACCAACACTGTGGTCAAAGTAAAATATGACGACAGAAGTAATCAGATTGAATGGGCGTGCTTTGACGTGGATGGCAAACCGACCACTGACCAGTCGAGCGGAGTCCATAAGAGTAAGAAAACCTACGACCCAAGTGGCCGTCAGATCGCTGAAGCCTATTTCGGCGTGGACGACAAGCCGATCCTGAGTAAGGATGGATACGCGAAGTTCGCCATGAAGTACGATGACCGGGGCAACAAAATTGAATGGGCTTGTTTCGGTGCTGATGGCAAGCTGGCCTTGTCCAAGGACGGCTACGCGACGGTCAAGGCGAAGTACGATGACCGGGGCAACAAAATTGAATGGGCTCGTTTCGGTGCTGATGGCAAGCCAAGCAAAGGGGCAAGGGGCTATGCGCTTATCGTCACGACTTACAACCAACAACGAAATGTCGTCGCGAGAAAGTTCTACGATGCTGACCGCCAACCCGTCGAAGTGCGACCGTATATCGTCGAAATTTCCCCGAGTGACCAAGGTGAGAAAATCGAGCTGCGACCCGACGACGTGATTCTGTCGTATGACGGTAAAGAAGTGTGGCTGTCCGACGATTTCAACAGCATGGTTCTTATTCCGGGAACGGATTCGCGTAAGCTGAAGATCCTCCGTGCAGATCGAGTGCTGGAGGTCATTGTCAAGCCCGGGCAGTTGCCAATCACCGTCGCTGACAGAGTGATGGGTTCGTTGACAACGAATACCAAGTAATTGCATTGAGAATCTCTTGCCGCGTTTCGACGGAGAGTGCTTAGATGAATGCGATGCTGCGACCGTGGTTGTTCGTTGGGTTCTCCGGCCACCGTGAGTTGGCGAATCCGGAGCTTGTCGCCCAACGTATTCGTGATGCTCTGCGACAGCTCGCCGAGCGCACCGGCGCGCCCTTGGCTGTTGTGTCCTCGGTGGCGAAGGGCGCGGACACGATTTTCGCCGAGATTGCCGTCGAACAGGGTCTTCCTTGGACGCTGTTGCTACCATTCCCGATCGAAGAGTTTCGAAAGGATTTCAGTAAGCCGGAGGAACAGGTGGACTGGCAGCGCGTTGAGCGCCTTCGCCTTCGTGCGGTGCGAACACTCATCGAATCGCCTGTGGGCCAGCGCCCCGAGGCGTACAACGATTGCGGCATCCGCACCGTGGATGAGAGCGATGTATTGCTGGTGGTCTGGAACGGTCAGAATCGCGCCGACAAGAGGGGCGGCACAGGCGACATCGTTGAGTATGCCCGTGGCGTGCAAAAGCCCATGGTATGGATTGATTCCGTGACGGGGGCGATTAAGGAGGAACGTTGTGAAAAACTCCCAGCCTCCATCCAGTCAACTCCACCGTCGGAGAAAATGGGAGAGGGGTCGGCTCTTCTCAAAGCCACGTTTGATCACTTTAACAGCAAGGCGAAGCAGCAGCGGCCTTGGGCGATCAACCTGAATCTATCCCTTGTCGTACTGCACCAACTCGCCATCATCACGGCGATTGCGGCGCTCATTTGGACCGCAGAGCACTGGATAACTGAACCTGCAAGTTGGATCAAGGTGACGTTCCTGCTCGTGGCGTTGGCATTGCCATGGTTTCTCGGCCACACCCATGAGGACTGGATGAACAATCGGATCAGGGCCGAGATGTGCCGCTCGGCAACAGCGATCTGGCCGCTTCAACAGGCCGAAGAGATTTTCCCGGCCCTGCGGCTGCCTGTCTACGAGGATCTGCAACGGAGCTTGCTCTTGTTGCGTCTGTTGTCACCTCCAGCAGGCACCGATTTGGAGGGAGCTAAACTCGCATACGAGACTGACCGCGTGGAAGGACAGCTCGATTACTACCGCAAACATGCGCGGAAGGCCGCTCGGCAGAAATTCCGGCTGAAATGGGCGTCGCGATGTTTGACCGCAGCAGCAATCGTCGCCGGCTTGCTCGTCGCCCGGCACGTTGTGGCAGAAACCACGAGCACTTACCGTTGGATTAAGTTCGTCTCGGTAACGCTCCCGCTTGTTGCCGCCGCGTTACTCGCTGCGATTGCCGCCTTGGATACAGAGCGTCGCAGCGCACGCTATCGCGAAATGGCGGCCTTTCTTGAGCGTGCTCAGGCTCGAATCCAGCACACGAGCACTTGGACGGGGCTCCGGCGGATTGTGGCTGAAGTGGAGAGGACTCTTCTACTGGAAATCTGGGAGTGGTACTCTGTCGCACGTTTCTCGACGAAACAACACTAGCGCGGACAACGACCCAATGAAACGCATTCTGGCATTGGATGGCGGTGGCATTCGGGGCATTTTCTCTTTGCAGATCCTGGCTCGCATTGAGGAACTCTTGCGCCAAAAAGAAGGTCGTCCTGATCTCAAGCTCGCCGATGTCTTCCATCTGTTCGCGGGAACGAGCACCGGCGCGATCATTGCGACTGGCCTCTCGTGGGGAATGGCTGTCGGGGAAATTGAACAACTCTACGTGACCCGCGGAGCCGAAATGTTCACCAAGGAGCGTTGGTACCGCCGTTTGAAAGCGGAGTATCGCGCGGACGCGATTGGACGATGCTTTCGCCAGATTTTTTCCGAGGATCCAGACGGCCCCGTTCCGGCCCTGTTGGGAACGAAGCGATTACGGACGAAATTACTGGTTGTCATGCGGAATGCCTCTACGGGATCGCCGTGGCCGGTGACGAACAACCCAGCCGCCATGTACAATGACCGGGCGCGGCCGGATTGCAATTTGGACATACCAATCTGGCAATTGCTCCGGGCCAGTACGGCCGCTCCCACGTACTTCCCGCCCGAGGAAATCAACTTGGGCGGCAGGCGACACATGTTTGTGGATGGTGCCATCACCCCGTATAACAACCCGGCCCTGATCGCGGTGCTGACGGCCACGCTTCCGTGTTACAACTTGCGCTGGCCGGCAACACGGCAGGAACTGCACGTCATTTCTGTCGGAACCGGTGACGTCCGCGAGCGGCTGCCCCAGAAGCTTGTCGATAAGATCAACCTTTGGGATCAGATCAAACATACGGCACCGGCCTTGGTGGGGGCCATCTCCGCCGAACAGGATTTACTGTGCCGCATCATCGGCCACTGCGTTCACGGAGCAGACTTGGATTCAGAAATTAAGGCGCTGGACGCACCGACGCTGTTTGGTCCCGCCGAACAAAAGTTCACCTACGCCCGGTACGACCAGGCGTTGGACGCGATACATGCCGGTATCAGACAACTCTCCCAGGCCGAAACCGAACTGGACAATCTCGCCTTGATTCCAATGTTACAAGAGGTAGGCCGCGAGTACGCCGCCAAGCATGTGCGTCTAGAAGATCTCTATCCACGATAAGCGTTGTACTATAAAAAAACTCATACGCTCCAAATGGACGCGAGCTTTGTGTTTTGTGGCCAAGCATCTGTTCCGACTCGAGGCGATTCGTGCCAATCTAAGACATTTTCTTGTGAGCCTATTTGTGGACGTGCCTGCTTTACCCATCGAGTTCCTTAGGTAAATCGCAAAAAAATTCGGGTTTGAGCGCCGCCACCTTGCGTAAGTTTTCTGCCAAGAGGCAACCAAGACAACATGCACGCAACATGAAACGCGGTCTTGCCGCTCGAATACTTGGGCGTTAGAATCGACGGACATGATGACTTGCTCGAGTCGGTCTTTCGCTTTCTTGATTCTCATCAGAGCGAGAATGTTTGCCGCCAAGAATTGCCAATTTTTGCCAAGTGGTCTCCGCTCAAGAATCCGCTTTGGCCTCATATGTGACGGCAACAGCACCTTTTTCCAGCTTGATGAGACAATCTGATTCTGCACGGAGGGTAACATTTGCGCCCCGTGCTCTGGCGGATTGAATGTTACCACAACCGATGGAGACTCCATCAGGGCTTGAGCAATCCCGTTCCGTTGGGGTCTGAGCATCCTAGTCAACCAGCGCCGTTAGCAGCTGTGCGCTGTGATGCAGCGCTGGGTGGACCGCTTAATCGGTATTAGCGGAGCAAGTGGCGGCCCGAGACGGAGGAGTTTCTACATAGAACAGGGTCAGGGGTTGCTCGGAAGGCGACCGTCGACCACCGAGCAGGAAGTGATGGTCAAGGGAAAAAGCGCAGCCGGCGGCGTTTCACCGAGCAGTGAACACGGCTTAGTTTGTTTAGCTGCCCGTTAATGCCATCGCGGCTGCGCTCCCAAAATTCTTCCCGTCACGGGTATGTGATCTTGATGCGGTAGAATTTCTGTGGCCCAACTGGATTCGTGTCGGTGATCGTGACCTGATTGCCGTTGGTCTGCGGGCCGACGATGCTGGTCAGATTGCTGTAGGAACCACCCACGGGACTTGTGGCCGACTGCGCCGCGTAAGTACGCGCCGATACGACGGGACTGAACGTCAGATTCACCTGGGATGAAGCATTGGTGACGGCGGCGATTTGCAGCGTAAACACCGCAGTCGGATCGAACGGGTTTAACCCGGCAACGTATTTGAACAGGTTATTCTGGCCGGTGCCGTCGGCGTCACACGTAGCGCAGGAAGTGCTATCAGTGGCAGAGCTGCTACTGAAGTACTGCAGCCGCCACCAGTTGGCGATTCCGTCGCCGACAGAGTCTGCATTGTAGACTTGGGTAATACCAGCAGCGGATAGCGCGCTTCCGTAGATGCGCACGTCGTCGATGATGCCGTTGAAATAGTAGAAAATGTTGGCGCCGGGCCGGAAACCGATGGCTAACGGGTCGGCCGTAATCGGCATCTGACCGTTGGCGATTTGTTGGGTGACGATCTGCCCATCGACGTAAAGACTGATCAACGATCCGTCGTACGTCCCGGCAACATGATGCCAAGCCATCTCGGAAGGTGGAGTTGTAACCGCTGTTCCGCCGGTGACGCCGTAGACGGCAAACACGAGTTGACCGGATGGATTGATGAACATCGCGTACTGATTGTTGGACGTCCCTTTCTCCAGAATCCGTTGATTGTTAGACCAGTAGTCCGCGTTAACCCAGGCCGAGACTGTCATGCCTTGCACCGGGTTAAGCGAAGCGGAGTTGGGAACCGCCACTTGGCTTGGTGCGCCGAAGTAAAGCGCGGACCCGATCATGCCGTCGGTCCAGTACCAGGATCCGGAGCCGGAGACGGTGCCGGTGTTGCCATTACCGGAAGAATCGTGAGCGATCGTCCCGCTGCCCTCGTTCAAAGTCCAGTAGGCTAGCAGATTCGTGGTGCTTGTGTAGAGGGGTATCGTCGCACAGACTTGCCCGGAATCCGGCGATATTCCGAAGAAATTGGTTGCGGCGACGGTGTAGCAGTACTGCGCCCCCACCACGAGCCCGGAGTCGGTATAGTTGGTGGCGACCGTCGTGGTGATCGGAGTGCCGCCACGCTTGACCACATACGAAGCGGCAGTGCTGGAAGCAGACCAAGCGAGGTTAATCTGGTTGGTAATGGCGGTGGCCGTGAGGTTGGCCGGAGTATTCGGGACGTAGAGCTGAGCGATCTGGTTCGAGGTCAGCGCGCTTCCGTAGATGCGCACATCATCAATGATGCCGTTGAACCTGTAGGACAGGCTAGCCCCTGGACGGAAACCGATGGCCAATGGATCGATCGTAAGCGGCATCTGACCGCTGGCAGTTTGTTGCGTGACGATTTGCCCATCGACATAGAGACTGATCAACGATCCGTCGTACGTGCCGGCGATATGATGCCAGTTTCCAACAGACGGCGGACTCGTCACCAGCGTTCCATTGGCGACACCGTACAGGGCAAACGCCAGCTGGCCGGACGGATTCACAAAGAGTGCGTATTGGTTGTTCGAACTGCCCTTCTCCAGAAGACGCGGAGAGTTCGACCAATTGTCCGGGTTGACCAACGCGGAGACCGTGATGCCATTCACCGGGTTCAGCGAGGCCGAGTTGGAAACCGCCACCTGATCCTGGCCGCCAAAATTGATGGCAGATCCGAACATGCCACCGGTCCAATTCCAAGAGGGTCCAGAAACGGCGCCGGTGTTGATGTTGCCGGACGAATCGTAGGCGATCGTGCCGCTTCCCTCATCGAATGTCCAGTAGGCCAACAGATTGGTGGAACCGGTGGCGGGCACTGACGTCGCGCAGGCTTGCGCGGAATCGGCGGAAACGCCTCCCGTGTTGTTGGTGGCGGCGACGGTGTAACAATACTGTGCGGCCACCCCCAATCCGGAATCGAGGTAGTTCGTGCTGGAAGTGGAGGCGATCGGAGTGCCGCCACGCTTGACCAAATATCCGGTGGCGCCGCCGGAGCCGTTCCAGACGAGGCTGATCTGGTTTGTTCCGGCGTTGCTGGCCGTGAGGTTCTGCGGCGTTGACGGCGCCCCCGGCACCTGCTGTGAGAGGATCAACACGCTGTAGGGAGCAATGGAGATCGTGGCTGTGCTAACGCTCACCGTGGTCGAGATCGATCCGTAATTGCCGTAGTCGGAACTGTATTTAGTCCAGTCGCTGTTGAGTTGCGTGTACCATACGCCTGTTTTAGGGAAATTGGGGACGCTGTTACTGGGCCAAGCCGTGTTTGAGAAGTTGCAGATGACGATCACATCGTCTCCCGAAGCGCCCGTGTCCCAGCGCCGGTAGGCGATCAACTTGTTGGTGTTGTCTTGCCACATGGTGCTGACGTTCGCACCCTTGAGGCCGGAAGTGCGACCGTCGAGGTTGCGGCGCAGGCGGATGAGGTCGGTGTACAGAGAGACGATGCCGCCATAGGTATTCGTTCGCGACCAAGTGATCGGTGTGCTGGCGCTGAACAGATCGGTGGTGAGCATTTCCTGGCCCTGCAAAATCATCGGGATGCCGGGCGTGGTCAAAGTGATCGCTGCGCCGAGCGTAGAACGTTTGCGGGCATAGTAGCCGGTCGGATTCGAGCCATCAATGCGCACCGGCAAACGATTCGCGCCATACTGCGCGTTCAGATCCCCGGCTGAATCGTGGCTTTCCATATAGAGAACGTTCCCCCAACCGCCCGCTCCGGCGCCGTTATTATTAAGGTTTACCGCGGTGTTAATTGCGGGGATGTTTCGCGCAGCATCGTTTGAGGTGGTCAACTGGGGCACGATATTGCCCTGAAAAACGTAATTGGCCCACGTGCTGTCGAATCCGCTGGTTCCGGAAAGCCAGCCTTGGTCCTCACCGATATTGATTTTGCCGACGTAGGCCGTGTGGATCATGCTGCTGATTTGCTGAATCAGGCTTGTTCCATCAGCGAGGGATCCGCCGTTGTAGTAGATCATGCTGCCTGGCGAATCCCAGCGGAAGCCGTCCAGGTGATATTCACCCAGCCACATGGTGAAACTATCCTGAATGAAATTGCGGACCTGCTGCGTGCCATAATTGGGTCTCGGTCCCCAGGTTGTGCAGCAGGGACCAGCCTGCTGATAGAAATAAATCCCGCCGTAGTTCGTCCCACCTTGGCTCACATACGAACCATCAAATTGCCACAAATCCAGATCGCTCGGCCCGTAGTGATTATGGATCACGTCGACGAGGACGGCGATTCCGAACTGATGACAAGCTTTGACAAAGGTCTTGAAAGCGTCCGGGCCGCCGTGGGCGCTTTCCACGGCAAACAGATCGGAAGGATTGTAGCCCCAACTGAAGTCGCCCGGGAACTCGTTGATCGGCATGACCTCCACAACACTAACTCCGAGTTGCTTTAGGTAAGGCAACCGGTTGGTGGCGGTCAAGAAAGTGCCTACAGGACCACCCGGTCTATTAAAGGAGCCAATGTGCAATTCATAAACGACGGCATCGCTCAGCGGTACGTTTGTGCTTGAGAACGTATCGGCCGACCAGTTGAAATTGGTCGTGTTGTAAATGATGGAGTAGCTGGCCGAGTTGACCTGCTTACGGCTCCGCGGATCCTTTTTCGAAAGACTGCCGTTGATGTAGTATTTATAGTCCTGATTCGTAACTGCTCCGGGAACATCCACAGACCAGACGCCACCTCCCTCTGAGAACAGCGGATTCGCTGTGGTCGACCAATTATTGAATGAGCCAGCACTGGTTACAGTAGTTGCATTTGGCGCCCAGACACGAAACGTGACACCGCCATTGTACGGGGTTGAACCCCAGCCGGGGCGAGAAGACGGCGCTGCGCTGATAGAGTAAGCACTCGTGAGCAATGCACAAGCGCAAGCCACCACAACGCGGATTCTGGAAATGTACAGGTGCTTCATTGTCACAGATTCTCTAAGCTGAACTTGCTGCTAGAACGGTTTTCCAAATCCGCAAAAAAAACCACCCGCGGTCCCGATTCCGTGGATTATTAATTATAAGAAGTAGTTGCTTTTGGTACCACAGAACCCGCTAAGAAACAACACAATTCTTACTTCCCTCTGAACCGAGTAAGCCCAGTTTTGGGTAGTTAACGCGCTTGTGCCAAAAGTTCGGGCAATCGTTGTTCTTCGCGAGTACTTGGGATACGAATGTTTCGAGCACACACAGTCTTTGCTTTGCCGTTTGCGTTAGCACCGGAGCGCTGTGACGCGGCGCTGGGTGGACTGCTCAAGCACTGCTCCGTCTGACATGAATGATTCATTACACAGTACAGGGCGGGCTGCTAAATTATTATTAATTATGCGGAGCGAGTGGCGGCTTGAGATGGAGGAGTTTTTACACGATACAGGTCTCGGGATCTCCTTAGAGTGGGATAGGCATTCCGGAATGCGCCGGCCGCGTTCGCCACGCAGGCGACTTGAAACGCGGTCTTGCCGCTCGCACACTTCAGCGTTACTATCGGCGGCCATGATGACTTACTCGGCTTGGTTTTCGTCGGAGCGGTTCCTCTTGCTGCCAAGAATTGCCAATTGAGGCGAGCCGCTTTATGTAAGTACTTGCGCCCGAGTGATGGAATGGCAGACATATCGGACTTAAAATCCGCTGGAGGGTTAAACCTCCGTGGGGGTTCGACTCCCCCCTCGGGCACCAGTTCCGATGAATCTATCACGCATCAATCGTGTCGCCGGTATCCTGACCAACCTGTTCGCGTTGTGGGTAATCCTCGCGGCGGCGGCGGCGTTCGTGTGGCCGGGTGGGTTCGTATGGTTTCAGCGGTTCATCGTGCCGGCGATGGGGGTGATCATGTTCGGCATGGGCATCACGCTGACGGTGGACGATTTCAAACGCGTGGCCGAGAAACCGCGCGCAGTCGGCGTCGGTGTGTTCACACAGTACGCCATCATGCCGTTTTGGGGGGCGGCGGCGGCCAAGATACTGGCGTTACCGGCGCCGTTGGCGGCGGGAGTGATTCTGGTGGGCGCATGTCCCGGCGGGACAGCGTCAAACGTGATGACGTATCTGGCGAAAGGCGACGTGGCGTTGTCGCGCAGACATTTCGCGGACGTGCTCGTCGCGTTACCGTCGGCCATCTTTAGCGTTTGGCACAACATCACCGGACCCGTCGTGGCGACCTATTGGAGCAGGAAATTGAAAGAGGTGTAGTAGCCGCTGTCCCCAGCGGCATGGACAAACGCTGATGCGCCTGAGACAGGCGCGGCTACAACACAATGCCTGAGTTACCGGAAGTCCAAATCCTCGTTGACCAACTCGCGTCGCGGTTCGTGGGCGCGAGGATTCAGAATGTGGACGTGCACGATCCGAAGATCAAACTGGCGCGAAACATTGCCGGGCAACGAATCCAACGTGTGTGGCGGCGCGGCAAGTTCATCATCTTCGATCTCTCCGGCAATCTGCATTTGCTGGTGCACCTGCGGATGACCGGTTGGTTTGAGTTTGCGGAACCGAAGCGTTACCGGGCAGCGATCCGGACGGGGAAGGGGACCGCTTACTTTGAGGACGGTCGGCGGTTCGGCGTGATGAAGGTGTTGACGCCGGCAAGATTGCGGGAAGCGTTGGCGAAACTTGGTCCTGATCCTTTGCGGAACGGCGGCGACTTGTCGCGGTTGGTGAAGACCTCGCGTCCGGTCAAGATCGCGTTGCTCGATCAGCGGTTGGTGGCCGGGGTGGGCAACATTTACGCCGGCGAATCGTTGTGGCGGGCGCGGATCAATCCGCGGCGTCGGGCGAACCGGCTGAAAGCCTCAGAGATTCGAGCGTTGCGACGGGGCATCGTCACAGCGATGCGTCAGGCGATTCGTTATGGCCCGCGCATTTTCGAGGTGCAGCGGTTTGCGGTGTACGACCGGGAAGGGGAGTCATGCCGGCGTTGCGGAACGGCGATCCAACGTTTCGTGCAGGCCGGGCGCAGCACGTATTGGTGCCCGAATTGTCAACGCCGGAAGCCGCAGGCTTGCATTTCGTCTCGCCCACGGCGAAAGTGAAAGCAATGGGTCGTCGAAAATTTTTCTGCGGACTGAGCGCGACACGGAATTTGTGTCTCGCGCTTGTTTCGGCCGGCTTGTTGGGCTGCGGCAGCAAGGTCTTGACGGAGGAGGTCGGGGAAAGTTTTGCGCCCGAGCTGGACGGCGAACTGACCTGGATCAATTCGACGCCGTTGAAGCTCGCACAGTTGCGCGGCAAGGTGGTGTTGCTGGATTTCTTCGAATACAGTTGTGTCAACTGCATCCGCACGTTTCCGTACTTGAAGGAGTGGCAACGGCGTTATGGCGATCAGGGGTTGGTGATCATCGGTGTGCACTCGCCGCAGTACGGGTTCTCGATGGACCCGTTGCACGTGAATGCCGGCCTCAAACGGTTGGGCGTGGCGTATCCGGTCGTGGTGGACAGCAATCTGAAGATCGCCGAAGCGTATCAGAATCGTTTCTGGCCGCACAAATTCCTGATCGATCAGGGCGGGCGCGTCCGCTACGAGCATATCGGCGAGGGCGCGTATGCCGAGACGGAGTTGATGATTCAGAAACTGTTGTGCGAGATAGATTCCGGGAAGACGTTCCCGCCGCCGATGGCGCCGGTGCGCGACATTGATAAGCCCGGCGTCGTGTGTTACCCGATCACGCCGGAACTGTACCTGGGTCAGGCGCGGGGACGATTGGGCAACGGGGTGGAGGTAAAGACCAACGGCCCGGTCGTTTACGAGATGCCCGAGCAACTGGAGGACGGCCGCATCTACGCGGGCGGCGAATGGGAAAACCAGTCGGAGTACCTGCGGCACACGCGCGACACGGAAGCCATGACGGATTTCGTCGCCGTGCGGTATCGCGCGACGGAACTGAACGTGGTGATGCAGCCCGAAGACGTTTATTGGAAGGAAGTGCTCGTGAAACAGGACGGCGAATGGCTGCGCAAGGAGATGGCCGGTGAGGATGTGAAATTCGACGAGAAAGGGCGCAGCCTCGTCGAGGTGCGGACACCGCGGATGTACAACTTGATCTCCCAGCAGCCCTACGGCACGCATGAATTGCGTCTCTACATTCTCGGGAAAGGGCTGTCCGTGTACTCGTTCAGTTTTGGCACTTGCGCAATGCCGCGCGATGCCGATACATTGCAGTCAGGAAAGGGAAAAACATGAAATACAACGTTCGCTTTCTCCTCGTCGCGACGGCTTCCATTTCGATTCTCGCCATGGCCGCGCAGGCACAGGTTCAGGTCACCGGGCAGGAATCCGCCGACAAATCCGCGTCGCGCGGCGCCGTGGCCGTCACCACAATGGACCGGACGGTGGTGCCGGCCATCATCGAAACCAAGAAGACCGAGATTGACCCCAACACCACACGGCTCGAGTCGGTCACGCAAGTGCGCCTCAACGACGGCACCTACGCCCAGTCGCAACGCGCCACCACTGTGGAACGCAAGTTGAGCGGCGGCGTCACCGAAACAGCCACCGAAATCGTGGAGCGCGACCGTCAGGGAGGCACGCACGCCACGCGTCAGGTGAACCAAACGCTCGTCAAAACGCCGGAGGGCAGCCAACGGAAGACGACGGAATACACGCGCGACGCCTCCGGCAAGCTCGTGCTCGCCGACGTAACCACCGAAGTCACCAAAAAAAATCCCGACGGCACCGTCTCCGTGGAACGCGTCGAGCAAACTGCCGACATCAACGGCAAACTTGTCCCCAAACAACAAGTGGCCGAAACCATCACCGAGCGCGGCCCGAACGAGAAGGCCATCAGCCGCGACATCAAATCCGTGGATCACATGACCGGCCAATTCGCGGTCACGGCGAAGGAAACTTCGGTAGTGCGCACCGAAGGCGGCACCACGCGCACCGAGACCGTCGTTCAGCAACCCGGCCGCACCGGCTGGGAAGTCTTTGGCAAAACCACGACGACTGAAACCCGCGCCGCCGACGGCACCGTGCAGCGCGAAACCGTTGAACAAGAACGCTCCCTGTTCACGAAACATACCGGCGATGGCTTCGAGCCGCTTGTGGACAGGAAAAAAGTTGTCGAGCGCGAAGTCCGCAAACCCGACGGCACCACCGTGATGCAGCGCGACGTGTTGTACCGCGACGTCAACGGCGGATGGAAGCCGGCGTCGTTTGCGGTCGGATTGCCACAGGAGACGGAAGAGAAACCCGGTAACAGCCGCTAAAGTCGTTCGCGGCCGGCGTAGCCGGTATCGATGTCGTGCCAGAACTCGATGTCGTCTTCTTCGAGTTCCCAGCACAGGAACACTTCCCGGCCATCGCGCAGATGCGGGAAGTCCACCAGACCGCGATCGAACTCCTTCACTTGCACGCCGAGTTCTTCGAGCTGGCGCAATTGGGCGTTCATCTGCAGCAAGTCGTGAAACATGCCGGATACTTGCGGCCCGCCGAGGTCGTTGCCGGTTTTCCTTAATTGTCCGCCGAGTTTTTCATCGGCGTCGCGCACGCGTTGGTGGCGGCTGTGGGCGTCCTTGAAGATGCGCCGCAATTCCGGCAAGAGCGCACGGGCTTCTTCGAGGGTGAAATGTTTTTGGAAACGATACATGTGTGATTGTAGCGGCGCTCTGTGAGCGCCGACGGCGGTCATAGACCGCCGCTACAGCTTTTTCGCCGTCTGTTCTTCGATTCCTTTTTGCGTGGTGTGCCAGGCCAGCGTGGCGCATTTAACGCGGACGGGAAACTTCAGCACGCCTTCCAGCGCCTTGAGGTCGCCCATCTCCTTGCCGCCAAAAGGAATGTCGCCGCGCATCATCTTCAGAAACCCGGCGATGAACGTTTCGGCTTCCTGCGGCGTTTTGCCGACGAGCTTTTGGGTCATGATCGAGGCGGACGCCTGGCTGATGGAGCAGCCGTGTCCATCGAATTTCAACTCGGCAATTTTGCCGTCGGCGAGCCGGGCGGTCACGGTGATTTCATCGCCGCAGAGTGGATTGTATTCCTGCGCCGCAATATCGGCCGGGTCAACCTTGCCCTTGTTGCGCGGGCGCCGGTAGTGATCGAGAATGATTTCCTGATAAAGCTCTTCGAGCATGGCGCGTAGAAACTAGCACAAACTCTCCCCCCACAAAGCAAAAAAGCCTGCTTGCTGAAAGTTCGCGATCGTATTCAGTTGATGACAATCTTCCGATGCTGGTAGCGACCGGTGAGACGGACCACCCCGCGATTGATGAGATCGGCGACGACAAGGCCCATCTCGTGGTCGTTGCGCGAGTAGCGGGACACCGCTCGCACCAGATCCTGAAGCGTCATACGTTTGCGACTGCGACTCGTCATTCTCGCCTCCACTTCTTTAGACGCAGCAACCGCGAAAACGGTTCAAGAATCTTTCTTCTCACCGGGAAGCCGGGAAGCTATGCTCACGTCAAGCGCATGAAAGCCTGGTACGAAAAGGACGAGTTTTGGGAGACGGTGGCGAACCTGATGTTTGCCGGGCCGCGTTGGGCGGCGGCACCGGTCGAGATCGAAGAAGTCGTCGCGCTGTTGAGCGTGAAAGCTCCCGCCGCGATTCTCGATCTGTGCTGCGGGCCGGGACGACATTCGCTGGAATTGGCGCGACGCGGGTTTCGCGTGACCGGCGTGGACAGGACGCTGTCGTACCTGGAAAAGGCCCGGCAACAAGCGGCCGAGGAGAAACTCGAGGTCGAGTTCGTGCAGGAAGATATGAGACGGTTTTCTCGGCCAGAAGCGTTCGACGGCGTGATCAACCTGTTCACTTCCTTCGGATACTTCGAGAACCCGGCCGAGGACCGGCAAGTGCTGGTGAATCTCCATCGCTCGCTGAAACCGGGCGGCGCACTGGTGATGGACTCGGTCGGCAAGGAAGTTCTGGCGCGCATTTTCCGCGAGCGCGATTGGCGCGAAGAGGACGGCGTCATCTTGTTGGAGGAACGGCGCATCAGCAAGGATTGGAGCTGGATTGATAATCGCTGGATTCTGCTGAAAGACCAGTCCCGGCAAGAATTCAGAGTTTCGCACCGGCTCTACTCGGCAGCCGAGATGACCGCGTTGCTCAAGGGATGCGGCTTCGACTCAGTGGAGATTTATGGCGATCTGACCGGCGTGCCCTACGATCACACGGCCAACCGGCTCGTGGCTGTCGCGCGGAAGTAACGCGGAATCTTGCCGGGCGAATTTGAAGCGCGAGAGGCTAGCTTGCGAAGCGATGAGCGAGGTATTGCTGGATGTTCGGCGAACGGATGCTGGTTGTGGAAGCTATCAGCTAGCAGTCTTCAGCCATCAGCCAGACCGGCTAAGCTGAATGCTGAACGCTGAGAGCTGAGGGCTGAGAGCTTCCGCTTCCCATTCATCAATTCTGCACCAGTGCAACGTCGTCGCTTCGCTGCCAAACCGGCTCCGGCGCATTGCGGTCACTGCACGGTAATACTTACCGCTGGGGAATGTCTGCACAAGCTTCTGGATTTCTTTGAGTCACCAACTGGTCCAAGCCAAACTCCCACGGTTAGTTTATAAGTTCCGGCCGACGAATCCGCAGGTATGGTTAAGACCCGCGAATAGTTATGATTGCCAGCCTGAATCTGAACCGGCTTATCCTCCTTAGTGTTAAAAATCATATTCTTGCCAGCCGCTGTTAGATTCGCTCCAAGCCAAATCCCCTCGGGAATATCGGCCTGGCTCTCGATTGTATACGTAAGCGTAAGCTGCCCTCCACGACCTACTGTCATAGGCGCATACTGCAGCCCAACGATTCTTACGTCAGGCGCGGGAACCGGCGCAGAATCAATATCTGTCCAACTGCCGTCGATGGTCACTACGCCTCCTCGAGCGTCAACGATCATATGCGGGCTCGCTGGTGCCAATCCCTCAAGCAGACTCGCATCAGGCGGATGTGATTCGACGTATTGAATGAGTTCGTTCAGAAGTCGGAGATTGGCCTTATCGACGTTGACCTTATTCATCCTGCTGTCGTACGAAATAAAACCCTTGGGCCAATTCATCAACTGTCTGAAAGCTCTTCTCCGTGCGACATCAACACCGGGTTCAACTCGGTGCATCGACCTCATTTGCGCAGCCAACTGCTGAAGTCCGCCTTCTGAGGTTACCGTTTCCCTCATCTGCTTCAGTGTCTCGACCCGTCCACGAGCACTTTCAAACAACGACTTCATGAGTTCTTCGTCGGCGTCTGTCTTGTTTTGAAGCGCATCGCCCAGATAGCCTTGAGTCCTCTTGGCAAGTTTCCTTTTCTTACGCTTCTCTCGGGCATCGTCAATCGTAAACAACACGATTATTACTCCTGCAAATACAAGAATGCCTCCTAGACCGTACGTGAGAACCCTTACGGTTTGAACTAGCGCAGTCGGTGCGGAGAATACCTGGCCCCAAAAAGATGGACTCGCCTTCTCGGTCGTCTCCCTAACCACAATCTGCTTCTCAATGCCAACGATTTTCCCCACCACAGACAGTTCTGGAGTCTGTCCTATATCATGGAGGACCTGCAGTTCTAGCGTGAAGAATTTCTCCCGTTCAAAGATTACTTTTGTAAACTCGATCACGTTGTTTGTTTGAGTGACCGCAAGCTTTGATAAAATGTAATCTGAATTTGACTCAAGAATTCTTGGAGTTTCCACCAGTTGTGCATTTTTCAGCTGTAGTCCCCAGGGCTCTGTTTGGTCGAAATCACCCTGTTTGATATCCACCTGTCCATTATTTACAACCTTGACCCTAATAATCCGCAGGTTCTTCTTTTGTGCGCGTAAATCCTCGCCACGGTATAAAATTGTCAGATCCTTAAGCGGATTGTGGACATCGAGAACGTTTGATTCGTAAACAATGCTGTACCGAACGGACGGCTTGGGCGATTTCATTGCGAAGTAAATCCCCGGCACCGCCACGATTACCGTGACTATAATTCCCACGATCGCCCACACCGTCGCGCGCTCAATCTGAGATTTTTCTATCGTTTTCGTCATGGCAATTCGCCCCGATTTTAACAGGCCAAGTTGCTATTCGCAACGCGAAAGCCGGTGGCCCCAGGCTCGGGATCGGTGATTGCGGCTGCGGTATTCTTTGCGGGCTGACTCTGTAGGCACGTGACTTCGTGATCTTCGTGACTTCGTGGTGAACGACAGAGACCCTTCGACACACTCAGGGTGACAAACGTGCAGGAGGGGAAACCGGCCTTGGCGCAGGCGGGCGACGATGTCGGTGAGTGTGGATTCTAATGCCATGAAGAGTTAAGCCTCGCTCTCTTGGAAAGTAATCCTGAGGCGGTTGTAGCGGGGAAGGGCGTCAGAGTCAAGGCTAGGCGGCTTCGCGCGGCGGCTGTCAACACTGAAAGGCTCAGAAACCCATCTGCCGGCCGGTCGGGCACGCGCCGAAGAACTTCTTGGCCTTGTGCAGCGTTTCGATGAACGCATCCACTTCGTCGCGCGTGTTGTAGAGATAAAAGCTAGCACGCGCTGTTGCGGTCAGACCGAGCTTTTTGTGCAACGGCATCGTGCAATGGTGACCGGCGCGGATGGCGATGCCGTCCTGATCGAGGAACGTCGAAAGATCGTGCGGATGCACGTCGCCGAGCGTGAACGAGACGAGGCCGCCGCGTTTTTCCATGTCCGTCGGTCCGTACACGACGACTTCCCGGAACTCTTTCAGACGGTCCAGCGCATACTGCGTGATTTGTTTCTCGTGCTTGCGGATTTTTTCCAAGCCGACTTTCTGGAGGTAATCCACGGCGACGCCCAAGCCGATGGACTCGGCGATGTTGGGCGTACCGGCTTCGAACTTGTAGGGCAGGTCGTTGTAGACAGCGTGATCGAACCACACTTCCTTGATCATTTCGCCGCCGCCCATGAATGGCGGCATCGCTTCGAGCAACTCGCGCTTGCCGTAGAGAACACCGCTGGCGGTTGGCCCGCACATCTTGTGGCCGCTGAACGCGAAGAAGTCGGCGTCGAGCGCCTGCACGTCCACCGCCATGTGCGGCACGCTCTGGGCGCCGTCCACGAGAATGAGCGCGCCTTTTTTGTGCGCGGCGTCGGCAATCTGGCGTACCGGATTGATCGTGCCGAGGACGTTGGATTGTTGCGTGATCGCGACAAGCTTGATGCGGCCGGTGATCAGTTTATCGAGGTCGTCGAGGCGCAGGGTGCCGTCCGCATTGAGTTCGATGCGTTTGACGACGGCGCCGGTCGCCTCGCAGACTTGATACCACGGCACCGTGTTGCTGTGATGTTCCATCCACGTGAGCAGAATCTCATCGCCTTTTTTGAGATTGTGGCGCGCCCAGGAGTAGGCGACGAGGTTGATGGCTTCGGTGGTGCCGCGTGTGAAGATGATGCATTCCGGTGAGGGTGCGTTGATAAACTTGGTGACTTTTTCTCGGGCGCGTTCGTATTCCCTGGTGGCGCGTTCGGCCAGCGCGTGAAGGCCGCGGTGGACGTTGGCGTTGTAGCGGACGTAGTAGTCGTTGAGGGCCTCGATGACCAGCCGGGGTTTTTGCGAGGTGGCGGCGTTGTCGAGATAGATCAGCGGTTTGCCGTGGACGCGCTGGCGGAGCAGGGGAAAGTCGTCCCGGATTTCTTCGAGTTCGACAGCGTCGAGGACTTCGATCATGCTTGTTGGCGCACCGCCTTCTGGTGGATCAGACTAGCAAACTCCTTCTGCACGCTGTCAACCTGAATGCGCGCCAGCACCGGGTCGAGGAACGCCTCGATCAACACCTGCCGGGCCTGCTCTTCTTTCAAACCGCGGCTGCGCAGATAGAAGATTTGATTTTCGTCGAGTCGTCCGACCGTTGCGCCGTGTGTGCAACGGAGTTGGTTGGACTCGATCTCCAAAATCGGTTTTGTATCGCACTTGACCTTGTCGCTGAGCACGAGGTTGCGGTTGGCTTGATAGGCGTTCGTGCCATTGGCGTTTTTCTCGACCTTGATCATCCCGGCGTAGTTGCTGACCGCCGCGTCGCGCAAGACGTTCTTGAACATCAAGTCGCTGACGGTGTTGCCGGTTTTGTGGTGCTGCTTGGTGAACTGGCCGAATTGCTGGCGGTGATCGGCGACGCCGACGGCGTACATGAAACTGGTGCCGCCTTCGCCTTCCATGACGCATTCGATGTCGTAACGCTGGAAACTGGCGCCGAACATGCCGATGACCCAGTCGATTTCAGCGTCGCGCTCCACGTGCGCGCGTTTGAGCGTGAAGTCGAACACGTTGGGCGAAAAGTTTTGCATGCTGATGTAATGCAGGTGACCGCCTTCCTTGACGAAGACTTCGGTGCCGCTGGCATGAACGCTCGGTGCGCCGTTGGTACCGGCAGCCGGACCACCAACAAATTTCTGCACGAGCGTCGCTTCGGCGCCGGGCTCGACGACGACGAGTGTGTGCGGGAAGCCGGCCACGTTTTGTCCGCTGAATTCGTACACGACTTCCAGCGGCGTGTTGACTTTGATTCCACGCGGGACGTAGAGGAACGTGCCGGTATTCCAAAAGGCGGCATGAAGCGCGGCGAACTTGCGCGGTTCATCGGGCGCGATGCCTTTGCCGAGATATTGTTTCACGAGGTCGCCGTGCTTGGTCAGCGCGGTTTGCATGTCGCAGAAGATGACGCCGTCCTTCGCGGTTCCGGCCAGCTTCTCGACAATTGAAGATTCGCTGAGGGAAACTTTGTCGAGTTTGAGCGCCCGGAGGTCGAAGCGCTGCCATTCCACGTCGCGGCGCGTGGGCAGGGGAAGTTTCTCGAACGTTTGCCACGCGGCTTGCCGGTAGGCTTTCAGCCACGCGGGGTTGCCGGAGGCGATGGCTTCGAGAGTCTGTTGGGTCAGTGCAGTTGTCATCGTGAATTGGGGTGGGGGCGGGGCCACTCGCCGCCCCCACGGGTTCTCGGTCAGCCGTTGCCGCTTACCCGACTGAGCCTTCCATTTGCAGATTGATGAGCCGGTTGATCTCGACGGCGAATTCCATGGGCAACTCTTTGACGATCGGTTCGATGAAACCATTGACGATCATCGAGACGGCGTCTTCCTTCTTGATGCCGCGGCTCATGAGATAGAACAGTTGTTCTTCGGAAACGTTGGAGACGCTGGCTTCGTGTTCGACCGTGGCGAGGTCGCCGTCAACTTCCATGACCGGATACGTGTCGGACCGGCTGCGTTCGTCAAGGATGAGCGCGTCGCAATTGACCTGCACCCGGCAGTTCTTCGCCTGCTCGTTGACCTGCACCAAGCCCCGGTAAGAAGCCCGGCCACCGTGGCCGCTAATGGACTTCGAGTTGATGCGGCCGGTGCAGTTGTCTGCAAAGAACACGAGCTTCGCGCCGGCATCCTGCCACATTCCTTTGTCGGCGGAGGCGAGCGAGAGAATCTCGCCGTGCGCGCCTTCGCCAACCATGTAAACGGACGGATATTTCACCGTGCGCTTCGAGCCGAGGTTGCCGTCGACCCATTCCATGACGCCTTTGCCGTAGACCATCGCGCGTTTGGTGACGAGGTTGTACACGTCGGTGCTCCAGTTCTGGATCGTCGTGTACCGGCAACGAGCGCGTTCCTTGACGAAGATTTCTACGACGGCGGCGTGGAGCGAATTCGTGGTGTAGACCGGTGCGCTGCAGCCTTCGACGTAGTGACAGAAGCTGTCGTCTTCGCAGATGATCAGCGTGCGCTCGAACTGGCCGAACTGTTCGGCGTTGATACGGAAGTAAACGGAGAGCGGAATATCGCACTTCACGCCTTTCGGGATGTAAACGAACGAGCCGCCGCTCCAAAACGCGGAGTTGAGCGCGGCGAACTTGTTGTCCTCGGGCGGAATGGCCTTGGCGAAGTGCTCTTTGAAGATTTCGGGATACTGTTTCATCCCATCGTCGCAACTCAGGAACACAACGCCCTTTTTCGAGAGCGACTCCTGAATGTTGTGGTACGCCATCTCGCTGTCGATCTGCGCGCCGAGTCCGCCAAGGAGTTTTTGTTCTTCTTTCGCGATGCCGAGCTTGTCGTAGGTGCGGCGGATTTCCTCCGGCACGTCTTCCCACCGGTTCGCGGATTTATCGACCGGACTGGCGTAATAGGTAATTGCGTCGTAATCAATGTCGCGCAACCCCGGCATCCACGGTGGCAGGTCCTTCTTCAGAAAAATATCGAGGCTGCGGTGCCGGAACTCGCGCATCCAGTCCGGCTCGCCCTTCACGTCGCACATGTAATCGATGACTTCGTGCGACGCGCCCTTCGGCACTTTGTGAAGGGCCTTAATATCGTCGTGGAAGCCTTCCTTGTAGGCGCCGCCCAGAATTGGTTCGGTTGTTGTGCTCATGTTTTATCCTCTAGCGCGTGGCCGGCGCCGGTTCGCTTTCTTTGACGATCCAATCGTAGCCGTGCTCTTCCAAGTGGGCTGCGAGATCGGGGCCACCGGACTTTACGATTTTGCCGTCGACCAGGATGTGAACAAAATCGGGTGTGATGTACCGGAGGATTCGTTCGTAGTGGGTGATGATCAGAACGCCGAGGTCCGGGCCGCGCAGTTCATTGATGCCGCGTGAAACGACCTTCAGCGCGTCGATGTCCAGCCCGGAATCTGTTTCGTCCATCACCGCGAATTCGGGTTGGAGCATCATCAACTGCAGAATTTCGTTGCGCTTCTTTTCGCCGCCGGAGAAGCCTTCGTTCAAATAGCGTTTCATGAACTGCTCGTTGATTTCGAGGAATTTCATTTTCTGCTCGAGCTTGTCGTGGAACTCCATCACATCAATTTCTTTACCGGCCCGCGCATTGCAGGCCAGCCGCAGGAAATTACTCGTCCGCACGCCGGGAACTTCGCACGGATATTGGAACGCGAGGAATAATCCCTTTCGCGCCCGCTCGTCCGGGTCCATTTCCAAGATGTTCTCGCCCTTCATCAGGATTTTGCCCCCGGTCACCTTGTACTTGGGGTGTCCCATGATGGCGTTGGCCAGCGTGCTCTTGCCCGAGCCATTTGGTCCCATCAGGGCGTGGATCTCGCCTTTGCGAACGACCAAATCCACGCCTTTCAGAATCGGCTTGTCTTCGATCGCCACGTGCAGGTCTTGAATCTCAAAGGTATCAGCCATCTTCAACACTCCTCGATCAACTCTTAAATAAGACAGTTTTTGTCTGATTTCAACTAAAGATTACCGCCAGAGCCCACGATGTCAAGACCGCTCTGCGCTCCACGGCTGAATGATTGTCGCGCCGCGGCGTTTATGGTAAGAGAGGTGGGGGAACGAGGAATTCCTTGTGCAACTGGGAATACGAACAAAATTCATCGGCATCCTTGTCATTGCGGCGGTCATCCCGCTGTGCATTGCCATTAGCGCCATCTGG
This sequence comes from Verrucomicrobiia bacterium, assembly GCA_041495285.1. Lineage (GTDB taxonomy): Bacteria > Verrucomicrobiota > Verrucomicrobiia > Palsa-1439 > Palsa-1439 > JBGQCJ01. The sequence goes on from JBGQCJ010000014.1 coordinate 28,093, forward strand.
GTCTTGGGTCATTATTACTACCAGCGCGAGAAGGGGGCGCTCTTTCAAGCCGCGTCCATGCACCTGGCCCAGAGCTTGGGTCTCGTTCTGAACAAAGAAGTCGAAGAACTCAACGACTGGCTGTTGCTTTCCGACCTGAATCCGCAGATCGAACAAATCAACAAAACCCTCCCGGCATGGACCGACGAGCAGTTCGCCGTACGGATCAAGGAAATGGAAGCGCGCTGGCCGGAGCTGACGCCACAGAGCGCCGAACTGCAGGCGATTCTGACCAACGACATCGCCAAAGAGTTGAGGTCATTCCAATCCGTCTGTCCGTTGTTTGCCGAGATTTTCGTCACTGACATCAAAGGGCAACTCATCGCGTCCACCGGCAAGACCTCCGACTACTGGCAAGCCGACGAGGAATGGTGGCAGAAGGCCATCCGCCTGCCTGCCGGATACGCCCACGTCGAGGGCATCAATTTCGATGAAAGCGCCGGCGTCTACTCCGTGGATGTCGCGATTCCGTGCCGTCGCCTCGATCATCTCACCGATCCACCGGTCGGAGTCATCAAGGGCGTGATCAATTCCTCGCCTCTGTTTGCCACCACGCAGGGAATTCTGCTCAGTGATCGGCCGGTCTCTCTCGTGGTGCTGGGCGACGGCCAGATTCTTGTCCGACTTCTCAGCAAGCAAGACGCACCTCTTCCGGAAAGAATCTCGGAGGAGACAATGCAGCGCGTCGCCCGCGGATTGTCAGGCTGGACGCTGGTGAAGTTCAAGGATGGCCACCTCAAGCTCGTCGGGTTCGCGCCGCTGCGGCTGACGGGCCGGCTGATTGGCGACACGGTTGCTTCGGGACTGAAGCCGCTCTACGTCATCGTCTACGACGACGCGGCAGCCGTGCTGGCGCCGTTCCACCGGCAACTGTGGATGCTCTCCATCAGCGGCGGTTTCATCGTGATCGGCTTCAGTTGGGCGGGCTTGTACATCGCCAACCGCAAGATCATCCGGCCCATCCGACTTCTCCGGTCCGCCGCACAGGAGGTGGCGTCTTCCGCCAAACTCGACGAAGCCGCCGGCGCGGAATCCACAGAAGCCGGACCACTCAGTTCGAAACAATCGCCCGATGTTCTGGAAAGCATCCGGGAAATTCAGACCAATGATGAAATCGAAGAACTGGCGCGCGACTTCAGTTCGATGGCCAACCGTGTCCTCCGTTATCACGAACAATTGGAAGAAGAAATTGCCATCAAGACCAACGCGATCCAGCGCGACCTCCAATTCGCCAAAGAGTTCCAGGAAGCCCTCATGCCGCGCAGCTTCCCGCAAGTGTCCGGCACCGACGGCGACGCGCTCACACTCAACTTCCACCACATCTACAAGCCGGCCAGTTCCGTCGGCGGCGATTTCTTCGACGTGCTAAAACTGTCCGGTCACGGCGCCGGTATCTTCATCGCCGACGTCATGGGCCACGGCGCGCGCTCGGCGCTCGTCACCGCCATCCTGCGAACGCTGCTGCAAGATCTCGTGCCCCAGGCCCACGACCCAGCCCGTTTTCTGGCGCTCATCAACCAGCACTTCTACGACATCGTCCAGCAGAGCAAGCAGGTCGTGTTCGCGTCCGCATTCTATCTCGTGATCGACACACAGAAATGCCTCGCCACCTACGCCTCCGCCGGTCATCCCTCGCCATTGCTGGCCGACCGCTCCCGCAAGAAGGTCGCCTCGCTCGTGCAACATCTGGAAAACAACCCGGCCCTCGGCTTGTTCCGCGACAACTCCTACACCAGTTTCACCAGCTTCATCAAAAAGGATGACATGTTTGTCCTGTTCACTGACGGCATCGTGGAAGCGGCCAACCCGGGCGGAGAGCAATTTGGCCGCGACCGGCTTGCCCAAGTGATCGAACGCCATATCAATCTCAACGCGAGTGGATTGAACGAAGCCATCATCACCGCGGTGAATCAGTTCGTAGAATCAGCGACACTGACGGACGACATCTGTCTGGTCGCCGTCGAGGTCGGAGTGGCGCCGGTCGCTCCAAAGGTCAAAGTCGCAGAAGCCAGTGCCGCGTCGTAATCTGGATTAGCTTTTCCCGACAAGCTGCCGGAGCACAAATGGTAAAATCCCGCCGTGCCGGTAGTATTCGACCTCGATGGGCGTATCAATGCGGCAAATCACCGGCACACGTTGCTTGCCGTTGATCGCCAGCGTCAACTCTTGCCGGGGTTTGACATCATTCGTGAGTCCGACAAGGTCATACGTTTCGGTCCCGTCGAGCTTCAACGTCTGCGCCGTTGTACCTTCCTTGAACTGACACGGTAGGACACCCATGCCGACAAGATTGGAGCGATGAATGCGTTCGAAGGTTACCGCTACGACTGCGCGCACACCGAGCAACGCCGCGCCTTTCGCTGCCCAGTCACGCGAACTGCCGGTGCCGTATTCCTGTCCGGCGAACACAATGAGGGGGATGCCGGCTTGCTGATATTTCATCGCCGCATCGTAGATCGGCAGTGTAGTAGCCGCTGTCTCAGCGGCAGTGGCAGAGGATTTGCGGCTGGGGACAGCCGCCTCTACACCAAAATACTTCGTCACGCCCCCCTCCGTGCCCGGCACCATGAGGTTCTTGATGCGCACGTTGGCGAACGTACCACGCGTCATCACCCGGTCGTTGCCGCGCCGCGAGCCGTAGCTGTTGAAATCAACGGGATCAACGCCGTGCTCGATGAGATACTTGCCGGCGGGCGAATCCTTCTTGATGCTGCCAGCAGGCGAAATGTGGTCGGTCGTTACCGAATCGCCGAAGATACCGAGCGCGCGCGCACCTTTGATCTCGGTGATCTGACCGGGCTGCATCGAGAAACTCTGGAAGAATGGCGGCTCTTGAATGTACGTGCTCTTCTCGTCCCACCGGTAAACCTTGCCGACGGAGGAGGGGATTTCGTTCCACGCCGGATTCTGCGCCGCGAAATCCTTGTACAACGCGCGGAAGATTTCGGGTTTGATCGCCGTCTTCATCGCGTCGCGAATTTCCGCGAGCGACGGCCAGATGTCTTTCAGGTAAACGCCGTTGGCGATCGGCTCGTTCGTCAGATCAATGTCCACTCGTCCCGCCAACGCAAACGCCACGACGAGCGGCGGCGACATGAGAAAATTCGCCTTCACGCTCGAATGCACCCGCGCCTCGAAGTTGCGGTTGCCGGACAGCACACTCGCCGCGACCAAATCGTTCTTCGTCACCGCGTCTTCAATCGGTGCCGGCAACGGTCCGGAGTTGCCGATGCACGTCGTGCAACCGTAACCGACCAGATTGAAGCCGAGCGCGTCGAGATACTTCTGCAAGCCGGCCTTAGTGAGGTAATCGCTCACGACGCGCGAGCCCGGCGCGAGCGAAGTCTTCACGTACGCCGGCACCTTCAACCCGCGCTCAACAGCTTTCTTCGCCAGCAGACCGGCACCGAGCATGACGCTTGGGTTCGACGTGTTCGTGCAGCTCGTGATCGCCGCGATGACCACCGAGCCGTGACCGATTTCCACATCGCCGTTGCGTGGCGGGACGAAGGCGAGGTCGGGATCGGGCGTGGGATGCTGATCGCGCATTTCCGATTCACTAGCCGAAACTTGCTTCTTGCCGCCTCCATAAGGTTTGTCGGGAACGGCGGGGAGCGTCCGATCATCGAGATCAACGCCTACGCGTTTGTTCAGTTCAGCGGCCGGCTTGCCGTAGCCGCCTTCGGCGACCGACTTCTCGAAAAGCGCAACGAATTGCTCCTTCAATCGCGGCAACTCGATGCGGTCTTGCGGACGTTTCGGCCCGGCAACGCTCGGCTTTACATCGGCGAGATCGAGTTCGAGATCAACGCTGTAATCGCACTGACCTTTTTGCGGGATGCCGAACATATCTTGCGCTTTGAAGTAATTGCCGAACGCCACGACTTGCTCGTTGGTGCGGCCGGTGGCGCGCAGATAGTTCAGCGACTCGTCGTCAACCGGGAAGAAACCCATCGTCGCGCCATACTCCGGCGCCATGTTCGCGACCGTCGCGCGGTCGGCCACCGGCAAGCTCGCCGCACCGGAGCCGTAGAACTCCACAAACTTGCCGACGACCTTCGCCTTGCGCAGCATTTGCGTGACGTGCAACGCGAGATCGGTTGCCGTCACGCCCGCACCGAGCGCGCCGGTCATGTGAACGCCGACAACTTCCGGCGTGAGGAAATACACCGGTTGACCAAGCATACCGGCTTCGGCCTCGATGCCGCCGACGCCCCAGCCGACGATGCCGAGTCCGTTGATCATCGTCGTGTGTGAATCCGTGCCGACGAGTGTGTCCGGATAGTAAATGTCGCCGGATGACAACACGCCTTTCGCGAGATACTCCAAATTGACCTGATGCACGATGCCGATGCCGGGCGGCACGACCTTGAACGTGTCGAACGCTTGCTGACCCCACTTGAGAAGTTGGTAACGTTCCCGGTTGCGCTTGAACTCCATTTCGAGATTCAACTTCAGTGCGTCAGCCGTGCCGAAGAAGTCCACCTGCACCGAGTGGTCAACCACGAGATCGACCGGCACGAGCGGCTCGACGATCTTTGGATCTTTGTTCATCCGCGCCGCCGCCGAACGCATCGCCGCGAGGTCAACCAGCAGTGGCACGCCGGTAAAATCCTGCAACACGATCCGCGCGACGATGAACGGGATTTCCTCCTGTGCCGGTGACTTCGCGTTCCAGTTCGCCAGCGTCCGCACGTCGCGCTCCGTGACCTTCTGCCCGTCCACGTTGCGCAACACCGATTCGAGCACGATGCGGATGCTGACCGGCAGTCGTGAGATTTTCCCGACGCCGGCGGCTTCTAATGCCGGTAGCGAGTAGAATTGTCCTTTGCGACCGCCGCCGAGATCAAAGTTCTGGAGTGAATTGAAAAGATTATGTGCGTTGCCCATGTTCCAACGCATTATACGAAGCAACGCGCTTTAGGCAAGTCCGCCTCAGGCGGGCAAGCAGGGTGAAGCCTGTTGTTGAACTAGAAGGATTACTTACCGTATTTCTTGCCCGGCTTCTCGCGGACGCCGGTGGCCGAGGGCGTCACATCCAGAGGCATCTCCGCGCGTTCGTTGCGTTCTTCGTTCACCACCACCAGTTTGCCCCGGTCCTCGCCGCGCAGTTGCTCGTTGGCGTTGAGCAATTCGATGCCGTAAACCGTGCCATCCGGAGAGATGTCCACGTTCAACTCGTCACTGACGTGGATCGTCTCGACCGCCGCGGTCTTCTCGTGAAATCGCAGGTACGCAATGTTATACCGCGGATCGTAAGTCAGTTTCATCGTCTGCTCCCTTCCAGTCAGAAGTATCTTACAACAACCGTCAGCACCAGCCAACCATTCTCTGCCACCGCAATCACCTCCAGTTGTTTGGAGGGGTAAACCCGTCCGCGCCACTGCTGCCCATAGGCGAAATTGCGGCGAAATCCCGTGCGCCCGAACTTTGCCGGGAACTGCTCGCCCTGCTCAACGGTGGTGATGACCTCGGCCTCCGTTGCGCCCCGTTCCACCATTCGCGCTCGGGCGTGGGGATGAATACGCACGCTCATTCGCTCCCTCCTTGCCGCTGTGCGCCTTCAAAGGGCGATTTCCAGCACCTGGATTTCTTCCGGCTTTCGTCCTTCTTCGTGCAACACTGTCAGATAACCCGCCATCGCCTCGCGAACGTTGACCTGCAACTCCTTCAGCGTGTCGCCCTGCGAGACACACCCCGGCAACGCCGGCACCTCCGCCCAGTACCCGCCCTTCGGTTCGCGATGCACCACCACCTGGTAATTCATGGCCGTAGTCTAACGGAGTCCCGCCGCAACTTCAACCCTGCCGACGCCGTTGGGGAACAGGCTCGCCGAGTCGTTAAACAAGAGACCGCCATTATCCGTAGTTGTAGGCCGCGTGACCCCACGCGGCGAAAGCCCGGCGCCGCGTCAGTGACGCGGCCTACACCTTTCTTACCACGCGCCGTCGGATGGAATCGGCTGTCGAAGAAGCAGGATACATGGTAGTGCCATGTATCGCACAGTCAGCCGGGAAGGTTGTCATTCGAGAGTGTTGAGCAATTCCGAGATAGGGCGCTCGCGCCCGGCGGACGGCGCGGCGCGCCGTCCCTACCTTTTCTGCTTTGGAGGGACGCGCTCCGTCGCGTCCGTTCGCGAAATGCGGCCACGACGGAGCGTGGCCCTCCAGATGAGGACACCGCGCAGCCTACTTCCTACTTGACTTACCGGCCCGGCAATGCAGAATAACCCCAGTCTTCATTTCGAGTCGGGTCAACTTTTATTTCATCAGGAGAAGCGTTATGAAGAAAGCAGTCCTGCTCGCCGCCAGCCTTGCCGGGGCCATCCTCAGTCCAGCCTTCGCCGCCAGTCTGCCGACGGTGACGATAGACGCTCTAAAGTCGAAGAGCGTGTATGCACACTTCTCATCCGTGGACGAAACCGGTTGCATCCAAGCCGATGTGGACATCACAGGGGCAGACCAAGTGGAGCGAATTTTGCCGAATGGGACGAAGACCCTTAGTCCTAATGCGGACGTAAGTCTGGTCGTATTCGACAATTGTCAGTTGATCCCCGTTATTTTCGCGAACGGCTCTACCTTCGTCCAGAAGCTGGTAATCAGCGAGGATCTCAAGAGCGCCTCCCTCAAAACCACAATTCCGGTACAAGATATTGGAACTCTTGAGAACCATCTTCTCTACGTGAATCTGGTCTGGAAGTTTAGCGGGCCGATTCAAAGCAGCAAGGATTTCAGTGCGACCAAGCCCGACGGCACGATAGTGATTCAGAGATTTCGCGGCGCGATTCGGGAGGCGGTGGCTACGGGTTCGGTGGTGCTGGACGGCGAGACGGAATATGCCCCAGACCCATCGACCCAAGGAAGCATCCAGAAGTTGATCAACGTCACTACAACGATCACGAAGCCCTAGCCGGGCGGCAAGGTGGAAGTCCGAGTGTTACGTGCCCTGTTTCGCCTTCTGCTGATAGAAGGCGGTGGCGCGCTTCTGGATCTCCTCTAGCGACAAGTTCTCGATGCGTGACGCGATCCACCAGTCATTCTCCGCCACGTCCTTCACACAGGCGTGGCGATCGCCATAGAACATATCGGCGGGTTCAAGCACGGATTGAGCGCCCGCCGCGATGGCCCGCCGGTACGTGGCGTCAACGTCGGCGACATACAAATAGAGCATGGACGGCCGGGGTTTCCACGGGCTTTGTGGTTGACCAATCATCAAGAGCGAGTTCCCGATGCGCACCTGCGCATGGAGCACCGTGCCATCCGGTCGCGAGATTTTCGCCCGCTCAATTCCATCAAACGCCTGCTTCAAAAACTCAATAAGCCGCGCGACGTCCGGGACCAGCAGGTACGGAATGACGTTGCCGCAATCGTCGGGGACTGGATTCACTTTCATTTCCGGTTGCTCCTCTGTTTCTTGTAGCTAGGTTGGTACAACTCGATGTCAAAGTCACCGGGCACTCGGAAACGCGTCTTCAGTCCCCAGCCGGCATCCGTAATCTCATCGGTGAACTCAACGCCGCGTTCCTTCAGTTCGCTGACCGTACGATGAATGTCGTCGCAATAGAACGAAATGTGCGGCGTCCCCGACGGCACCGATATCGTGTGCGTTTCATGTTCATGGCAACCCAAATCGGCTTCAGGAAGATCGAAGATCAGCCAGCCGCCACCAACATCTGTGCAAGGCAGTCCAAGCTTGTCGCGAATGAAGGCCCGGAGTTCATCAACCTTGGAAGAGTAGAACATCGTGTGCACGCCTCGAATCATAGAACCATCTCCTTTCGTTCGGCTAACACGAATTAGACGCCATGCCGCCGGCAGAAGCAACCCCGAAGCCGGGTGTCAATCCGACATTCTTCTTGAAAGCGGTCGTTTCTCTGACATCGTACCGTGCAGTCTCGGAATGAAAACTGCGACCAAGCTGATTCTGGCCTCGGTATCTATCTGGCACGTTCTCGTGTTGGCTGCCTTCGCCGCCACGAACACGATTAACGTCATCAATTTTGATTTCGTGTCGCCGCAAACAGGAACCCATGTCGATCCCACGATCAATCTCGGTGACACGGTTCAATGGGTGTGGGCAAGCGATGGGATTGGCCACAGCACCACCGCGGCTGCGGGACAGTTGGAGAGTTGGGACTCTGGCGTTCATGTCACGCCCTTTACGTTCAATCATACGTTCACTGAACTCGGCACCTTCAACTACCGCTGCACGGTTCACGGTCTGGACACGGGCTGTGGCCATACGGGGGGGACGATGGCGGGAAAAATCATCGTGGTGCTGACCGGTGCTGTGCCGTACCGGGTGACAGGGATCACGCGCGAAGGTGCCGACATTCGCGTGAGTTGGATCACCGGCGGCATCTGCCACACCAACGTGCTGCAACGAGCGACCGGAGATGCCAGCGGCAGTTACACCAACGCCTACACCGACATCCTTCTCCTCACCAACACCGTCGGCAACGCCACCAACTATCTCGACGCCGGCGCAGTCACCAATTTCCCGGCCAGCTACTATCGCGTCCGCGTGCCGTAACCCGCTGCCAGCGACGCTCCCCATGTCGAGCACCGCTGAAGTGCTGCCGGGCTGGACTATTCCATGGCGGCCAACACTCCGTCGAGCGGCAGAGTGGCGAACGTTGTGGCGTAGTCGGACATCGCATAGGGAATGATGAGCTGCCCCCTGTGCACGAGACTGCCGCAGGAATAGACAACGTTGGGCACGTACCCCTCGCGCTCATGCTTGTCCGGCTTGATGAGCGGCTCACGCAGGCGGCCGATGACCTTGGTGGGATCATCCCGATCGAGCAGGAATGCGCCGATGCAATATTTCCGCATCGGCCCGACGCCGTGGCTGAGCACGAGCCAGCCGGCTTCCGTTTCAATCGGTGAGCCGCAGTTGCCCAACTGGATGAATTCCCAAGGGAACGCCGGCTTCAACAAGGGCTGCGCGGTGTTCCAGAAATGCAGTTCGTCCGAGAACATCATGTAAAGGCTTTCGGCATCCTGCCGGCCGAGCATCGCGTAGCGGCCGTTGATTTTTCGCGGGAACAGCGCCATGCCTTTGTTCTGAACGGCCGGACCGTTTAGCGTGATGAATTTAAAGTAAAGGAAGTCGGGCGTCTCGATGAATTGCGGCAGGATCAGTTTGCCGTCGTAGGCCGTGTACGTCGCATAATAGGTCCGCGTGCCGTCCTCGTTTTGGAAATGAACAAAGCGGGCGTCCTCGATGCCGTTGCTCTGCGACGGCGTCGCAGGGAACAGCACGCGTTCGGACAAGCGTGAGTCGGCCGGAAACTGCACTTCGTAGTTCGACTGAGCCAGGGTCAGGATTTTTCTAGCCGCTGCTTCAGTTTCCTGGTCGCGGGCCTGAAGTTGTTTCCCAGCGAGGCGGATGCTGGCGCGCAGTTCATCCAAGGTGAACGAGTTTCCCAAGCTTTGCAGTGCCTGCCGGCTGAAGTCGCCCGCCAAACCGAGTTCCTGAAGTTTCCGCTCGAACAAACCTTTTTCATAGGACTCACTGGGCACTTGCTCCGGTTCCAAATTGTAACGGGTCGGCTCGTTGATCGTGATGTTGTTGTTGGCGTCCAAGAATCCGGTGCGAAAGGTGATCGAGGAAATGTGCCCTTCGCCCGTGGCCCGCAGGCTGAGAACGAACCGTAACGAACCGGACGAAAGGTCCGACTGGTCCGGGTGCGGCACGATCGAGGGATTGAACAGCGCGGCGGCTTCGAACGAGTATTCGTGGGTGAAGTACGCACCGATCAACAACTCCCGTTCCTCGGAGAGTTTCTGGTCGGCGAGCAGCCAGGGTTTCACCTGAGCAAACCGTCGTCGGAGGAACTCGCGGGTCTTCGGGTGGCGTTCACCGAATTCGGCCTGCACCTGTTCCAGCAGTGTATGGACTTCGCTGTCGGGCAGCGCCATGACCTGAGCGCAGATGCGGTTGGCGCGCTCGTCCGACGTGGGATAAAACGGCCGGACCAAGACGCGGCTGCGGTCCGGATGTAAGGTGACGTTGGTACGTTGGATGGCGGTGGTTTTCAAAATAAATCGTGGCTACCTCGGCTTCTCAATTCGGTTTTCTACTCACTTGCTGGGATGAGTGCTTGTTCTGATAGCCGCAGTTCCAACAAGGAGAGCAGGAATGACAGCGTGGCTTCGGCGCCTTGGTTCTGGTTGACGCGATCGGCGTGCAGGCCGTCGCGGCAGCCACCCGTGGCGGGGTCGTAGATCGGCAAATGCAGATCGTTGCGACCGAGAAACCAGTCGAAGGCGGATTGGGCTTCCCGTCGCCATCGCTCGTCATTCGTCGACCGGTAAGCTTCCCGGCAGGCGGAAATCATCGCGTGGGCTTCGACGGGTTGTTGATCGAACCGGGCGCGTTCGCCGCCGCGCGTGTAGAAGCCGTTGGAGCCGATGGGCACGAAATGGCCTTCCTTCGCGCGTTGCAAATCGGCCAACCAGCCGAGAGAGGTGAAGGCGACTTCCGACATGTCGCCACGCGAGAGAAAGCGGCCGCTCAATAGTAGCGCGTGCGGCAAGACGGCGTTGCAGTAGCTCAGGCTGTTCTCGAACCAACGCCAGTCGGGCGCGCTGTTTGCCCGGTACGACTCCAGAAGGCGTTGCGCCAGCACCTCGCGGGCGTTCTGTGCGTTGCGATCTCCCGCGTAGCGCCGCAAATACTCATGGATGCCGAGCAGCGCAAACGCCCAGGCGCGCGGACTGGTCGTCTTCACGATTTCGGGCAGCGCCAATTCAAACAGCCGGCTGGCGGTGCCGCACAAGCCGCGTTTTTCCGAACGGCCCAGAACGGTGCCCAGCGCCCACAACGCGCGCCCGTGGCTGTCGTCGGAGCCGCGTTCCTCTTTCCATTGGCGTTCGAAGGAGAGGAAATTGCGGAACCGACCCGTCTCCAAATTAAACGCGTACCACAGGAACGCCATATAGACGGAGGCGAGTCCTTTGATCTCCTCCGACTCGCCCAGTTCTTCGAGCAACACGGTGGTGATCAACGCCCGGGCGTTGTCATCGGTGCAGTAACCGTCAGCATAACTTGGCACGGTGAACACGGCGTGCTGCAACATGCCGGTGTCGTCGCTGAGGCGACGGAGGTGATCGAGATTCAACGCGGGCAATTCGATCGGACGTTTCTCCTGCGTGCGGGCGGCGGCGGCATGCCGGGCTGCGCCTCGCCGTTCGGTGCGCGCTTTCTGGAAACTTTCCATCGAGAGACGGGCGACGTTCGACCAGACCATCTCGCGTCCGAACAGGTACGCGCGTTTGCGCATCGCGTGACGTTCGACTTGGTTGCTGATTAGGCCATTCACCGCCGTGGCAATCGCCGGCGCATCGCGGAACGGCACGAGCACGCCGCGTCCGTCGGCGAGCATTTCTTCGGCGTGCCAGTATGGCGTCGAGATCACGGCCTTGCCGGCGCCGACCGCGTAGGCCAGCGTGCCGGAGACGATCTGCTCGCGGTTGAGGTACGGCGTGATGTAGATGTCCGCCGCGCCGATGAACTCGACCAATTCTTCGAGGCTGACGAAGCGATTGTGAAAGATCACGTTTTGTTCGACGCCTCTTTCGCGCGCGAGTTGCTGCAACATCACGCGGTAGGTCTCGCCCTCGTGTCGTTTGACGTGCGGATGCGTCGCGCCAAGCACGATATAGACGACGTTCGGATTGGTGGCCACGATGCCCGGCAGGGCCTCGATGACGTATTCAATGCCCTTGTTTGCAGAGAGCAGTCCGAACGTGAGCAGCACCAGCTTGCCCTCGACGCCGAAGCGGTCTTTGTAAAAGTTCGGATCGACAAACGGCACGTCCGGGATCCCGTGCGGGATCAGGTCGATCTTGTCCGCGCACACGCCGTAAACCTCCTGCAAGAATTGTCGTCCGCGTTGACTCAACGCCACCAACCGGTCCGACCATTCGGTAAGTTCCTTCATCACCCGACGCTGTTGTGGATCGGGCTCACGCAAGATTGTGTGGAAGGTTGTGACCACCGGCATGCGCAGTTCGCGCAGCAACGCAAGGATGTGACTGCCGGCTGGTCCGCCGAAAAGGCCGAACTCGTGCTCCAGGCAAACGGCGTCCACGTTGGTGATGTTCAGAAAGTCGGCGGCGCGGCGATAGGATTCTATATCGCGCTCGGCCATCTCGAAACGCACACGCGCGGGGTAGGGATAGCCTTCCTCCGTGTCGTTCACCGGCACGGCGAAGCAAGATGTGTCGGGATACTGCGCCGCAATCGCTTCGCACAGATCGCTGGTGAACGTGGCAATGCCGCAGCGGCGAGGCAAATAATCTCCCACAACGGCGATGCGACTGAGAGTCTGTTGTTCCATGAACGCCTCATCATGTCACGGAGGACGCGCCGAAACAAGCAACCAAGCGCGCTTACTTCAACGTCGCCAGCGTCTCTTTGATCTTCTCGAAGTTCGGAAGCTGACCGGGATCGTCCTTGGATTCGGCGTAGCGGATGACGCCGCCCTTGTCCACAACGAACGCGGAGCGTTTGGCGACGCCGCCCATCGTGAGATTCTTCGCGGGTGCAAACGCTGAGTAGGCGATCCCGTAGGCTTGCGCGACTTTGTGTTCGTAGTCCGAGAGCAACGGCACGGTAATCTTTTCCTTCTCGGCCCACGCCGCCTGCGCGAACGGATTGTCGCCGCTGATGCCCCAGACGGTGGCGTTCAGCGAGGAATACTGACCAAGTCCAGCAGATACTTCGCACATCTCTTTCGTGCAGACGCCGGTAAATGCCATCGGAAAAAACAACAGAACCGTGTTCTTACCAGCGTTGCCGCTGAGTTTGAGCAGTTTCGGACCGTCAGCAGTTTTTGTCGTCAGTTCAAAATCCGGTGCCTTGTCGCCAGCTTTCAGTGCCATGATGTTCTCCTGTGTTTGGTTGATGAAAAATGGTGGACGATACAGGACTTGAACCTGTGACCTCTTCCATGTCAAGGAAGCGCTCTAGCCAACTGAGCTAATCGTCCCTCGCCACCACGCGCATACTAGCGACGCGACGGAAGAGTGTCAACAGGGCGGCCACCTCTCGTGGTCCCGGTAGGGCGCGGTGTCCCACCGCGCCGCTGTTCGGTCTCGACGACACGGCCGGGAATTGTTACTTTCCCGATTGTGCACAGATCGGCTCGGAAACTCCTATCCCACGACGTGCCCAGCGCCATCCAGATTGAGGAGGCTGTGTTCTTTTTGACGATCTGCTGCCGCGTGCGCGGTCAAAACCAACTTTGCGATCCACGAACGTCACCAAGCTTGCTCAATTCGGCACGTCACCTTCATGACCGCCGCGATTGGTCGTTGCGCCTGATTCTCTTCATGCCCGATCATGCGCATCTGCTCGCTTCTTTTCCGTCGGACAAGGACATGTCACACGTGATCTCCGAATGGAAGAAATACACCGCGCGCCAGTATGGAATCAGTTGGCAACGCGGCTTTTTCGACCGCCGACTTCGCCGTGATGAGAGTCTCGTCGAAAAAGCCGACTACATTTTGAACAATCCCGTCCGCGCGGGACTGGTCGCGCAGCCTCGCGACTGGCCATACGTTTGGCGACCGGAACTGCAAAGCGGCGGGCTGGGACAGCCCGCCCTAACGGGCGCGACTTGAGATAATTTTTATGAAAACGATGGACGTTCACTTCTACGAAGCGTTCGAGGAGGAAGTCGAAGCGTTGCGGCGGCGTTTGCCGGCAACGCTGGGTACCGGGTTCACATCCAAGACGATTCAGGAAGCCAGCGACAACAAACCGCCAGCAGCCCTCATCAGCATCCGCACGCAGTCAATCGTACCGGCAGAGTGGACAAACAAGCTTGCCGGTATCGTTTCGCGCACGACCGGTTACGATCATCTCGCAAAGCTGAAAATTCCGTGCGGTTATCTGCCGACCTATTGTAGCCGCGCCGTCGCGGAACAAGCCGCGCTGTTGTGGATGGCGTTGCTGCGGAAGTTGCCGCAACAGATCCATAAGTTCGCCCACTTCAATCGTGACGGACTGACCGGCGCGGAGTGCGCGGGCAAACATCTGCTCGTCGTCGGCGCCGGTAACATCGGTTCGGAAGTGGTGACAATTGGACGCGGACTCGGTATGGAAGTGCGCCGCGTAGACATCGTACCGAACCGCGCGGACGTTTCCATCGAGGAAGGCTTGCCGTGGGCGGACGTGATCGTGTGCGCGATGAACCTGACGGCAGACAATGTTGGCTACTTCAATTACAGCGTGTTGAGCCAAGCCAAGACCGGCGTCATCTTGGTGAATATCGCGCGCGGCGAACTCTCGCCGACTCGCGACCTTGTCCGGCTGCTCGACGAAGATCACCTTGCCGGTGTCGCCCTTGACGTGTTTGAAGACGAGTCGCGAGTCGCGACTGAGTTGCGTGCAGGGCAGGGGAGCTTTCCGCTAACCGACCGCCCCAATGTCATCCTCACGCCGCACAACGCATTCAACACGCACGAAGCCGTCGAACGCAAGGCCGCCCAGACCGCGCAGCAGATCGAGCATTTCCTGCGAACCGACACGTTTCTCTGGCCCATCCCGTGATTGACTCTGACCCACGTGCGTGATGGCTACCGCCACGCTCAGCCGTTGCCTTTCCATCTTCCCCCCGTCAGGGCGCGCTCGGCGCGCGGGAATTGTCTCGACTCGCAAGCCTGATTCTGATTGGATCGGCGGTGAAGAAGGGAAGTCGCTGTCACGCATTCGTCTCGGTCCTATCGGGTTCGGCTCGTGCCGTAGAAAGGGAATGAAGGGATCATGAAAACCAACCGGTTTCGATTCTGCTTTCTTGGCCCGCTGCTTATCTGGAGCGGCGTCTTCACCAACGGGACAGCCGAAGCGCAGGTGAACAGTTGGGCCAATCCGCAAAGCGGCACGTGGAACTGGGCGACCGCGGCAAATTGGTCATTGGGCGTCGCACCGTCGATCAACCAGTCCGCCATCTTTATCACCAACGCTGTCATCGCCCCGCCTACTGAACACTTTCGCTCCATCACCATTGATAACACGACGGTCAACCAGCCGGCGACGCTGACCGTCAGCAATGTAACGGTGTCGGCGCCGAAGATTGGACTCAACGACAACTTCAACACCTTGTTTCTCAACACCGGCGGTTCGGCGACGCCCCTGCACATCCTCAACTCGCTCTTGGGCTCGCTTATCATCTCCAACGGCGGCACCGTTTCGATCACCAACTCCGTGTTGCTCGTTGACGGCGTCGTATATGACGACGGCTTCATACTGCTCAACACCGGCACGCTCATCACCACCGACGCCGTCAAAGTGGGCCGCCAAGGCTTCGGGCAGATGAACGTGTTGGATGGAACGTGGCTGGCGGGCCTCGTGTCTGTTGGCGACTATGTGGGTGCGCAAGGCAACCTGACTTTGGCCGGCGGCACCAATATGCTGGGCGTGCTGGACATCGGTGTGATACGAGGAGCAACCGGCGTGGTATCAGTGACCGGCGGACTCCTGATTACCACCAATGGCTACACATACGTGGGTGATGCCGCCTACGGGAAGATGACGGTGTCGGGCGGCACGTGGCTCGCGGGCGATGTGGGTGTCGGCGCATTGTTCTTTGACGACGGTGCTGGACAAGGCACGCTTACAGTAGCCGGCGGCACCACTATCATTAACGTCCTCGGCATTGCGCTCGCCAAGAACACCACCGGCACCGTGTGGGTGACCGGCGGGCAATTGACGACCACCAATGCCCCCACCTACGTTGGTCCCACCGGCGTCGGCCGGATGACCGTGTCTAACGGTACGTGGCGGGCCGGCGACGTGATTGTGGGCCAAGTTTATTTTGTGCCCTCGCAAGGTGGTACACTGACCGTGGCCGGCGGCACGACAACGATTTCGTCCAGTCTGATCGTCGGCGACTGTGCGCTTGAGGTCCCGGGGGTTGTGAGGGTCTCCGATGGCACTCTGTACGTGACCAACGCTTCGCATACGGCGTTCATTGATGTGCGCAACGGGACGTTCACCCTCAGTGGCATCGGGTCGGTGATCGTTGACGTGATGGTGATGACCAACGCGTGCAGTGAGTTCGTCCGGGCCGGCGGACTCTTCACTTACCGGACCGCCATTCTCGATCCGGACATGGACGCCGATGGCGACTTCTTGCCCAATGGTTGGGAGCAGATGCACGGACTCGATCCGTTCAACCCGTTTGGCGACAACGGCCCGTTCGGCGATCCGGACGGCGATGGCTACGACAACTACGACGAATACCTCGCCGGATCCGACCCGCAGGATCCCTTGTCCACGCCACTGCAGATCACGTCGCCTTTCCACTTCACGTCGATTCTGCGGTCGGCCAACAACATCGTCCTCACGTGGACGACACCGGCCGGCACGACGAATCAAGTGCAGGTCACCGGCGGCATTGGCGGCAGCTACTCGACCAACGGCTTCACGAATCTCAGCGGCCAGATGTTTATCGGCGGCGCCGGCATCGTCAGCACCAACTACCTCGACACCGGCGGCGCAACCAACAAGCCAGCCCGCTATTACCGGGTTCGGCTGGTGCCTTAACGGGAAGATACGGCTATGAAATTGAAATCTATTCTTACGATATTGATGGCCGTACTGCTCACGGCGAATGCCGGCGCGGTGCTGACCACGAACAAGTGGGCCGCCGCGTTCGGCAGCGGCAAGTGGGAAAGCGGCGCTAATTGGAACAACGGCGTGCCATCCATCAACTTCTCGATGCACTTGCTCAGGCCCATCTCCGGTATCGATGCCTTCGCCACGATTGATGTGGCGACGGTGGCCAGCAACGTTATCAATAGCTGCCTGACGATCAGCAACCTGACGGTGGTCGGCAATCTCGCGGGCACGCCGGCGACGCTGTCGCTCGACAACGCCAACAACACACCGGGAAACGCGGGGCTGCTCGTTATCAGCAATCTGACCGTCGGCAGCGGCGGCAGCGTGACGATCACCAACTCCCGTTTGCGGGTGGTGGGGTCACCGCCGGTAGTCAACGGCGTCTACAACGATGTGATGTACAACAATGGATTCATGCTACTCCGCACCGGTGAACTCGTCACCAGCAACGGCTGGGCCTTGATGGGCAATGCCGGCACCGGCCAGATGACGGTGTTGGATGGAACGTGGCAGGCTGGTGGCGTGGCTGTCGGCATTGGTGGACAAGGCACGCTGACGTTGGCGGGCGGCACCACCAGCGTCTTGCTTGGTCTCAGCATTGGATTCAACGCCTACAACTACCCATTCGGTACCGGCATCGGCACCGTGTGGCTGACCGGCGGCGAACTGGTTTCCACCAATACGATCTATAAATTTCAAAATAGCCCCGATGACTATAATCACCGAGCCGATGTTCAGATTGGCGGACGCGCCGGAGTCGGTCAGATGACGGTATCCAACGGCACATGCCACGTCAGTAACGTGGATGTAGAAGGAGGCACGCTGACCATTGCCGGCGGCACGACCACGTTTTCGGAGACGTCTTTGTACGCGCCGTCCTCGGGGATGTACATCGGCACCTTCGGGACCGGCACGGTGTGGATGACGGGTGGGCAACTGACCGTCACGAACGACTTGTCGTCTACGTATGTGGGTTTTGCCTGCGATACTTGTCAAGGGGCCGGGCAGATGACGATTTCTAATGGCACGTACCTAGCAAAGACTGTGATCGTGGTGGCGAGGGATGAACTCAATGACTACCCCGCGAACGAATCTGGGAACGGCACACTTACGGTTGCGGGTGGCACGAGTGTGATTTCGTCCAATCTCACCATTGGCAATCGTTTTTGCACCGGTTTCGGCGTCGTGAAGGTGGCCGGCGGCGCTTTGTTTGTGACCAACGCCACGCACAGCGCCGTGATTGACGTGCGCGGCGGCACTCTCCGGCTCAACTCGGGCACGCTCACGGTGGACAAGCTGGTGATGACCAATTACTGCGCCCACTTCATCCGCACCGGCGGCACCCTCTCGATCACGGCCACCAATCTCAACCCGGCCTTCGACGCCGACGGTGATGGATTGCCGAATGATTGGGAACTGCAAAATGGTTTCGATCCTTTCGACGAGACTACCGGGGTCCAAGATGCCGACGGCGACGGCTTGGACAATTATGTGGAATATCTGGCAGGCACCGATCCTCGGAATCCCGCCGATCCATTTCGAGTTACCGGCATCTCCAGGGAGAGCAATAACATCCGCGTCACATGGGAATTCCTCACTCCGCCCGGCAATCCATATGACCACTGCGTCGTTGAAGGCAGTAAAGTCATCACGGGCACATGGAACAATGTCAGCGGCACGATGACGTTGCCGTCCGGTTTCTTCGACATCGTGACCACCAATTACCTAGACGTGGGAGGCGCCACCAACTTTCCCTCGCGGTTTTACCGGGTGCGACTAGTGCCGTAGTTGTAGTAGCGTCCGTCTCGTGTTGACTTTGCCCGGCGCTCCTCCTATTTGTCATTCTGAGCGGAGCGAAGAATCTCAGCCGTAACGACGGAGAACCTTCGTTACACTCAGGGTGACAAAATAGAATGGAACGCAAATCCTTAGATCAACGCGGACAGATGTCCGACCTCGAACGGCTCCGGCATTCGGCGGCTCACGTGATGGCTACCGCCATCGCCAAGCTTTGGCCGGATGCGCAATTCGCTGCCGGGCCGCCGGTTGACGATGGCTTTTATTACGACTGCGAATTGAAGCACCGCATTTCACCGGAAGACTTCCCGGCTATCGAAGCGGAGATGAAGAAGGAAGTGAAGGCCAACAATGTGTTCGAGAAGATCGTCGTCACGCGCGAACAGGCCATCAAGGATTCGGAAAGTGGCCGGCTCGGCGGGTTGAGTGAGCGGCCCGGTAATCCGAGCAAGTTTAAGCTCGGCAATCTCGAAGCGATTCCCGAAGGCGAAGAAATTACCTATTTTAGGAACGGCGAGTTCATCGACCTCTGCGCCGGGCCGCACGTGATGCGCACCGGCAACGTCAGCGCGTTCAAGCTCACCCACGTCGCCAGCGCGTACTACAAGGGCGACGAGAAAAACCCGCAGCTCCAGCGCATCTACGGCACGGCGTTCAAGAACAAGACCGAGATGGAAGCCTACTTCACGATGTTGGAGGAGGCCAAGAAACGCGACCACCGCAAGATCGGCGCGGAGATGGGCTTGTACGTGATGGACACCGAATACGTCGGCCCCGGCCTGCCGCTCTGGTTGCCGAAAGGCACGGTGATCGTCGAGGAACTGGAAAAGCTCGCGAAAGAAACCGAGTTCGCCGCCGGCTACGTCCGCGTGAAGACGCCGCATCTGGCGAAGGAGAAGATGTACAAGACGTCCGGCCACTTGCCGTACTACGCGGAGAGTATGTTCCCGCCGATGGTGCTTCGCAGCGACGAGAAAAGCTCGAAGCTCGCGGCGGACATCGAAGCGCAGCGCACAGAACAAGCACGGAAGCTTGTGGATCAACTCAAGCCGTACATGTTTGAGCTTGCCGATGAAGGTGCGAGCGACCCGTTTTCGCCTGAGGAACTAAAGAAACGGATACCGCCTGAACTGCGTCAAGCCTGCGATGATTTGGCTTACCTCCGTCTCGGCGACGACTTCTACTTTGAAGCAGTAAGCCAACCTGAGCGCTACTACCTCAAGGCGATGAACTGTCCGCATCATCACCGGATTTTTGCGGCCGAGCCGCGGAGTTACCGGGATTTGCCGTTGCGGCTGGCGGAGTATGGGTGCTGTTACCGGTACGAGCAGTCGGGCGAACTCTTCGGCTTGATGCGCGTGCGTTCGCTGAACATGAACGACGCGCACATCTATTGCACGCCGGAGCAGTTCGCCGCCGAGTTCAGCGCGGTGAACGACATGTACCTGAAGTATTTCAAAATCTTCGGCTTCGAAAAATACGAGATGCAGTTCAGCACCAGCGCACCGGAAGGTATGGGCAAGAAATACGTCGGTGAACCTGAGCTTTGGGTGAAGACCGAGGACATGGTGCGCGACGTTCTCAAGAGCAGCGGCATCAACTTCGTCGAGGTCGTCAACGAAGCGGCGTTCTACGGCCCGAAGATCGACGTGCAAGTCTGGAGCGCCATCGGCCGCGAGTTTACCATCGCGACCAACCAGGTGGACTTTGCCGTCCCGAAACGATTCGGCCTCGTGTACAAGGACCGCGACAACACCGAGAAGACGCCGCTCTGCATTCACCGCGCCCCGCTCGGCACACACGAGCGTTTCATCGGTTTCCTCATCGAACACTACGCCGGCAATTTCCCGCTCTGGCTCGCGCCCGAACAAGTCCGCGTCCTTACCATCGGCGACGACGGAGCGGTCGTGGACTACGCGAAAGGCATCGTGAATGAGCTTCGCGCCGGTATGGTTCGCTGTGAGGGCGACTACGACAAGGATCAGATCAACGGAAAGATTCAGCGTGCCGAGCAGGCAAAGGTTCACACCATGCTGGTGATCGGTCCGCGCGATGTGCAGGCCGGCAACGTCTCGGTTCGTCTGCACGGGAAGGGAAATGTCGGCGCGAAGCCGAAGACGGAGGTCATCGCTGGTATTCTCGCGGCGATTCGCGAGCGTCGGGCGTAATTGGAGGGCCACGCTCCGTCGTGGCCGCGGGCAGGAAACATACGACACGGACGCGACGGAGCGCGTCCCTCCATGGCATGAACGAGAAATCCCCCAAACGCAAGTCGCCCATTCATCTCCCACCCGTCACGGCACACAATCGTTCGATAATCGTTTTTCTCACTGTCTGCACCGAGAAACGAAAACCCATCCTGGCGCAGAATGATGTTCATCAACTCTTGCTCGCAAATTGGCAAGCTGCGCATGCGTGGGCAGTTGGCCGGTACGTTGTGATGCCGGACCACATCCACTTGTTCTGCGCGCCGAATGGCCTGCAGCCGGTTGCTCTGGGGAATTGGGCGCAGTTTTGGAAATCTCAGTCTTCGCGTCGCTGGCCGCGACTCGCAGAGCAGCCGATATGGCAGAAATCGTTCTGGGATGCGCAACTACGGCGCGATGAAAGTTACGGAAACAAATGGGAATATGTGCGACAGAATCCTGTCCGACACGGGTTGGTGACAAAGTCCGAAGATTGGCCATACCAAGGAGAGGTGAACGTCTTGGAGTGGCATGATTGAGAGATGGAGGGACGCACTCCGTCGCGTCCGCTACCGGCAATGCGGCCACGACGGAGCGTGGCCCTCCCATGCCAGGAGCGCCATGGATGAATGATTCAGCGCAAAAAGACTATTGCATTGGTGGCGAAAAAGCCTTAATAGATTTGTCGCAATGGTCAGCGATGTGAATGAGATGGGTCAACGAAGCTAACCCGCCCGCGGGCTACCGGAGGTTTCTCTTATCCAACAATTTGTTCGTGTAAATCACAAAATTCGTGCGCGGGAAGTTCGCACGATAGATTCGGATGGGAAACAACTCGGGGTATTGCCGACCAGCCAGGCGTTGGCGGCGGCCCAGCAACGGGGGCTCGATTTGGTGGAGGTGGCGCCGAATGCGAATCCGCCCGTTTGCCGCATCACGGATTTCGGGAAGTACAAGTACGAGCAGACCAAGCGGGAACGCGAGGCGCGCAAACATCAGCACGCCGGCAAGCTGAAGGAGATCAAGCTGCGGTTGAATATTGATCCGCATGATTACGAGACGAAGATCAATCACATGCGGGAGTTTTTGTCGGAAGGGATGAAGGTGAAGGTGTCGGTGTTCTTTCGCGGACGCGAGAACGCGCACCCGGAGTTGGGTGATAAACTGATGCAGAAAGTAATTGCCGACCTGCAAGGAATCGGCCGCGCCGAAGTGATGCCGAAGTTGATGGGGCGGAGCATCCACATGTTGCTCGGGCCGATGCGCGGCGCGGCGAAGAAGGTGCAGCAGGCCGGTGGGGACGAAGAAGATAATTCATAAGATTTTTCAGGAAGGATCATAAACAATGCCACGATGGAAATCAGCGAAAACGAAGAAGGCCGCCGCCAAGCGGTTCAAGATCACCGCGACCGGCAAGGTCATGCACTACGGCGCCGGCAAGCGGCACCTGCTCGGACATAAATCATCCAAGCACAAGCGCCGCCTCGGCCAAAGCAAAGCCGTGAGCGAAACGCACGCGCACCACATCACCGACGTGATGCCGTTCAGCCATCGCGGCTAGACAGTTAACGATTTAGGAGATTCACCATGCCAAGAGCCACCAACGCCCCCGCCAGTCAGCGGCGCCGCAAGCGGATGATCAAGGCCGCCAAAGGCTATCGCGGCTGGCGCAGCAAGAAATTCCGGTACGCCAAGAACGCCGTCTGGCACGGCCTGACCTACAGCTTCGCGCATCGCAAGGACAAGAAAGCCGATTACCGGGCACTCTGGACCCAACGCATCAACGCCGCCTGCCGGGCGCAAGGCATCACGTACAGCCGTTTCATCGAAGCGTTGAAGAAGGCGAAAATCGATCTCGACCGCAAAGTCCTCGCCGATCTCGCGACGAATGATCCGAAGGCGTTCAGTGCCGTGCTGGCCGAAGTGAAGAAGTGAGTTGGCGAGTTCTGTAGCCGCGAGCCTGCTCGCGGCACCGCACAACCAGCAACCCCGAGCAGGCTCGCGGCGACAAAACAACCAAAAACCG
>JBGQCJ010000015.1:0-49166 GCA_041495285.1 Verrucomicrobiia bacterium
ACTAGGTTCACGCCATGACGAAGGCGACGATTGCACAGGCCAAGACGCGGCTCGGAAAGCTGATTGACGCCGCGTTGCGCGGCGAACGCGTGGTGATTACGCGCGGATCGAAGCCGGCCGCTGCGATTGTGCCGGTGGACGCTAACGGATCGCCCACCCTGCGCGTGAGCGATACTGCGGCAGACTATCTCGCCAATGAAGCTCGTGCGGAGTTGGAGACTGGCGCCGCCCAAGTGCACGAATCGCCCGCCGCGTTTGCCACTGCCATCACCAAGCCACGCCGACGCGCATGAGAATCGCGCTGTCACGCCGCATCCAACCCGCACAACAACCCGCACCCTGACCCTCTCCCTTCGTAAGGGAGAGGGGAATCTCCTCGCCCCGCTCGCGGGGAGAGGATTAAGGTGAGGGGATTTGATAATTCCTTGACTGGCCGGGTGTTGCCCCTAAAATGCGCGGCTAAGGAGGACGTGATTTTGTCGTGACGAAGATTGCTCGCATTCAAGCCCGCGAAATCCTTGATTCACGCGGGAATCCAACCGTTGAAGTGGACGTGGAGCTTGCCGGTGGTGCGGTGGGACGCGCGGCGGTGCCCAGCGGCGCGAGCACGGGCGAGCACGAAGCGTGGGAATTGCGGGACGGCGACAAGAAACGTTACCTCGGCAAGGGCGTGCAGAAGGCCGTCGCCAACGTGAACGAAACGATCTTCCCAGAACTCCAAGGCCGGGACGCGCTGGATCAGGTCGGCGTTGACCGCACAATGATCGCGCTCGACGGCACGCCAAACAAAGGCAAGCTCGGTGCGAACGCGATTCTCGGCGTGTCGCTGGCCACGGCGCACGCAGCGGCGGCGCAACTCGGTGTGGAATTGTTTCGTCATCTCGGCGGCGCAAACGCGAAAGTGTTGCCGGTGCCGATGATGAACATTCTGAACGGCGGCGCGCACAGCGATGCGCCGGTGGACCTGCAGGAATTCATGATCATGCCGAAAGGCGCGCCGAGTTTCCGGGAGGCGTTGCGCATGGGCGCGGAGATTTTTCACGCGCTAAAGAGCGTGCTCAAAGCCAGCAAGCTGAGCACTGCGGTCGGCGACGAAGGCGGTTTCGCGCCCGCGTTGAAAAACAACGAACACGCTTTGGAAGTCATCGTCGCGGCGATCAAGCAGGCCGGCTACAAACCCGGCAAGGAAGTGTTCATTGCGCTCGACCCGGCCTCGAGCGAGTTTTACGACGCGGCGTCGAAAAAGTATGTCTTTAAGAAGTCGGACGGCTCGAAGCATACCGCCGCGCAGATGGTGGATTTCTACGAGACGTTGGCGCGCAAGTACCCGATTGTCTCCATCGAAGACGGTTTGGCGGAGAACGACTGGGACGGCTGGAAACAACTCACCCAGCGGCTCGGCCAACGGATGCAACTCGTCGGTGACGATTTGTTTGTCACCAACACGAAGTTTCTGAAGAAAGGCATCGACGAAGGCGTTGCAAACTCGATCCTGATCAAGGTCAATCAAATCGGCACGCTGACCGAGACGCTCGATGCCATCGAAATGGCGAAAGAGGCGAAGTACACCGCCGTCATCAGCCACCGGTCAGGCGAGACCGAAGACACGACGATCGCCGACATCGCAGTCGCGACCAACGCCGGGCAGATTAAGACGGGTTCGCTCTGCCGCACGGACCGGGTGTGCAAGTACAACCAACTGCTGCGCATCGAGGAGTTACTCGGTGAGGACGCCGTGTATGGAGGCAAACTGTAGTCGGTGAATCTGCACGTCAAAGTGTGGACGAAGCTGCAGTCGCTGGGGTTCGCGATGTTTGCTGCCGTTGTGGCGTGCGGCGTCGGGCTGCTGTTTTTGCCGCTCGTCAGACAAAGCCGCGCGATGCAGCAGTACTCACTGCGCCTCGACCGCGAGATTGCCCGGCAGGACGCGCTCGAGAAGCAACAGAAAACCGAGATCGAAGCGCTGAAGACCGACCCGGCGTTCGTGGAGCGCACGGCGCGCAACAAGTTGAACCTCGCCCGGCCCGGTGAGACGATTTTCCGGTTCGAGCCGGCGCCGACCACGCCGCCACCAGCGCGGTAAAGACAGTGTCCTAATTTATAATAATTGGAGGGACGCGCTCCGTCGCGTCCGTTCGGGAAATACGGCCACGACGGAGCGTGGCCCTCCAGATTAGGACACCGCCGCGGTAAACCCGCGCTTGACGAACTCCTGTTGTTTCTCTAAGGTGCGGTAGACCTTGATTGCGGGGTGGAGCAGCCCGGTAGCTCGTCAGGCTCATAACCTGAAGGTCGTGGGTTCAAATCCCACCCCCGCTACCAATTTGGGAAGCCCCGGTACAATGTGCCGGGGCTTTTTGTCGGTTGGCGGAGCGGGCTGTTTCTGGTAGTCTGGGCGGTACGAGACGGTCAAATCATGCCCAACGAAATCAACGCTCTCATCATCGACGACAGCCAGGCGGATGTCGATTTTCTGAAAGGCATTCTGAAGAAGGCCAGCCCCGACCACGTGTTCAAGACGGTCTGGGAGAGCAACCCGGCGACCGCACTCGGCCGGGTGGCGCAGGAGACATTCGATCTTGTCCTTCTGGATTACCACATGCCGGCCATGAGCGGGCTTGACGTGCTCACCAAAATCCGGGAGTTGAACCGCCAGTTGCCGGTCATCGTCCTGACCGGCATGGGCAACGAGGCGGTGGCGGTCGAGGCGATGAAACGCGGCGCGCAGGATTACCTGCGCAAAGATCAGTTGACCGTGCACGAGCTGATGCGCGCGGTGATCGCCGCGCTTGAACGCAAACGGCTGGAGGATGAGCTGGTGGAGCGTCGCCGGGCACTGGAACAGGATTTGCGGATGGCGCGCGAGTTGCAACAGGCGTTCCTCCCACAGAGCTTCCCGCATTTCGCGCCGCAGCAGCCGCCCGACGCGGCCGGCGTGAGATTTTTTCACCGTTACACGCCGACGTTGGCCGTGGGCGGGGATTTCTTCGACGTGTTGCCGATCAATGAGCATTCGGTCGGCGCATTCGTCTCGGATGTGGCCGGCCACGGGATGCAGGCGGCGCTGGTCACCGCGGTATTGCGCACGTTGATCGAGGAACTGAAAGAGGAGGCCGGCGAGGCAGACCGTTTTCTCACGCAGGTGAACGTGGGACTGAATCGCATCCTGCGGCAAATGACGACACCGATTTTCGCGTCGGCGTTTTATTTGAAACTGGACCTCGATGCGAAGCGGGCCACGTTCAGCAACGCCGGTCATCCGCCGCAGTTGCATCTGCGCCGAAAGCACGGCGAGATTGCGCGGCTGTTCGATCCGAGCAAGACGGGGCCGGTACTCGGGCTGACCGAGGACGCCGCCTTTCCGTCTCGTGTCGTCAACGTGGACGACGAAGATGTGTTCCTGTTGTTCACCGACGGTCTCGTGGAAGTGCCGGACGACAACGGAGAACCGTTCGGCATCGCGCGCGTGGAGGCCGCTGCCAAACAAGTGCTCAAGGAATCACCCGCGAAGATGATCGACCACATCGTCAACGCCGCCAGTCAGCACGCGAGCGCGAACATTTTTCCCGATGATGTGTGCATCGTCGCGCTGGAAGCCGCGTCGCTCCTCGTGCGCGCGGCGCGCTAGAGCGGTTGCCGAAAGTAATTTCCGGTTTCGAGCATCACCCGATCCACCCCCGGCCCCTCCAGGGGAGGGGAGTTTGCTCCGGATTCCCCTCCTTGGAGGGGTGAGGGGTGGGTTCCGATCTGGAAATGATTTATGGCAACCAGTCTAGCGTCGAAGTCGTTGGTAGGGCGCGACCGCTCGTGGTGAATCCTCGCGATGAACCGCCGGGCGCGCCGCTCAATCCACCGTTCGCGTCCGGTACTGCGCTCCGTGCGTCTGAATGGATTGGTAGGCAGCGTCGATGCGCGGGCCCGGCAACCACTCTCCGTGACCGTCAACGAAGATGGTGTTGCGACCTGCCTTGCCGTGATTGTCGAACTGATCGAGGTCGTGCCGGCAATCCGCCGGACAATCGCCTTCGCTGTCCCAATGCTCGTCCGCCAGCAACAGAAAATCCGGGCGGTCGCGAAGGGTGAGTCCGGCCACGTACATGTAACTATTGTTGTACCAGCAAATGTTCTCCCCTGCTATCCACGGCGGACCGCCGGCGGCGACGCGCACACGGGCGTGACCAGTCGAGCCGTCGTCGCTCAACGGCTTCAGCGGATCGCCGTCCTCCTTGTCGCTCGGGCACACGAAGATGGCCGGGCTGACCGCGTAGCCGAGGTTCAACAGCAGCGCCGCGTGCCGGTCAAACCCCTTCTCGTTCAAACCACGGCTGCCGTCCCCGCCCAATTTGGACATCACGGGAAACCAGCCGCCGTAGTCGTTGGCGTACAGAGCCATGGCCGCCCAGATGGCGCGTTCGTTGCTCAAACATTTCGCGCGGCGCGCCCGTTCCATTTGCACGTTTAACAGCGGCACCGCCAGCGCCACCACCACCGCCACTAACGCGCCCAACGTCAACACCCGCGCCATGCCCGCGCGCGAATCGCTCGAATTCATCACGCACCTCCTCCACGCTTTGGAATCGTGAAACTGAAAGTCGCGCCCTTGCCCGGCTCGGCTTGCACCCAGACGCGGCCTCCGTGTTTCTCGACGGCGCGCCGCACGATGCTCAGACCAATGCCGGTGCCCTCAAACTCCTCGGGCCGGTGCAGCCGCTGAAAAATCTCAAAAACTCTCTCCTTGTGCTGCATGTCGAAGCCGACGCCGTTGTCGCTGATGCTGACCACGCACTGACCGTTCTCCTCCCGTCCGCGCATCGTGACGCGCGGCGGCTTGGCGTCCCGGCTGAACTTGATCGCGTTGTCCAATAGGTTGGCGATGGCTTGCCGGAGAATCGCCCGGTCACCCGCCACCGCCGGCAGCACAATGTCTAGTTCAACTTGCGTGTGATATTGCTCCATTACCGGCCGCCGCTCGGCGAGCACGGACTCCGCCAACCCGCGCAAGTCCACCGGCCCCATCTGCGCTTCGCGTCGCTCCAACCGCGAGTACTCCAGCAGATCGTCGATCAATTGCTTCATGTTCGCCGCGGCCTTGCCGACCGATTCGGCGTACCGGCGGCCTTGCTCATCGAGCTTCGACGCGTATCCCTCGGCCAGCAATTGCGAGTACGTCTGAATCCCCCGCAGCGGCGCCTTCAAGTCGTGCGACACCGTGTAGGCAAACGCCTCCAACTCCTTCGCGCGCGATTCCAAATCCTGCGTGCGCTCGGCGACCTTTTTCTCCAAGCCCTTTGAGTATTCGCTCAACTCCGCCTGCGCCACTTCCAACCGGGTCGTCAGCTTCTTCTGCGCCCGAAACAGAACGACGCTCTCCACAAACAAACCGATCAACGGCGGAAAATAACTGGCCACTTTCAGCACCGAGGCGAGATTGAACCACGCATCGTAGAGCGTCGCGGACCGCGTCATGTAGGCCTGTGCGAAAATTGCCAGCACCAGCGACACCAACACCGATCCCACCATCGAACCGCCCTGCTGGCGATAAACCACCCAATACCCCGGCAACGCCGCCACCAACAGCGCGGCGATGACAAAATGAAATCCCGCCGACGGCAGCATCAACGCCAGTTGCACCAGCACAAACGCCGCGCAGCCACCGACGATTGTTGCCGGGACAAGCTCGGCACGCGCACTCGGCGAAACCGGCCAGAACCGTCGCGCCACCAGCCCCAAACACAAAAACGTCGCCATGGAAAGCCGGCCCGCCCTCCACGCTGACAGAATCGCCGCCGATTGTCCGACCAGCGGCGTCACGTACAATCCCTGTGAGACCAGCCCGGCCACCAAATCCGCAATCCCGGCGCCGAGAAACGCCAGCCCAATGAACAACGGCAACCGCCGCGCCTCCAGTCCGAACCGCGAAATCGCGAACGCGGCCACTTCAAAAGCAATGAACGCGCTGAACAATTCGTAGAGTAGTTGCCAGCGTGGACTGCCCTGCCACGCCAACCCGGCCACTACGCGAAAGCTCAGCGCCAACGCCGCCGCAATCCCAAGCAGCAACACCACCAGCAGCACCGACTGCCACTTACGCACCCTCATCAACTCCCATCCTACCGCCGCCGGCCTGTCCTGTCACGCGGTCAAACGCGCCGCAATCTCCTCGCGCACCGAAGGTTCGGCGAACGCCGCACCGGCCGCGTTCCGCAACAGCTCGCGGATTTGTGGATCGGTAAGCTTGCATTCGCGCGCCGCCAACTCGAACTCATCGGTCAGCGTAATGTTGCTGATGGCCGGGTCGTCGGTGTTGAGCGTCAGGCGCACCTTCTCGTCGAGAAACTTCTTAAACGGATGCTTCGCCACCGACGGCACGCTGCACGTCTGCAAGTTGCTGGTCAGACAAATTTCAAACGTCGTGCCCCGGTCGCGCACCCGCTTGAGCAACTCGGAATCTTTCTCCAACGCCACGCCGTGACCGATGCGCGTCGCGCCGTGGTCGAACACGGCTTCCCGGATGTTCTCCGGTTTCCCACCCTCGCCGGCATGGATGGTGACCGGAATGTCGAGCTTACCGGCTAGGGCGAACGCCTCCGCATGCGGGGCTGCCGGGAAATGGAGTTCGTCCCCGGCAAGGTCGATTCCGACGACGCCTTTGTCCCGGTATTTGTGCGCCAGTTTCACCGTCTCCACGTTTTGCTGCGGCGTGATCGACCGGTAGCAGCACAAAATCAATCCGCACTTTACATTGAAATCGCGTTGACCCCGCCGGAGGCCTTCCAAAGCGGCGACAACGGCGTCTTCCATGGAAAAACTCTCGTTCGCGGCCAAGGCCGGTGCGAAGCGCGTCTCGAAATAGATGACGTTGTCGCGCGCGCAGTCCTCGCAGAGTTCGTAGGCGATACGCTCTTGTGTCTTCGCAAACGGCAGGATCGGATAAAAAACCTCGAAGCGTTTCAGGAAATCCGTGAGGCTCCGGCAATCGCGGTCGACCTGCACGAACTTCGCGAGTTTCTTCGGATCGTACGTCGGCAACTTGATGCCGAGTTCGTCGCCGAGTTCGGCAATCGTCGGGACACGGATCGCGCCGTCAAGGTGCAGGTGGAGATCGATCTTCGGGAGTTGCTTGAAATCCATTGCGTCAGGCTTTCTCAAACGGCGTGCCGATGGCTTTGGGCGGGCGGGAGCGACCAACGAACCCGGCCAGTACGAGAACCGTCACGACGTAAGGAAGAATCTGAATAAACTGGACGGGGATTGGTTTGTCACCCCAAACCGGCACTCCTTGGAGTCGGATTTGCACGGCGTCGGCGAACCCAAAGAGCAGGCATGCGAGCGCGGTTGGCAGCGGTTTCCACTTCCCAAAGATCAGCGCCGCCAACGCCATGAAGCCGCGGCCGGCCGTCATGTTGCGCGAGAACGAAGACGACAGGCAGATGGAAAGCGTCGCGCCGCCCATCCCGGCCAGCGCGCCGCTCACCAAGACCGCGATCCATCGCACGCGATTGACGCGCACACCGGCCGTGTCGAGCGCTTCGGGATGTTCGCCGGCAAAACTCACCCACAGTCCGGTCGGCGTATATTTCATCCAGAGAAAACAAACCACCACCAGTGCCCAACTCAGATAAAGCGGCGCGGACTGAAATCGTTCGCCGATGGGAATGGCCGGCGTCGAGCCAGTCACGTCGTACAGAATCTTGCACAGAAACGGCGTCAGCCCCATCGCGAGCATATTGATCGCGGTGCCGGCCACGATTTGGTTGGCGCGCAACCGAATCACAAACAACCCGTAAATCGCCGCGAGCGCCAACCCGGCGGCCATCCCGCAAGCCGAGCCAAACCACGGCGAATGGCCGACGAGCGTTCCCACCGCTGCACCGAACGCGCCGATCAGCATCATCCCTTCGAGCGCAATGTTGATCACACCCGAGCGTTCAGCAAACATCCCGCCGAGCGCCGCGAAAATGAGCGGCGTCGACACGCGCAGCGTCGAAGCGAGCAGTTGCGCGGTCACGATTCACCTCGCCGTTTCATCCAACTCCACAAACCTTCCGCCGACACCGACAGAATGATCAAAGCTTGCAGAATCAACGACACCTCGCGTGTCACGTGTTCGGTCTCCAAATCCAAATCCGCCGTTCCCTTGTGCAGCGCGCCAAAGAGCAACGCCGCCGCGACGACGCCTGCCGGCTGATTGCGCCCGAGCAACGCCACGGCAATGCCCATGAATCCGTACTCCGGCGAAAATCCCAGTCGGAACTTACCGGCGTTGCCCAGTACTTCTCCGACGCCGACCAGCCCGGCCAGCCCGCCGGCCAATGCCATCGCGAGAATTCGAATCCTACCGGCATCGATCCCGGCGGCGCGCGCCGCCGTCTCGTTTTGCCCCACGGCGCGCATCTCGAATCCCACAACCGTTCGCCAAAGAACAATCCAAACCAGGCCGGCGACGAACATGGCGAGAGGCAGCGCTGTGCTCAGAGGTGCGCCTCCAAACATCGCGAATTGATGGATCAAGAAACCGGCGCCGATGGGGCGTGTTTCTGGATTCTGCGTGTCGGGATTCTTCAGAAGGTACAGCGTGACGTAACTCGCGATACCGGCGGCGATGAAATTGAGCATGATCGTGTTGATGACCTCGTGGCTGCCGCGCTTGGCACGCAGCCAACCGGGGATCACGCCCCAGATCGTCCCGGCAAGAAACGCCGCCAGACCGGCCAGCAGTGGCGCGAGCGGCCACGGCAACGCCGGCCAGAGTGCGCCGACAGCCGCCGCCGCAAGCGCGCCGAGCGTGAGTTGGCCTTCCGCGCCGATGTTGAACAACCCCGCTTGGAATGGAACAGCGACAGACAAGCCCGTGAAGATAAGCGGCGTCGAATAGAACAGCGTCATCCCCAAATCGTAGCCGGAACCGAACGCGCTCTTGCCGAGGATGCGCAGAATGTGCCACGGACTTTCGCCGGCGAACCACGTGAAGCTGAGTCCCAGTGCAAGCCCGACAACGACAGCCAGAATTGGTTGCAGCAACTTTCTCATGAGCCGGCCATCTTCAATCCCAGCTCGCGTTCGGAAACTTCGCCGCGCCGAAACTCGGCGACGATGCGGCCCTCGTACATCACGAGAATCCGGTCGGACAATGTCAGGATTTCGTCGAGTTCGAATGAGACGAGCAACACGCCCGCGCCGTCGTCGCGCGCGTGGACAATTCGCGTGTGAATGAACTCGATTGCGCCGACATCGACGCCACGCGTCGGCTGCGCCGCGATTAACAGGCGCGGCCGCCGCTGGAATTCGCGCGCGACAATGAGCTTCTGTTGATTGCCGCCGGACAGCTTGCCTGCCGGGATCGTCAACTCGCGCGGTCGCACGTCATATTCTTGGATGGCCGGTGCGGCCGCTGCTTGCAGTTTGGTTGTCAACAGGAAGCCGGCACGACTGAACGCCGGACTTCGCTGCAGTCCCAACAGGAAATTCTCGCTGACCGGCCGCGCCAGCAGCAGCCCTTCCCGCTGCCGATCTTCCGGGATGACCGCTACGCCGAGGTCGCGAATCTTTGCAGCCGGCCACGACGTGACGTCCTCACCCAGAATGCTGACTCTGCCCGAGGTTCGGCATCGCGGTTCGTGCGGATGAAGAATCGCCTGTAAAAGTTCGGACTGTCCATTGCCCTCCACGCCGGCAATGCCGACGATCTCGCCGCGCTTTACGGAAAAGTTCACGTCCGAAAGTTTATGTCGACCTCCTGCGACACCGCCGAGACTTAACCCGGCAACTTCGAGCGCCGTTTCATCGCGCGGGCGTGCCGGCGGAACTTCGATGCTCAGAACGACTTTGCGACCGACCATGAGATTGGCCAGCTCTTGCGGACTGGTCTGCACGGTCGGCAGCTCACCAGTCACTTTCCCCGCGCGCAGCACCGTGACGCGATCGGTCACCGACATCACTTCCTTGAGCTTGTGCGTGATGAGGATGATCGTCTTGCCTTCATCGCGCAATTTCTTCAAGTGCTGGAAGAGAATGTTCGTCTCCTGCGGTGTGAGCACGGCGGTCGGTTCGTCCAAGATGAGAATCTTCGCATCGCGATAGAGCAGTTTCAGAATCTCGACGCGTTGTTGGACGCCGACAGGAAGCTGCTCGACCGGCTGATTCAAATCCACCGGCAAGCCGTATTGCCGGGACAACGCTTCGAGGCGCATGCGCGCGCCCTTGCGGTCGATGACTCCCCAGCGTACCGGCTCGTCGCCGAGGAGAATATTGTCGAGCGCGGAATACGGCCCGGCAAGCATGAAGTGCTGATGTACCATGCCGATGCCGGCCGCAATGGCATCCGCGGGCGAAGTCCACGCACACTTCCTTCCATGAACGAGAATCTCGCCGGCATCAGGCGGGAAGATGCCGTAGAGCATTTTCATCGCGGTGGACTTGCCGGCGCCGTTCTCGCCGATGACGCCGTGAATCGTGCCGGACTCGACACGAAGGTTCACCCCGGCATTGGCGAGCACGCTGCCGAACTGCTTCGTCAGTCCGCGCAATTCAACCGCTGCGGTTGTCTCGGCCGCCATTATTTGTTGAGCTTGTAGTAATCCGGAACGACGATTTTGCCGGCGATGATTTCCGCCTTCAGTTCGTCGGCACGTTTGCGGACGGACTCGGGGAGAATCTTCTCGTTGTGTTGATCAACCGCGTAATCGACCCCTTTGTCGGCGAGGCCGAAGCGTTTGAGGCCGGCGGTGAATTTGCCGGCTCGGGCCTGTTCAATGACGTTGAAGACGGCGAGGTCCACGCGCTTGAGCATGCTCGTGAGAATGAAGCCCGGCTTGACCCAATCCTGATTCGAGTCCACGCCGATGGCGAATTTCTTCCGTTCCTCCGCGGCGTCGAACACGCCGAGGCCGGACGCACCCGCGGCAGCGAAGATTATGTCGGCGCCGGCATCGTACTGCGCGAGCGCGAGTTCTTTCCCCTTCGGGGGATTGTTCCATGCTTCGCTCGTCACCCCACAGTAATTTGCCGGCACAGCGATGTCCGGATTAATCTTCTTCGCGCCGGCTTCGTAGCCCATCGCGAAGCGGCGGATGAGCGGCACATCCATGCCGCCGACGAAGCCGACCTTGCCGGTCTTGCTGGTCATGGCGGCGATCGCGCCGATGATGTACGCACCTTCGTGTTCCTCAAACATCAGCGACCGGACGTTGGGCGCGTCGACCTGCGAGTCAACGAGGGCGAAATGCGTCTGGGGAAATTGCGCGGCGACTTTCTGGATCGCTTCCTTCTGCGCGAAGCCGATGCCAATGATCAGGTCGAATTTCTTTTGCGCAAACGCGCGCATCATTGGCTCGAACGCGTTATCGTCGCTGGCCTCGACGTACTTGAGGTAGATGCCGAGTTTCTTCTTCGCTTCGGTTGCCCCTTCATAGGCAGCAGCGTTGAACGACTTGTCGTCTTTGCCGCCGCGATCCAGGACCAAACCGACTCTGAATTCGGCCCGAGCGGACTGCACCGCGATCGCGACGACGGCAACCAAGATAACCGGCCAGCGCATGAGCGAAGTTTGTAACATATCTCTTGCGGCTTGTCACTCTGCGCGTGAAACGGTATGATGCGCCGCGATAGACGAGAAACGGAAACTACCGGAGGCCAGCCATGTCACTCCTCATCAAGAACGGTCGCATCATCACCGCCAGCGAGAACTACGTCGCGGACATTTTCTGCGAGAAAGAAACCATCACGCGCCTCGGCAAGAATCTCGACGCGCCGAAAGACGCAACGGTCATCGACGCGAAGGGCAAGTACGTATTCCCGGGCTTCATTGACCCGCACGTGCACATCTACCTGCCGTTCATGGGCACGTATGCGAAGGACACGCACGAGACCGGCAGCAAAGCCGCTCTCGTCGGCGGCACCACCACGATCATCGAGATGGTCTGCCAGTCCCGGACAGAACAGCCGCTCAAAGATGGCTTCCAACTCTGGCTCAGCAAAGCCGAGAAAGGCATGGCCTGCGATTTCACGTTCCATCAGACTGTGTCCCGGCTGGACAAAGAATGCGAAGGCCAACTCACCGAAATCGTCAAGGCCGGCATCGCCAGCTTTAAGATTTTCCTCGCGTACAAAGGCGCGTTCGGCATCAGCGACGAAGAGCTATATCACACGATGCGGCTCGCCAAAAAACTCGGCGTGATCACGACCGCGCATTGCGAGAACGCTGATCTCGTGTTGGAGTCGCAAAAGAAACTGCTCGCCGAAGGCAAGACCGGCCCTGAATGGCATTACTGGAGCCGGCCGCCGCGCGTTCAGGCTGAAGGCGTCCATCACCTGATGACGTTCGCGGAAATGCACGATGCACACTGCTACATCGTGCACACAAGCAACGAGGAGGCGCTGCAGGAAGCGCTCGCCGCCGCCGCGCGCGGCGTTCACGTGTGGGTTGAGATTCTGATCGAATACCTCGTGCTCGACAAGAGCTACGCTGAGTTGCCGAAGTTCGAGGGTGCGAAGTACGTGATGTCGCCGCCGCTGTGCGACAAAAAGAATCAGGAAGTGTTCTGGAACGGCCTGCGCCAGCGGTTCGTTTCCACCGTCGGGACCGACCACGCGCCGTTCGACTTCAAGACGCAGAAGCCAATGGGCAAAGACGATTTCACGAAGATCCCCAACGGCATCCCGGCGCTCGAAGACCGCATCAACCTGCTCTACACCCACGGCGTCGCCGAAGGCCGGCTCGACCTCAACACATTCGTGGACTGCGCCAGCACACAAGCGGCGAAACTGTTCGGACTCTTTCCGCGCAAAGGCACGATTGCTGTCGGCAGCGACGCCGACCTTGTCGTGTACGACCCGAAATACAAGGGTAAGATTTCGCAGAAGACGCAGTTGATGAACGTGGACTACAGCGCCTTCGAAGGCTGGGAAATCAAAGGCCGCCCGCACGTCGTCACCGTCCGCGGTGAAGTCGCGGCGAAGGACGGCAAATTCGTCGGCAAAGTCGGCCGCGGCAAACTCCTCAAGCGCGAACCAACGCATTTCTGAAGCCGCCCGAGCGACTTCTACAATTCTTGGCAGCCATCCAAACGCAACCGGACGATACCTGACCGGTGCGCGCATTGGGCAATGCAACAGGGCTCGCAATCATTGCTCCTGCCTGAAAATGCTTCGCGAGCGTCAGAGTTTTTCCAAAGTTATGGATAGTGCTATCCATAACTCCAGAGAACACGTGAAGGTACCGCTGACTGATCGCGGTTACAGCTTTTTGAGGGCGTTGACCAGGAGGGGACGAGTGAATTTACCGGGGCGATGACGACCACGCAGCCACTGTTTCACGGTGATCTCGGCGACGGAGCATCCCAGCACAGCCAGTGCTCGGCGCAGTTGAGGAAGAGTGCGACCCTTGCGCTTGGCGTACAACGCACGGGCAATCGGATCGCGAGGCGGTAATAGTTTCTTTCTGCTCATCGTTATTCCGCCAGTTGCCAGCGCCAATAGAGCATCCCCAAAAAGACCGAAGGAGTATAGATAGCGCTATCTATAACGACAAGACGAAAGTGTGGACACGGCGACCACACACGGAAGAGTTATGGATAGCGCTATCCATAACCGAGCAACGAGGGTAGCCGCGAGAGAAGGCAGTGTCGTATCAGTACCCCCTAGGGCGATGATCGGGGCATCGAGCGGCGTCAACTGATACTGAGCCTTCGAGAAGCGGCGAAGTCGTCGTGAAAAGATAGCGGTTTTGTCGGCAAAGTCGGCCGCGGCAAACTCCTCAAGCGCGAACCAACGCATTTCTAGATTCGTTCCGGTTTGTCACCCTGAGCTTGTCGAAGGGTCTCTGTCGTTTCCGTCACGTCTGCTTTACGGACGCGCGCGATTCTGCTAGGATAACGCTATGAAAGTCACCGTCGAACTCACCCCGGAGCAGACTGAGCACATCAAGAAAGTCGCGGAGCGATTGCAAGTCACGCCCGATGAACTGATCACGGCGGGCGTGGCTGACTTCCTCGGTCTGCCGGACGTGGAGTTCCAGCGCGTGAGTGAGTACGTCCTGCGCAAGAATCGCGAGTTGTACCAGCGACTCGCCTGATGCGCGAAGCGACGCAGCGTGCGCCAATGAGCACTGTCGAGGAAATCGAGAAAGCGATTGAGCGGCTTAACATTGCGGCGCAGGTGCGGCTCTTGAAAGAGTTGCCGGAGCGCCTGAAAATCTCCCCCGACGATGGAGCCCGGCTCAAGCTGGCCGAGTCCGCGTTCGGATTCTGGAATAATCCCGACGATGCCGTCTACGACAAGCTATAAGCATTGTAATCATTGCCCCCGCCTGGAATCGTCTCGCGAGCGTTGGATTCTTCCAAAGTTATGGATAGCGCTATCCATAACTTCAGAGAGCAAGCGAAGATACTGAATGATCGCGGTTACAGCTTCTTGAGCGTCTTGACCAGAAGAGGGCGAGTGAATTTGCCGGGACGATGACGACCACGCAGCCATTGCTTCACCGTGATCTCGGCAACGGAACAGCCGAGGACGGCTAACGCGTGGCGCAATTGGGGAAGCGTGCGACCGGCGCGCTTGGCATACAACTGACGGGCAATCGGATCGCGGGGCGGTAAAAGTTTCTTTCGACTCATCGACATTCCTCCTATTCCCGGCACCAACAGAGCCCCCCAAAAAAACAACTGACGGAGTATAGATAGCGCTATCCATAACGACAAGACGAAAACGCGGACACCGTGAACGCGGCCTGAAGAGTTGCACCAGAAATGACACTGGCGCGTCTCGCGGATTCGCGTTGCCTCGCTTGCAGACTTGTTACCGAACGGTTGAGCTCCGCCCATCGGTCATGCTCTACCGGGAATGGCGACACGGTGCGACGCCGTTTGGCTTGATGTTTTGGTCGAAGCGCCTAATCTAAGCGAACCATTCACCCCGGGATGGGATTGTTGATATGAGCAAAGCGATCTCAGCGGAGTTTATCTGTCGTATTCCGAAAACTGATCTGCATGTGCATCTCGGCGGCTCGATGCGGCTCTCGACGCTGATCGAGTTGGCGAAGAAACATAAGGTGAAGCTGCCGTCGTACACGGAAGAGGGCATGCGCCGGCTGGTCTTCAAGGATCATTACGCCGACCTGCCGGATTATTTGAAAGGGTTCTCGTGCACCCACGCGGTGATGCAGAACGCCGAAAACCTCGAGCGCGTCGCGTTTGAGTTGGCGGAGGACAACCTCGCCGAAGGCGTTCGTTACCTCGAAGTCCGGTACGCGCCGCAGAACTACATCAATGACCGGCTCGACATGGAGACCGTCGTCCGTTCCGTGTGCCGGGGACTCGAACGCGCGCAGAAGCGGCACAACCGCACCAAGCCGGTCACCTCCGGCGCGGACATCCCGTTTCATTTCGGCATCATCTTCAGTGCGATGCGATTTGTGACGCCGCACATGTCACCCTATTACGCGCGGCTCTTCGAGATCTTACCGGCCACGTCACCAAAACATGTCTGCACAACCGCTTCGATGGAACTGGCACGCAACGCGGTTGATCTGGCGCACAAGAAAGGCCTCCCCGTTGTCGGCTTCGACCTAGCCGGCCCGGAGCACGGTTACCCGGCCGACGACCACAGCCCGGCCTATCAACACGCGCACGACCACTTCATCCGCAAAACCGTTCATGCCGGCGAGGCCTACGGACCGGAATCCATTTTTCAGGCGATCACGAAGTGTTACACGAACCGCATCGGCCACGGCACGTGGATGTTCGCGCACGAGATGATTCAGAATCCGGACATCCCGGATCCCGTGGCGTACACTGACCGGCTCGCCGAATACATCGCCAGCCAGCGCATCACCATCGAAGTCTGCCTGACCAGCAACGCCCAAACGTTGCCGCACATGCGCGATTTGTCCCGGCATCCGCTCCGGCAAATGCTCGACCACGAACTTTCCGTTTCCATCTGCACCGACAACCGGCTCGTCTCGAACACGACCGTCTGCAAAGAATTGCAGATCGCCGTCGATAAGTTGAAAATGACCCCACGCGAATTGCGCCACGTCATCATTGCCGGGTTCAAAGGCAGTTTCTTCCCGGGCACGTACAAGGACAAACGTCACTTCGTCCGCCAAGTCATCGACCGGTACGAGGCCCTCGAGCGCGAGCTTGGCAATGCCCCGTAAATCGTGCTGGGAGAAATATTTACTTTGCTCCCAGCGGATGACTTCATATAATTCGTTGACAGGGCGGAGGCGGTTGCGAGCCTTGCGCCGACGGGTAGCGGTAATCGGAGATCATCATGATTAAGAATCTTGCCCCGAAGTTGTCCGACGCCGAGTACGAAAAGAATTTCGCCGACATCAACCCGCCGTTCGCGCCGCACAACGCCAAGGTCGAAGCCAACCGGTGCCTGTTCTGTTTCGACGCGCCCTGCACGCGCGCCTGTCCGACGCACATTGACATACCGGCGTTCATCAAGAAGATCGCTTCCGGCAACATGCGCGGCAGCGCGAAGGACATTCTCGACGCGAACATCCTCGGCATGAGTTGCGGACGCATCTGTCCCGTGGATTCACTCTGCGAAGGCGCGTGCGTCTATAACGAGCGAGAGACCGAGCCGATTCAGATCGGGCGACTGCAGCGCTACTCGATTGATTGGTTTTACGCGAACTGGGACACAGTGAAAGGCAGGTTCAAGGCCGGCAAGCCGAACGGAAAGAAGGTGGCGTGCATCGGCGGCGGCCCGGCCAGCCTGTCGTGCACGTTCTACCTCGCGCAACTCGGTTACGCGGTGACGATTTACGACAAGAACGACAAGCCCGGTGGCCTGAACACTTACGGCATCGCCCGCTACAAGATGAGCGCAGAGGAAGCGCTCAAGGAAGTCGAACTCGTCAAACACGTCGGGGTGAAGTTCAAACAAAGCTGCGAAGTCGGCAAGGATGTTGCCGTGGATAAGCTCGTGAAAGAGAACGACGCGATCTTCGTTGGCATCGGCCTCGGCCAGACCGAAGACCTCGGCATCCCGGGCGAAGACCTGCCCGGCGTTGTGGACGCGATCACGTTTATTGACGAACTGAAACACAACAAGCTCCGCGACGTGAAGGTTGGCCGGCGCGTGGCCGTCATCGGCGCCGGTAACACTTCTGTGGACGCGGCGACGCAAGCGAAGCGACTCGGCGCGGAGATGGTGATGGTTCTCTACCGGCGCAGTGAAGCCGAAATGCCGGCCTACGAGTATGAGTACGAAATCGCGAAGAAAGACGGCTGCGTTTATTACTTCCTCACCGCCCCGAAACGTATCGTTGGCAAGGGCGTTGTCGAGGGTATCGAATGCATTCGCATGAAACTTGGCAAGCCCGACGCATCCGGTCGG
Source organism: Verrucomicrobiia bacterium (assembly GCA_041495285.1). Classification (GTDB taxonomy): domain Bacteria; phylum Verrucomicrobiota; class Verrucomicrobiia; order Palsa-1439; family Palsa-1439; genus JBGQCJ01. The sequence goes on from JBGQCJ010000015.1 coordinate 17,347, forward strand.
CCTGCGCCCGAGCCGGTGCCCGGCAGTGAATTCACACTCGAATGCGACATGGTGATCAAATCGCTCGGCCAAAGGAAACAGCGCGGGTTCGTGGAGAAGACACTCGGCTTGAAGACGGACAAGAAAGGTCGCATCGCGGTGGACGAAGTGACGATGCAGGCGAGCAATCCGAAATTTTACGCGGGCGGCGACTGCGTCAACGGCGGCCGGGAAGTCGTCAATGCCGTCGCGCACGGCAAACGCGCCGCGTGGGCGATTCACAAGCAAATTACCGGCGAGGACGTCGACCTCGAAGGCTTGTGGAAGGAAGAGAAACTCCGCCGCGTTGCCAACACCGCGAAGTATCAATACGCATAGGAACGTTGTAGCGGCGGTCTGTGACCGCCGACAGCGACGCTCATAGAGCGCCGCTACAGGATGGAGGATATTGTTATGGCAGACCTCAGCATCAATTGCGCAGGCATCAAATCTCCGAACCCATACTGGCTGGCGAGCGCTCCGCCGACCAACAGCGGCGCGCAAATCCAGCGCGCGTTCGATCTCGGCTGGGGCGGCGCGGTGTGGAAAACTCTCGGCGAGTCGATCATCAACGTGAACTCGCGGTTCTGGGCGCTGGATTACGGTCCGACGCGGATGATGGGCCTGAACAACATCGAACTCATCACGGCACGACCGTGGGACACGAACCTCCGCGAGATCAAGCAGACCAAGAAGAAATACCCGAAGAACGCGGTCGTCGTCTCGCTGATGATCGAGTCGAAGAAGGAGTCGTGGCAGAAGGCGGTGAAAGAAATCAACGATACCGGCTGCGACGGCATTGAGTTGAACTTTGGATGTCCGCACGGCATGAGCGAACGCGGCATGGGCGCGGCGGTCGGGCAAGTGCCCGAGTACACGAAGATGATTACCGAATGGGTGAAGGAAGTTGCTGAGGTGCCGGTGCTCGTGAAGTTGACGCCGAATGTCACCAACCCGGTCGTTATCGCCCGCGCGGCGGCGGCGGCGAAGGCCGACGGCATTTCGCTCATCAACACGGTCAATTCCATCATGGGCATCAACCTCGACACGTTCTCGCCGTTCCCGAGCGTGGATGGCAAGGGTTCGCACGGCGGTTACTGCGGCCCGGCGGTGAAACCCATTGCCTTGAACATGGTCAGCGCGTGCGCCGTGGACAAGGAAGTCGGCATTCCAATCTCCGGCATCGGCGGTGTCTCGACATGGCAGGACGCGGTCGAGTTCATGTTGCTCGGCTCAACCAGCGTACAGGTCTGCACGGCGGTGATGCACTACGGTTACCGGATCGTCGAGGACATGATTGACGGACTGTCGAACTGGATGGATGAGAAAGGCTACAAGAAGTGCACCGACTTCATCGGCAAAGCGCTGCCCAACATCAAAGACTGGGGCGACCTCAACCTCAACTACAAGCTCGTCGCCCGCATCAATCCCGACCTCTGCATCGGCTGCGAACTCTGTCACGTCGCGGCGTGGGACGGCTCGCATCAGTGCATCGACCTCGAAATGGGCAACGGCCATCGCGTCCCCATCATCAACGATCCTGAGTGCGTCGGGTGCAACCTCTGCATGTTGGTTTGCCCCGTGGATGGCTGCATCACGATGGTCGAAGTCCCAACCGGCAAGAAGCCGATGTCGTGGCGGCAGTATCAGGAAGCGCTCGGCAAGAATCCAAAGTGCGAGCCGCCGGGGTATATAGAGCACTGAACGTTTCATGCGGGTTTGTAGCGGCGGTCTGTGACCGCCGTCGAATATTTCCCTGAATCCCTCGGCGCTCATAGAGCGCCGCTACAACGGAGGCACCTACTCGTAAACGTACCGGTTGAAGTTGCCGCGCGCGACGGTTGAGATTCTCACTTCCTCGCCACAGTTCTTTTCCACATCGGGCCGCGCCGGCGCGGTGAGGATGCGTTTGCCGGCGCAGTTGACGACACCGATGGCATACGCGCCATCCGGCTGACCGGGACGCGGGTAAACGGTGGTGGACACTTCGAGAATGCCCTGACTCAATACCGGCTTGTGCGGCTCGTTGTTGTGCGGCAGCGGCTCGGGCTGCCAGCGGCGGAAGTGATGGCGATAACGACGGTTGCCGACCTTGTCGAGCACGGTCACGGCGATGTTGTTGCCGGGGCCGCCGATGCTGTGGCAGATGGCGACCTTCGGTTTCTTCACTTGCACATCAGACGGCGCCTCGCCGCGCAGTTGCTTGAGGGCTTCGATGATCTTGACGAGGCCGGTACCACCGAGAGCGTGCAGGTCTTTGAGGCCGCCGGAAATATTGGTGGGGAACTGTCCGTCCTTTTCCAGCCAGCCTTTCTCGATGGCTTTCACCGCCTCCTCGTGCGTGAAGAGACCGAGGTCAACGAGGTTCAGCAGGAACAGCGGACCAAACGCGTCGTGTTGCTCGATGATGAGACCACTGAGATTGTTGGGATTGAGGATGCCGGCGTGTTTGTACGCCTTGCGCGCCGCCCAGCGAGTCGCTTCGAGGTGATCGATGTAGTACCGGCCAAACAGCCGCGAACCGTCCACCGCGTGGCCGACGCCAGAGACTTCGACCTCGGTTTCCTTGTTCGTCACCAGAATCGCACCGGCGGCATCGCTGGTAGGGCATGAATCGAGGAGGCGCAGCGGCGTGGCGACCGGTGGATTGCGCGTCTGGTCCCGGTATTCCTCGGCGGTGATCTGCCTACCGGTGAATTGCGCGTCCGGATTGAGTGACGCATAATGGTAGGAACGGATCGCGATCTTTTCCAGCAGCGCTGCGAGAGCGTCCTGCGAGACGTTGTTGACGCGCGCGTATTCGAGTGAAATCAACGCGATGGCCGACGGCATCGTCAGGCCGCACGCGCGGTCGATAGGGTCGATCACTTCGCTGATGGCCCGGGAACGCCCTTCGCGATCCACGGAACTCATTTTTTCACCGCCGATAGCCAGCACGCGTTTGCACCGTCCGCTCGCGACGGCGTCGTACGCGCGAAGCAGCGAAGTGTGTCCGTTGGAAGCCGTCTCGACGCGCTCGGCTTCCGCGCCACGCAAGCCGAGCCGGTCGGCGACCTTTGTCGCGATATTGCCTTCGCCGGTGAACACCGAAATGTTCTGGATGGAAATGAAGACGCCGTCGATTTGGCTCGGGTCAACTTTTGAAAGAATCTTCTGCGCCGGCTCGCAGAGCAGATCAATGACCGACAGGTCAGTTTTCTTGAACGCTTTGGTGCGTTCAGCCTCCTGAATGAAGACTTTCAACCAATCCCTTTAACCCTTTTCGACAATCGAGAAGCACTCGTCCAGCGTTTTGATGATGAAGTCGCAGTCGTTCTTGTCGATGCACAGGGGCGGTTTGATGCGGATCGTGTTCGCCGCCATGCCGCCGCGCCCGATGAGCAATCCGCGATCCCGGCAAAGTTCCATCATCTTCTGGACGTGCTGTGGTGCGACTTCGCGTGATTCCTTGTCCTTGACGATTTCCAAGCCGAGCATCAAACCTTTGCCGCGGACTTCGCCAATGATCTTGTGCTTCTTTTCCAGCTTCTTGAATCCGTCAATGAGAATGTCGCCCATGACCTTGGCGTTGTGCATGTAGTTGTTGCGCTCGATGCACTCGACCACGGCGAGGCCGGCCGCCATGGAGACCGGGTTGCCGCCATAGGTGTTGAAGTGAACTTTTTCCTTCATTGAGTCGGCGATTTCCTTCGTGCAGGTGACGCCGCCCAGCGGGACACCGTTGCCCATCCCCTTGGCCATCGTGATCATATCGGGTTTAACGCCCCACTGTTCGATGCCCCACCACTTGTCGCCGGTGCGACCGAAGCCGGTCTGGACTTCGTCGGAGATGAACACGCCGCCGTAGCGTTTGACGATGTCGTAAACGATCTCGAAATATTCCTTCGGCGGATCGACGACGCCGCCGAATCCCTGGATCGGTTCGCCGATGAACGCGGCGATCTTGCCGGAGGTGTTGTACTTGATGACGTCTTCGAGTTCGCGCGCGCAGGCGACGTTGCACGAGGGATATTTCAGGCCGAACGGGCACCGGTAGCAATAGCCCGGCGAGATGTGCGTGACGCCGAACACGTACGGCAACGAGTGCCGCCACTTCGACTGGCCGGTCAACGTCATCGCCATGAGCGTGCGCCCGTGGAAACTATGGCGCAGGCCGACGAACTCGGTGTTCTTCGTGTAATTCTTCGCGAGCAACGCCGCCAGTTCGTTGGCTTCGCAGCCGGAGTTGGTGAAGAAGCTGACCTTGAGTCCATCCGGCATGACGCTCGCCATTTTCTCGGCGTAGCGGACGAGGTTCGGGTGATAATAGAGCGTAGTCATATGCTGGAGATTCTTGATCTGCTCGATCATCGGCCCGGTCACTTCGGGATGACAGTGCCCGACGCTGATGGTCACGACAGCCGAGAAGCCGTCGAGGTACTTCTTCCCCTGATCGTCGTACACGAATTGCATCTCGCCCTTGACGATGTTCATCGGGAAATAGCGCATCGTGCTGGGCAGTATGTACTCCTCGCGCATCTTGCCGATTTGCTCGGCGCTGAGATTGTCTGATTTTTTCATGTGCATAGCATTACCTTTCTGTTCTTGGTTTGCGCACGAGGGTCATCAGGACCAGGTACGCAATAAATGAAATGATGAAGCCGACGAACCACGCGTAACTGTACACGTGCATTAGCAGCGAGCCGACGGATTTGGGATCGAGCACCTTGATCGTGCCGAGGAAGCCCGGCACGCAGGGCGCGACACCGAGCACCAGCGCGACAACCGCAGCGGGATTGAAGCCGTTGCGATACCAGTACTGGCCTTCGCGATCATAGAGCTGAATCGGATGCAGCATCGTGTGACGCACGCAGAAGTAATCGGCAATCAGGATGCCGCCAATCGGCCCAAGCAACGCCGAGTACCCGACGAGCCACGTAAAAATGTAGCCGCTCGGATCGGAGACGAGTTTCCACGGTTGAATCAAGATGCCGATAATGCCGGTGATGAGCCCGCCGATGCGGAACGTGATCTTCGACGGCCAGAGGTTCGAGAAATCGTTGGCCGGGCTGACGACGTTGGCGGCGAGATTGGTCGCGAGCGTCGCGAGACAGAGCGCGAACAACGAGACCGAGAGCACGATCGGGTTTGTGAATTTCGTTATCAAAACGACCGGATCCCAAATCGGCAAGCCGCCGTAGATGACGATGGTCGCGCTGGTCACGGCGACGCCGATGAATGAGTAGAGCGCCATCGTCGCCGGCAACCCGATGGCTTGGCCGACGACTTGGTCGCGCTGCGTCTTCGAGTACCGGGTAAAATCCGGGATGTTCAACGAGAGCGTGGCCCAGAAGCCGATCATGCCGGTCAGCGACGGGAAGAAGATCGCCCAGAACTGGCCGGCTTTCGGTCCGCCCGGCACAAAGGCGGACGGTTGCGAAAGCATCGGGCCGAAGCCGCCGGCCGCTTTGTACGCCCACGCGAGCAAGGCGAGGCCGAGCAGAATCAGCAACGGCGCTTTGATGTCGAGCAGGATGCGGATGGACTCGATGCCTTTGTAGATGACGAGCATGTTGATGCCCCAGAAAAACATGAAGCAGCCGAACTGCGCGGCGTTGATGCCGGAGAAGAGGACCGGCAACTTATCCCACGCCGGCACGTAGATCGTGATGATTTTGTAAATCGCCCAGCCGCCAATCCACGTCTGGATGCCGAACCAGCCGCACGCGACAAAGGCGCGCAGCAACGCCGGTATGTTCGCGCCGCGAATGCCGAACGACGCCCGGCAATACACGGGGAACGGAATGCCGAACTTCGTGCCGGCATGCGCGTTGAGGATCATCGGAATGAGCACGATGGCGTTGCCGAGGAAGATCGTCAGCACCGCCTGATACCAATTCATCCCCTCGGAGATGAGCGAGGAGGCGAGCATGTATGTCGGGATGCACGCCGACATCGAAATCCACAACGCCGCGATGTCTTTCATCGCCCATTTACGGTCGGCCACTTTCGTCGGCGCGATGTCGTGATTCCAATACGGCGAATGCGAGATGTCGCGCGTGACCTCGTGAATGCCGTCGGTGATGCGAACGCCTTCGACGGTTTGAACTGGGGCGCTCATGAACTAGGGCAACTGCTGGACCATCTTGTCGTAGCTCTCGGGGCGACGATCCCGGTAGAACTGCCAGACGTTGCGCACTTCGCGGATCATCTCCATGTCAAGGTCGGCGACGACGACTTCGTCCTTGTCGCGCGACGCTTCGGCGATGATCTTGCCGCGCGGATTGCAGAAGTAGCTCTGCCCGTAAAACTCGCCAAACTTCCACGGTTTCTCGACGCCGACGCGGTTAATCGCGCCCACATAATATACGTTGGCCACAGCGGACGCCGGTTGCTCGAGCTTCCACAGATATTCGCTCAGGCCGGCCACGGTCGCGCTCGGGTTGAAGACGATTTCCGCGCCGTTAAGTCCGAGCATGCGCCAGCCCTCGGGGAAATGCCGATCGTAGCAGATGTAGACGCCGACCTTGCCGACGGCCGTGTCGAAGACCGGGTAGCCGAGGTTACCGGGTTTGAAATAGAACTTTTCCCAGAAACCCGGCTTGCAGTGCGGGATGTGGTTCTTGCGATACTTGCCGAGATACTTGCCGTCGGCGTCGATCACGGCGGCGGTGTTGTAGTACGTACCGGTGGCTTCCTCCTCGTAGATCGGCACGACCAACACCATGCCGTGCTTCTTGGCGAGCTGCTGCATCAACTTTGTCGTCGGTCCGTCCGGAATGTGTTCCGTGGAGTCGTACCACTTGATTTCCTGTTCGCAACAGAAATACGGCCCGTAAAAAATCTCCTGCATGCACAACACCTGCACGCCCTTCTTCGCGGCCTGCGCGATGAGCTTCACGTGCTTCTCGATCATTGCCTGCTTGATCTTTTTGACCGTCTCGCTCCCCGCGACGGGATTTGACGCCTGGATGAGTCCGCCTCGTACGATGCGTGCCATATTCTGTCTCCTTCTTGCTTTCCCCGTGGGAGGGGCATTCTTGCCCCGACCGGTCGCGACAGGAATGTCGCTCCCACGAGAAACTCGCCGTCAATAAATATTCGTCTGCCGTTTCACGCCGGTGTAATCGTAAAACACCGTCTTCAACTGCGTGAAGAAGTTTAATCCTTCATCGCTCATCTCGCGGCTGCCGTAGCCGGTCGCCTTGAAACCGCCGAACGGCAACTGCGCCTCACCGCCAACGGTCGGTGAATTGATATGCACCATGCCGGCCTCAATCCGGTCGGTGAATCGCATCACCAGGTTCGCATCGCTGGTGTAAATCGAGCACGTCAGGCCGAACGGCACACCGTTGGCGACCTTCATCGCCTCTTCGAAATCATTCACGCGCAACACCGCCAGCACCGGGCCGAACACTTCCTCCTGTGCCAGCGTCATGTCCGGCTTCACACCGTCGAACACCGTCGGCGCGACGAAGTAACCTTTCGCCAGCTTGCCGGTGGTCAACGCGCTTCCACCGATGAGACACTTTGCGCCTTCCTTCTTCGCGATTTCCATGTAGCGCACATTGGTCTCGAACTGCGCCTTATCCACCGCCGGCCCCATCGTCACGCCCTCCTCGAAGCCGTCGCCGACTTTGATCTTCTTCACGCGCTCAACAAGCTTCTCGACAAACTTGTCCGCAATCGCCTTGTGCAAGATGACACGGCTTGTCGCCGTGCAACGCTGTCCCGTCGATCCGAACGCGCCTTGCGCCACGCCTTCGACGGCGAGATCGAGGTCGGCGTCGTCCATCACCACGGCCGGATTCTTGCCGCCCATTTCGCAAGTGACCTTCGCCAAGTGCGCCGCTGCCTGCTTGGCAACGTTTCCGCCCGTCTCGCACGAGCCGGTAAACGACACCGCCCGGATGACCGGGTTGTTCACGAACTCGTCGCCGACCGTACCGCCGCCACCGTACACGAGATTGATGACGCCTTTCGGCAGGCCGGCATCTTCGTAAAGTTTCACGAGCAACTCGGCGCAACCGGGCGTGTTGCTGGCCGCCTTAAAGACGACCGTGTTGCCGGCGACGAGTGCCGGGGCTGTCTTCCAAACCGGGATGCAGAACGGAAAATTCCACGGGGTGATCGCACTCACGACACCGAGCGGTTGCCGGAGCGTGTAGACGAATGTGTTCGGCATCTCGCTCGGGGACGTCCGGCCCTCGACGCGAAATGACGCGCCCGCGTAGTATTCGAGCAGATTGATCGACTTCTGGACTTCGCCGCGCGATTCGCTCAGTGTCTTGCCTTCTTCGTGCGTCATCGTGCGCGCAATTTCTTCTTTGCGCTCGTAGCAAAGCTGGACAGCCTTCGCCAGAATCCGGCCGCGCGCGGGTGCCGGCGTGTTGCGCCAAGCCGGCCATGCTTCGGCCGCAGCCGCGATGGCGGCTTTGGCTTCTTCGCGCGTGGATTGCGGCGCGTGGCCGATGATGTCGTCGGTATTGGCGGGGTTAATGTTCGGCGCATGCTTGCCGGACGACGACTCGACCCACTGGCCGTTGATGAAATTGCGGTAGTGATGCGCCTTCCCGGCAGATTTACCGGCGGCTCTTGGTTTTTCGGCGAGAGCTTGTGGTGACATGGTTGACCTCTCCTGCGAGCGTCTTGACCGCGTCGAATGGGTCAAGTTTTCTTTCGGCGACGTGGGTCAGGATTTTCTGCGCCCGCGTTGTTCCCAACGCGCAAAGTATAGAACCCGCTACCCGCGATTGCAACAGTCGAATCACTTCGCTCCGCGCCGCACGCGCGCGCCGCCGGGCCAGCTCGCCGGATCTCACCAAGGAATTGTGGTGGGCCTGAATCGCCTCCACAAGAGCCGCAACACCCTCGCCCGTCTTGGCCGACGTGTGAATGGCCGGCCGCGCCGTCTTCGTCGCGCCCAAGTCAGATTTATTGATCAACAAAATGTCGGCTATTTCCATTAACCCAGACTTCGCCTGCTGAATTGCATCGCCCAGCTCCGGCATCAACACGACCACGACCGTGTCCGCCACGTCCGCCACTTCCACCTCATCCTGACCGGTGCCGACCGTCTCGACGATGACGACATCGAAACCGGCAGCGTCGAGTGCGTGCACGATGACCGGCGTTGAGTCCGTCACCCCGCCCCGGTGATTGCGCGTCGCCAGACTGCGAATGAAAACACCTTCGTCCTCGCTATGCCGCTGCATTCGCAACCGGTCACCAAGCAACGCCCCGCCGGTAATCGGACTCGTCGGATCAATCGCAATCACACCAACCGTCTTCTTCTGTCGCCGGTACTCCTCGATGAGCCAATCAATCAGCGAACTCTTCCCCACGCCCGGTGGTCCGGTGATGCCGACGACATGAGCGCGCCCCGTCTTCGAATAAAGTTGGCGAGGAAGTGAGCCGCCATTCTCCAGCCGCGACACAAGCTTGGTCAATTCCTTGCGGTCAAAGTTCATGCGGTGGTTATCAGATTAGCAGGCCCAAAGCGACAGCGCCAGTCTGTGTGTGGAGCCGGCCTTTGGTTGTGTGCCTCAGCTATCCCGAATGTCGCCAGTTGTTGTTCTCGCACTTGGCATGCGTCGAAGCGGTTTGTGAAAGCCGTTACAGAAATGAACTCTCGCAAACATCGAAAACTCATTGGGAATCCTAGAGTCGAATTAGTCCCTTTGCCATCTCGCGCTCAGTTTCTCAACGTCATCGAGTCCGTATTCAGCGGCTTGGCGACGTCTGTGATCCACAATAGTGACTATGCCTCTGTGGATGAGGCGAAAGCGGCCATAGACCGGTATTTCTCAGATCGGAATGCGCATTTCCAAGCAAACCCCAAGCGTGCCGGAGGGCTTATTTGGCAGCGAGAACGAGTTCCGAGCGCCTTCAAGGAAGGGCAAAACTGCAAGAACGCACGGTTCCGGTGAACGTATTGTCAATGCGTGCTAGCAGACAGCCCTGCTACTTCTTCGGCAGCAGATCAAACATGCTTCTTCAAAAACTCCACGATGCTGGCGATGGAACTGCCGGGGCCGAAGACTTCCCGGATGCTGCGAGTGTTGGAAACTCTTCTTGGCGCGCTCAAGTATAACTGAGCACTTCCACCGGCCGCTCGACGGCGAGAGCGCGCCGTTCCCGCTTGAGGCGGTCGATTTCATGGAGGGTTTGCGCGGTCAAATAGCCCTCGCCGCAGTGCGGGCAACGGACCACCGGCACATTCTCGATGAGGAGCAGGTTCTTGCCTTTTCCGTAAGTGCGGGTGACGTGGTGCATTTTGGCGCCAGGCTTGCCACAGTTGTCACAGCGAACGATTTTGAGGTTGTTCTTCATAGGCAATAGACCGTCACAACGACCAGCTTACCACTGGGACTGATCTTTGCAATCACTTCGACAGGCGCTCCGCCCGCGGATTCGCCCCGGATGCGGTACTTCCATTCGCCGGTCAGGCGATCCTTTTGTCGTTCCTGCACTGCCCCAGAAAGAATCGCACATTCAACATCGTGAATCACAAGGTCTTCTTCGTCCATCTCCTCATCGGCGTGCTCCGACATGATGTACTCACCAGCCCGAATCTTCGCCCGCATCTGTTTGAGGGTGCGCACGAACATGAGAGCTTACCTCGCCCTCACATTCTTCTTCAAGAACTCCACGATGCTGGCGATCGAACTGCCGGGCCCGAAGACTTCCTTGATGCCGAGCTTCTTCAGCTTCTTGACGTCGTCGTCGGGAATGATGCCGCCGGCAAAGACGAGTTTGCCTTTGACCTTCTCCTTCTTCAGCAACTCCATCACTCGCTTAAACTGTGACATGTGTCCGCCGGAAAGTGAACTCAGACCAATGGCGTCCACGTCCTCCTGAATTGCAGACGCCACGATCTGCTCCGGCGTGTTCCGAATGCCGGTATACACGACCTCCATCCCGGCATCGCGAAGTCCAATAGCGACAACCAACGCACCGCGCTCGTGGCCGTCGAGTCCGGCCTTGGCGATTAGAACTTTGATCGGCTTCTTCATATCGAATGGCTCGGCCGGTGTTCGCCGAAGACGCCGCGCAGCACTTTGCAGATTTCGCCGACGGTGACGTTGTTACGGACGCAATCAATAATAACCGGCATCAGGTTGTCAGAACTACCGGCTGCCTTCTTCAGAGTCGCGAGGTGCTTGTCCACGTTCCCCCGTTTCTTTCGCAGCACGGTCAATTCTCTCCGGCGACGCAGTTCGAGCTTCGGATCAATCTTCTGCGTCTTCAATTTTGGCTGCCTGCCGGAGACGAATTCGTTGACGCCGACGATAATCTTTTCCTTCTTCTCGACGGCTTTTTGATGTTCGTAGGCCGCCCGGTAAATCTCTTTGTACACGTAACCGCCATCGATGGCTTTCAGCATCCCGCCCATGGTGTCGATCTTGTTCAGGTACTCTCGCGCTTGCTGCTCAAGCTTGTCCGTCAACGACTCGACGTAATGGCTCCCGCCGAGCGGGTCCGGCTCGGCTGTCACGCCGGACTCGTACGCGATGATCTGCTGTGTGCGCAATGCGAGCAACGCGGACTCTTCGCTCGGAAGCGCGATGGCTTCATCCTTGGCATTCGTGTGCAGACTCTGCGTGCCGCCGAGCACGGCGGCGAGCGCTTCGAGCGTAGTGCGCACGACGTTGTTGTCCGGTTGCTGCGCGGTGAGCGACGAGCCGGCGGTCTGCGTGTGGAAACGGAGCATCATCGAACGCTCGTTCTTCGCGCCGAACCGGTCGCGCATGATTTGCGCCCAGAGCCGGCGCGCCGCGCGGAATTTCGCGACTTCCTCAAAGAAATTCGTGTGACAGTTGAAGAAGAATGCGATGCGCGGCGCGAAATCGTCCACGTTCAAGCTGCGCTCGACACACGTTTGCACGTACGCGATGCCGTCGGCGAGCGTGAAGGCGATTTCCTGCGCGGCCGTGCAACCGGCCTCGCGCATGTGGTAGCCGCCGACGCTGATGGTGTTCCAGCCCGGTACTTCCTTGGCGCAAAACTCAACGATGTCAGCGATCAGTCGCAGCGATGGATGCGGCGGAAAGATGTACGTACCGCGCGCGATATATTCTTTCAGGATGTCGTTCTGCACCGTGCCGGAGACTTTCGACCACGGCACGCCTTGTTTTTCCGCGACGGCGAGGTAAAGCGCCAATAATATGGAGGCGGTCGCGTTGATGGTCATCGAAGTGCTGACTTTGTCGAGCGGGATACCGGCAAACACTTGCTCCATGTCGGCGAGCGACGAGATGGCGACTCCGACGCGGCCGACTTCACCGAGCGCCATCGAGTCATCGCTGTCGTAGCCGATTTGCGTCGGCAAATCGAACGCCATCGAAAGGCCGGTCTGGCCGTGGTCGAGAAGATACCGGTAGCGTTTGTTTGTTTCGCGCGCGTCGCCGAAGCCGGCGTACTGGCGCATCGTCCACAGCTTCCCACGATACATCGTCGCATGGATGCCGCGCGTAAACGGGAATTTTCCCGGCTGTTCAGTCATGAGGTTCGCACAATTCCACGAGCACGCCGTGCGCGCTCTTCGGATGAAGGAAAGCAATGCCGGCGCCACCCGCGCCGATGCGCGGTTTCTCGTCGATCAGATTCACGCCGGCGGCCTTCAAGGCTTTCAGCCGGTCGGCCAGATTGCCGGTCTGCAATGTGAGGTGATGAAGTCCCTCGCCGCGTTTCTCAATGAACTTTGCCACGGGGCTGTCCGGCGAGGTCGGCTCAAGCAACTCGATGCCGGCATCAAGCATGGCGACACGAACTTTCTGTTCCGGTACTTCTTCGATGTGGATGATTTTCAAACCAAGCTGATCGACCCAAAATTTCTTCGCCTCGTCGATGCTCTTCACGGCGATGCCGATATGGTCAAGCGAGCTCACGCAAAATCTCCTCGGTGTGTTGCCCAAGCAACGGCGGCGCAGCGCCGGCCTCGCCGGGTGTGTCGGACAATTTAATCGGCACTCCGGTCATTTTCACTTTGCCCAGCTTCGGATGCGGTCGTTCGACGACCATCTCGCGGGCGAGGGCTTGCGGATGATTCAGCACTTCGCCGACAGTGTAAATCGCCCCGCACGGGATGCCAGCTTTCTCGAAGAACGCAAGCCATTCGTCGGCGGTCTTGCCGCCGAAGATGTCCTGCAAAATCGGGAAAAGCTCGTTGTGACGTTCGACGCGTTGCGGATTTGTCGGGAATTTTTCCTTGAGGTCTTGCCGGCCGAGGAGGTCGCAGAACTGCACCCAGAGCCGGTCGTTACCGACGGCGAGATTGAAATACCGGTCGCTCGCCTTGAAAGTTTCGTAGGGCACGATGGTCGGGTGTTGGTTGCCTTTGCGGGTTGGGGTCTTGCCGGTGCCGAAATAGATACCGGCTTGGTACGTAAGGAACGAAACTTGGCCGTCGAGCAGTGAGACGTCCACTTTCTGGCCGCGGCCGGTGCGATGCCGGGCCTGGAGCGCGAGCAGGATGCCGAGCGTGGCGTAGATGCCGGCCGTGATGTCGGCGAGCGACGTGCCAGTCTTGTACGGCGAACCGTTCGGATCGCCGGTCAAGCTCATGATGCCGGACTGGCCTTGAACGGCGAGGTCGTAGCCGGGCCGGTCAGCCCACGGGCCGGTATGGCCGTAGCCGGTCACGGACGCGTAAATGATTTTCGGATTCAGCTTCGCGACTTCGTCATAACCGAAGCCGATGCTTTGGAGGAAATCGCGTCGGAAGTTTTCGAGCAAGACGTCCGATTGCCGGATGAGTTTGGTGAGAATCTCACGGCCTGCCGGCGATTTTAGGTTGAGAGTGAGCGAGCGTTTGCCGCGGTTGACGCTCATGAAGTAGACGCTCTCACCGTCCACGAATGGCGGGCCGTAGGCGCGGGTGTCGTCGCCCTTGTCGGGGTTTTCGATCTTGATGATGTCCGCGCCGAAATCGCTCAAGAGCATCGAGCAATACGGCCCGGCCAAGATGCGCGAGAGATCGACGACCCGAATACCGTCGAGAGGCTTCACGGCGTCAAGGCTAACGACGCGTGCTTGTCGCGGCAAGCGTTTTCCGCTAGAAGGAATCGCCATGAAACAGATCGCCCTCATCATGCTGGCCGGTCTTCTGCCGTGGACCGGCCACGCGGATGTGGGATCAACCAATGTTTCCGCCGGGGCCGTTCTCGCGCGCGTGCTGGAGAGCCGGCCGACAAAGGATTTCTCGTTGAAGGCGCGGTTGTTCGTGTCGCACGGCGAGCCGGTGCCAGTGGAGATTCTGGTGAAGAACACGCCGGTGGAAACGCGGACGGTCTATCGTGCCGGCCAGACGGAAGCTCTGATCGTGCAGACGGTACGGGGCGAGCCGCAGTTTTATCTGCGCGGCGCCGGGCAGCTCACGGGCGCGCGACGAATGCAGCGATTGTTGCAGTCATACTTCACGTTCTACGATCTGGGTCTGCCGTTTTTGCGCTGGCCGAACCCGAAGTTCGTGGAGATGGGCCGGGTGCGCGGGCGCGATTGCCTCATCATCGAAAGCAGCGCGACGGGCGAGCCGTACGCGCGCGTGCAGATGTTCATTGATAAGCAGTACAACGCGCTGCTGCGGGTGACGGCGTTCGACGAGAACCAGACTCCGGTGAAGCGATTGATGGTTACGAGCTTCAAGCGGCTCGGCGAGGTCTGGATTCCGCGGGCGATGGAGGCGGCGTACCTGCCGCCGGGGCAGACGTTGCCGGCGGAGGAAAAATCGCGTCTGGAAATCTACGAAGGCAACTACGACACACAACTTCCCGCGGAATGGTTTTCAGTCGAGCGATTCGGGGCCGGGAAGAGCAGCGAGTAACGGCCTCATGATGCTTCGTGTTTCGTCACCCACTGCATGCCGACCCGCTCCCAATTCATCAGCTTCATCTCAAGGTAGCTAACTTCCGCCAAGCCACGGATTTGCTGCTCCACATGCATCAACGTCCGCTGCAGACCCAAGTCCCGCTCGATGCGGTCGGTTTTCTTGTAGGAAGGGTGATAATCGAAGACGCGAAACTCGCCTTTGACGTACACCGATGTGCCGATGACTTCAAGGTCGAGCCTCTGCGTGTCAATGTAGTTGCGCACCAGAATACCTTGGACAAGTCGCAGTAGTCTGAGTTCCTCGAGTGTCATCTTCGTCTTCCCGCACACTCGCGACTTGGCGAGCACGGCCAGTGTAAGCATTCCGCTGGCCAGAAGCAAGACTGTTTACGGCGCAGGCTTGACGCTTTATGGCCGCGGCGGCTGCGCCCGCAGTCCCAACTCCGCCAGAAGCTCCCGGTCTTCGTCGGCTTCCGGGTTCTGCGCCGTCAGCAGCTTGTTGCCGTAGAAAATCGAGTTCGCTCCCGCAAAGAAACACAACGCCTGCGCCTCGCGCGACAACCGCGTGCGCCCGGCCGAGAGCCGCACTTTCGCCCGCGGCAAGGCGATGCGCGTGGTGGCGACCAGCCGCACCAACTCGAACACGTCCACCGGCGGTTGGCCGTTCAACGGCGTGCCCGGCATCGGCATCAGGCAGTTGATCGGCACGCTCTCGGGCGGCGGATCAAATGTGGTGAGCACTTCCAGCACCTTGAGCCGGTCGTCCTCACTTTCACCCATGCCGATGATCCCGCCGCAACAAACCGACATGCCGGATTTCTGCACCGCGCGAATGGTGTTCAGCCGATCCTCGAATGTGTGCGTCGTGACGATGTTCGGATAAAACTCCGGGCTGGTGTCGAGATTGTGATTGTACGCGGTGACGCCGGCCTCCTTGAGTTGTCGGGCGGCGGTTTCCGTCAATTGCCCCAGCGTGACGCAAACTTCCATGCCGAGCTTGCTGACTTCGCGAACGGTTTGGAGCACCGAGGCGAATTGCGGCGTGTCTTCGCGCACACCTTTCCACGCGGCACCCATGCAAAAACGCGTCGAACCGTTGGCGCGCGCCCGTTGCGCGACTTCGATCACCTCAGCGGTGGACATCAACTTTTCAGCTTCGACTCCCGTTGCATACCGGGCGCTCTGCGCGCAGTAACCACAATCTTCGCTGCACCCACCGGTCTTGATGCTGAGCAACGTGCAGAGCTGAACTTCGTTGTCCGTCCAGTATTTCAGGTAAACATACCGGGCCTGCTCAATGAGTTCGAAGAGCGGCTGTGAGTAGATTTGGCGCAAGCGGTCGAAAGTTGTAACGCGCCTGTCAGTAGGATGTTGCGTGTGATTCTCTGCGACTAATGCCTGTGATTGGCTGCTCAAACTGGGCCGGATACTATAAAAAGCGCTGCCGGATTGCAAGCGCGACGCTGTTCTGGTAGCGTACCGCCCCATCATGGACAAGACTGTACGCAGAATCTGCGGCATGTTGCAGAGTCCCGACGGCATGCGCCGTTGCGCAGCGGCCATGGTGCTCGCAGAATTGACGCCCAAAGACCCAGCCGTCGTCAAGGCGCTCGGCGTCGCGCTCAAGGACGCCAACCAGCTTCTCACCCGGTACGTGCTGGAAGCATTCGAAGCCATCGGCACGCGCACGGTCGTACCGCATGTCTTGCCGCTGCTTGATTCCCAAGACGTCGAAACCAAACTCCGCGCCGCCGGCATCGTCGCGCGCGCCGGCGGCAACATCGTCGGCGACCTGCGACGCCAGTTCGACAAAGCCAGCCCGCAACAGCGCCGCGTGCTCGTGGACATTCTCGCTCGCATTCACAGCCGCGAGTCCATGCAGTTGATTCTCGACGCCCTGTTCGATCCCGATTTTGAATTGATCAAGGAAGCGTGCCAGGCGGTTCGCCGTCACATCACCGACGCCACACCGAAGGAACGCGCCGCGCTCCACAAGCAAGTCGTCAAATTCATGAACAGCGCGCGCGCCAAGAGGAACGACCGGGTGCTGACCTCCTGCCTGTTGCTCATCGGCTACATCGGCGCGCCGGACGCCCGCAAAATTCTGCTCAAGTATTCCCTGCCACGCAACCTCGGCTTTGTCCGGCGCAACGCGCTGCTCGGCCTGAAAGGATTGGAACTGACCGGCGCAGCGGTCAACCAAGTCGCCCGGCAAGTCCTCAAATATCTCGGCGAACCGGACTTCCTCAACATTGTCCAGTTTGCCTTGGACATCATCGAGAAACTGCCGCTGCCCCGATCCTACGACTCGCAGTGGCGCAAACTCTTGAAAAGCAAGCACCCCAGCGTCCGCGCGTTCGCCGCCCGCAAACTCGCCGCCCACGACAACGCGGCGTCGAACCGGCTGATGATGAATCTCCTCAAACACGAGGACGCGCAAGTCAGCGAAATTGCCGCCGGCGCGCTGGCGCGGCACAAAGGCGCGACGAAACTGCTCCTCGCCGCGCTCGCCCGCGAACGCAAATCCGAACCGGCTTGGCGCTTGGCAAAAATTCTCAAGCCGCACAGCGAATCGGTGGATAAAGCATCCCGGAGAAAATTCTCCAAACTGGCTGCGCGCGACCTCGAAGCCGGCAGTCCGCGCTATGAGGCATTGATGTATTTCCTGCGCAACATCGATCCGAAACTCGCCGACGGAGTTTACCGCGAGGTCGGGCTCAAATTCAAGAAACAGAAGAAATGGGTGAAGGCCATCGAATGTCTGCGGCAACTCGCGCGCGCCGACAGCTTCGACAACGAACTGCGCTACGAGCTAAGCGTCTGCAACATCAAGCAGTCGGCCAAAGACCTCGCGCCGCATCTGCGCGCCGACGATCAGGCGTTGCGCGGTTTTCAGGCGTTGCTCGCCGAGAAGAAGTTCAAACTCTTTGACCGGATCAGGAAAGACAAAACGCTGGATGCGTCCGACCTGTTCTACATCGGCTTCCACTTCAGCGAGGGCACCGGTGAGGAATTGAAGTTCGGACGCAAACTGCTCGAATCCGTTGCCAAGCGCCGGCCAAACTCCAAAGAAGGCAAGGCCGCCCGCAACAAACTCAAGCTCGGCGCCCAGAGCCAGCCGGTCGTTCCCAGTTCTCCGCCGTCATCCAAACGAGCAGACTGAACTGTCCGCAAGACCGCCTTCCCGGTTGCGCGCGAGCCACAGCCGACGATGTTCCGCAAGAATCGCCCGCATCTCTTCGGCAAGACCGCCAGCATCCGAATCGGCGCAACCCCGGTCACACGCGAGCGTCAACATCCGCGCGGCATTGGCAAACTCTGCCTGAATCAACGCCGCGTCCGCCCGTTGCATCCGCGCCCCGGCCAGCGGTCGCATCACATCCCGGACATACTCCCGCGTCTTCTGCAAATTCTCTTGGCTGACCGCGCCAAAAACCCGGTGAGTGCGCGACTGGCGCAACAGATGAAACAACGCCGTGCCGTTGGGCACCGGAAGTTCCACGCACCGGTAAGCGTTGCCGAGATCGTACGCCAACCGGCCCATCACCCGCGCCGAATCCCGGAACACATGCACGTCGAGCGCATCCACGAAATCCCGGTCACCATTCGCGGCATGGCACCACGACAGCGCCGCGCCGGCCGCGAAGCCGAGATAGCTGACCGGCAGGTACTGCCAGTGACCGTTGTCGCCCCAGTCCGTGTTCAGATAACCGATCGCGCCGTGCTGCAGACCGGCGGTGGCGGCGTTGCGCTGATTGGCGAGGCAGTTCTCCGTCCGCCCGGCGATACTGTTCCACGAAGAAGTGCCCGGACAAACGAAGAATGGCCGTCCCGGGTCCGTGAACGTATGCTCGGCCTCGTAACCCCACGCCAACAACACAACATCGTCCGGCAACTCGCCGATCAACTCGGGATGACGCAGAACGATGTCAGCCCAGAAGTGCATCGTGCGCCCGCGGCGTTTCACCAACTCGTGAATCTTCCGCAGAAAATCCAGATACACCCGGCCTTCGATGCCTGCCGTCTCATCACAGTTCACATTGAACTTGCGGCTCGTGAAGTGCGGCAGCAGTTCCCCGTACAATTCCGCCAGCAACGCCAGGCTGCGGGGATGGCGCGGATCGAGACACGTCGCGCGTTCGACCGCGGCTAATTCCCGGTACTTCGCATGTTTGAGCCAGCGCTCGAAATGACCGAACGATTGCTGGTTCGGCACCAGTTCGATAAATCGTTCCCGGCAATACGCATTTAGCCGCTCGATCTCCTCGCCGGTCATCGGCGACGCGTCCTTCCACACCTCGCGATGGTTCCGGTACGCAAACGTGTGCTCGGTGTAAAGTTCCAGATGATTGATCTTCCACTCCGCCAACTCGTTTACCAACCCGAACAACGTCTCCATCGTCGGCACCTTGTCGCGGCTGATGTCGAGCAACACTCCGCGCGACGGAAAATCCGGCCAGTCCTCGATCGTGCACGCCGGCAACTTGCCGCCGCATTGCCGCTCGATCTGCCGCATCGTCATTCGGGCGTAAAATTCTCCCGCGGCGTCCGCCGCCTCGATGCGCACGCCCTCCGGTGCAATGCGCAGCCGGTAACCCTGCGCGGGCAGACTCGCGTTCGTCGCGTGGAAGCAACGCGGTCGCGGAAGCAGAATCAACTCGTCCACCGCAGTCATCGCAACGCGTTGGCCAGTTTGATCCACTGTTCGAGACTGAGTTCCTCGGCGCGCGCCGTGGCCGGTACTCCCGCCGGCGCGAACGCCTTTTCAATTCCGTCGAAGCCGGTCAGTAGTTTCTTCAACATCTTCCGGCGCTGACCGAAACCGGCGCGCACGATCCGGTGGAACGGCGCGCCGGTTTCAAGTCTCACGCGTGGGTCACGCCGCTCCAGCACGACGAGCGCGCTCTCCACTTGAGGCTCGGGATAAAAACACTGCGGCGAGATAATGTGCGCGATCGTCACGTGATAATAAAGCCCGGTAAACAGCGTCAGCGCGCCATAATCCTTGTGCCGGGGCGTGGCCGCCAACCGTTGCGCCACCTCGCGTTGCAGCGTGACGACCAGCGTACGCGGTTTCCGTTCGCCCTCGACGAACCGCTCCAAGATGGGCGTCGAAATGCTGTACGGCAGATTCGCCACGACTTTGTCGCACGCCGGCAACTCGACCTCGACGGCGTCGCCTTCGATGAGTTCGATCCCCGGCAACGTCTCGCACAGGTGTTCGCACAACTGCCGGTCTTTCTCGATGGCGATGACGCGCCGAGCGCGCGCGGCCAACTCAGCGGTTAACACGCCGAGGCCCGGTCCGATTTCCAAAATCGTTTCGTCCCGCCGGACATCCGCCGTCTCGACGATGATCGCGAGGATGTTGCGATCAACGAGAAAATTCTGGCCGAGTGCCTTACTCGGACGAATTCCGAGTCCGTCGAGGAGCTGCCGGACTTCCGTGAGTGTCATTTCGATGCCAGCCGCGCGGCGAGGTTGATCGCGGCGATCATGCTGCCGGGACGCGCGATGCCTTGGCCGGCGATGTCATAGGCGGTGCCGTGGTCGGGCGAGGTGCGCACGAACGGCAACCCAAGCGTCACGTTCACGCCGGTATCGAACGCGATCATTTTGAGCGGTGCGAGTCCCTGATCGTGATACATCGCCACCACGGCGTCGAACTCGCCCCGGTAGGCCTTGTAGAACAGTGTGTCCGCCGGCAACGGTCCGACGGCGCGGGTGCGTTTGACGGCCGGCGCGATGATGCGGCGTTCTTCGTCGCCGAGTAGCCCGTTTTCACCGGCATGAGGATTCAAGCCGGCCACGCCGATGCGTGGTCGTTTGATGCCGATGCGCCGGCAAAAGTCCTCCGTGAGTTCGATGACTTCCCGGATGCGGCGACCGGTAATCAGTTTCGGCACATCCTTCAGTGGCGCGTGCGTGGTGACGAGTGCGACGCGAAGAGGCCCGCCGACAAGCATCATCGCAAATTTCCTCGTGCCGGCCAGATGCGCGAGAAACTCAGTCTGACCGGGCCACGGCGCGATTTGCCGCTTGGCGATCGGCCCGGTGACCAGCGCGGCCAGTTCGCCGGCCAGACAGCGCCGCGCACCGGCTTCGAGTGCTTGACGGGGAACGCCGCAAATGATTTCGTAGTCGAAACGTTTGTCGAGCTTGCCGGAACGGAGCGCTTTGGCGACGATTTCAGGCCCGATGCCCGCGACATCGCCGAGCGTGATGCCGATGCGGCGACGTGAGGACATCAGAACAACCGGATGTAGGCTTTGGCGCGCAGTTGTTTGACCCACTGCTCCTGCATTGTGGTGCGCTGTTGTTGGAGCAGAGTCTTTTCGATCTCGTCGCGCATTTCGGCCAGCGATTTGACATGGGCGGGCTTGATGTCGTCCACGCCGATGATGTAATAACCCTCCGCCGTTTCAATGACACGGCTGTGTTCGCCGGGCTTCAGCGAAAAGGCGGTCTCGTTCAGTTCCTTGCGCAGTACGTCGCGACCGATCCAACCCCAGTCGCCGCCAGCGTTGGCCTCTTTTCCTTCGGAGTAAACTTTCGCCAAGCTCTCGAAACTTTCGCCTTCGTCGAGCTTTGCCAGGATTTCATCCGCCAATGCGCGGTGCGGGTCCACGGCCGGTGGCGCGGGCGCGTTGGTCGTTGTCTCGGCCACCGACGTCTGGTTCGTCGTGACCACCGGTGTTTCGTTTGTAGCAGCAACCGGCGTCTCGTTTGTCGCAACGGTTGCAGTCTCGGCGTCGTTCGTCGCGGCCGGCGCCGCCGCGGTTGCCGGTTCGGCAATGTCGGGTTGAGGCTCGTTGGTTAGGCCGGCACCGCTGGGCGCGGGAGCCGGTGGCGGCGGAGTTTTTTTGACGAAGATCATCCGCAGCTTGATTTGCTCGTCCACTTTGAAGTCGTCGGTGTGCTCCCGGTAGTACTTCTCGATTTTGTACGGCGAGACGACCACTTCGCGCTGGGTTTTTTGGTTGAGCATGGCCTGTACGATGACGCGATCGCGCTCGCGTTCACGGAATTGCGCGAGGGTCATGTTCTGTGCCTGCAACGTCCGGACGAACGCCTTGCGGTCGCCGCCAAAATCGTTGGCGATGAAATCGTTGATCTGTTCGTCCACGACCTTCTCCGGGATGTGGTAGCCTTTCTCCTTAAACTCATCGATGATCAGCGCGCGCTCGATGAGACGGTTCAACGCGTCCACCTGCGTGCTGCGCACCTTTTCCACCAAGTCGTCCCCGCTGTAGTCCCGCCGCATTTGCGCGACCAGCGGCTGCACGTAGTTCTTCACTTCGCTGTAGGTGATCACCCGCTCGTTGACGATCGCCGCCACGCCGTCCACGATGTCCACCGCCACGGCGGTGGCACCCGCAAAGGCCAGGACGATCGCCGCCAATGCCGGAAAGAATCGCTTCATGAATTTCCCCCGTGCTGGTTGGAGCTCACCTTCTGCAAAACGCTGGGATGCTTCTTCAAAAACTGCACGAGCGCCTCGATGCGTTGCACGCTGCCGGGACTCAAGTGATGTTCGATGCCTTCCACGTCCCGCTGCGCCGTGGTCTCGTCCACGTCCAGCAATTGAAAGAATTGCTCGAGCACCCGGTGCCGCCGTCGGATGGCGCGGGCGACGCCCTTGCCCTTCGCGGTCAACACCAGACCGCGATAGCGCTCGTACCGGAGAAAGCCGTGCTCGTCGAGTTTCTGCACCATCTGCGTGACCGAAGCCTGCCGGATGCGCAGCGAGCGCGCGATGTCCACGACCCGGGCATAGCCCTTGTCCTCGATTAACTCGTAGATGCGCTCCAGATAGTCCTCGGCGCTTTCTGATGCTTTCGGCATGACGAGGCAGAATAACCCATGCGCAAGGCCGCACGCAAGCAACGCCTGCCGGCTACGCTTTCGGCCCGGCGGCGACGATTTCCGCCGAAGTGCCCTTGAATTGCTCGAAGTTCTTCACGAACTTCGCCGCCAGATCTTTCGCGCGCCGGTCGTAGTCGTCCTTGTCCTTCGCCGCGCTGCGCGGGTCGAGGACTTCCGGCGGCACGTCGGGAAGCAACTTCGGAACCTCGAAGCCGAAGATAGGATCGATCCGGTACTCGGCACGATCGAGAACGCCATCGCGGATGTGGGTGACGTTATGGCGATTGTAGATGAGCGGGACGCGCGGTCCTTGTCCGAACGCGTTGCCGACCCAGCCGGTGTTGAGCAGGTAGCAGTGCACTTTGTGCTTCTTCATTTTGTCCGCCAGCATCTGCGCGTAGGTCTGCGGCGGTAACGGCAGGAATGGTGCGCCGAAACACGTGGAGAACGTCGGCGTCGGATCTTTACCCATATTCGCCTCCGTGCCGGCGAGCGCCGCAGTGTAGCCGGCCATGAAATGATACATGGCCTGCGCCGGCGACAGCCGCGCCACTGCCGGCAACACGCCGAACGCGTCGCAGGCCAGAAACACGATCGCTTTCGGGTGTCCGCCCATTCCGCTGGGAACGGCATTGGCGATGTAATCGAGCGGATAGGCACAACGCGTGTTCTCCGTGATCGAATCGTCGTTGTAGTTCGGCTCGCGCGTGACCGGATCGACGATGACGTTTTCGATGACCGAGCCAAACTTGACCGCGTCCCAGATGAGCGGCTCGCGTTCCTTGGTCAACCGGATGCACTTCGCGTAGCAACCGCCTTCAAAATTGAACACGCCTTCGTCGCTCCAACCGTGCTCGTCATCGCCAATCAGACCGCACTCGGGATCGGCAGAGAGCGTTGTCTTGCCGGTGCCGCTCAGCCCGAAGAAGATTGCCACGTCGCCCTTCTTGCCAATGTTGGCCGAGCAATGCATCGGGAACACGCCTTTGAGCGGCAACACGTAGTTGAGCACGCTGAAGATGCTCTTCTTCATCTCGCCGGCGTATTCCGTGCCGCCGATGAGTACCGTCTTGCGCGCGAAATCGCAGATGATGAATGTCTCGCTGTTCAGTTTGTGCTTCTTCGCGTCGCCGAGAAACTTGCAGGCGTTGATCACCGTCCACTCCGGTACGTGCGACTTTAGTTGCTCGGGCGTGGCGCGACGGAAAAGCTGTTTGACGAACAGATTGTGCCATGCGAGTTCGGTCACAATGCGAATCGGCATCGTAAACTTCGGATCGGCGCCGGCGAAGCCGTCCATCACGAAAAGCTCCCGGCCCTGAAGGTACGCCAGCACTTCCTGACGCAGTCCGAGATAATTTTCTTCCGAGATCGGCTGGTTGACCTTGCCCCACCAGATCCGCTCCTTGCTCGACGGCTCTTCGACGACCCATTTGTCGCGCGGCGAACGCCCCGTGCGTTTGCCGGTCATCGCGTTGAGTGCGCCGCTCGCAGTGAGCAACCCCTCCCCGCGCCGGACAGACTCTTCCACCAATTGTGCCACCGACAAATTCCAGTGCACATTGCCCGGCCGCACAATGCCATGATGTTCCAAACCGCAGTGACTCATAAATTCGCCCTCTCGCCTCGCACGGGTTTACCGAGATTCTCGCCGAATCGCAATCGAAAAACTCAGTTGCCGTAAAAACTTTCCGCGGCGACACCGGCTTCCTTGCGCACACGCTCCGTGATGGCATCCACTTCTTGGTTCGATAACGCGGTGACGAATTGCCACGCCGGAACGTCGTCCACCATCGTCATTGCTTTGCGTGCGATGGTGTAAATTTGCACGAGCTTGATGTTACCGATCTCGCGCAGCCGGGCACTGTACGCGCCGATCTCCGCGTCCGACGGCGCGACGCCGTGAACTTTCATAAACAAGCTCTGGATGACTACCGGCCGCGCCTTCGCACACGCGGCGATGTTCTTCAGGATGCGTTTGAACGGAATCTTCGTGCGGTTAATGAGTTTGAAGCAGTCTTCCGTGCCGGCATCCAGCTTCGCCCACACTTCGCCCTCGTTCGCGTCCATTATTTCCAACCCACGTTTCACGTCGGCGCGGTCAAGACCACCGGCATCCGTGATGAGCACAATCTTCACTCCGGGCGATTTGACGCGAGCGATCATTTCAATCGTCTCCGAGAAATTCTTCAGCGTCGTCGGTTCGGCATCGCCGCTGAGTGCAATGTCGTTGATGCGAAGTTTGTCCTTCGGCACGGAGTCGAACGGTGGATGCTGCGCGAAATCAACTTTCAGAATCTCGCGCAACTCCTCCTCGGCAACGGCCAGATCGAATTTCGTGACATTTGCCGGCACCGTTCGGTCCACCTGACAATAGATGCAATCGAAGTTGCAGACCTTGTCGGGATTGACGTTGATGCCGATGGAGATGCCGTGGCTGCGGCGCGAGAGCACCGGGTACACGTACTTGAAGTCTTCCCAATGACGCGGGTGTTGGCGATGTGCGTTGAGGATCACGAGCGTTGCACGACAAATGTCAAGCGTTCCCGCGGGTCACCGGGTTTTTGGAAGACTTCACCACCGGTTGCCTGGGCGATTTCGGTGGCACTTGGCGTCACCAGCCGGTCGTTGCAAAAAACCTCAAACGTGCCGGAGTCGAATTTCACGCCTCGTTCCTTTTCGAGAATCTTCGCGGCAGCGCGGGCGGATTCCAGCGCGGTTTGAAGCGTACCGGGTTGCTTGCGCACGTAAACTAATCCGAGCCGACCGTCCGCCTCATCCATACTGAAGTTGCCTTCGTGGGCGACGAGCAGGATGCCGGGGCCATGGTGGACGTGCGAGTAGTCGTGCACGTCGATCAACAAGTGGCCCGGGATCTTCTGCTGCTGAATCCACTCGTGAAACACCGGGATGAAATCGCGAAGATTGATTTCCCCGGGATTCGACACGAAAAACTTAACGCCGAACTTGAAGTGGTCCATGATTACTTGAGCACCTGCGCGACGGAGGCAGCTTTCTGCTGCCGCAACTTGTCGGCACAGGCATGGGCGGCTTCGATGAACAATTGCGACTCTTCGATGAGCCGGTGCACTTCATCGGAGTCGTACCGCGACGGCGGATTCTCGTGCCGACGGAAGAAGTCCTGCGCGAACTTTCCGCCTACAAACCGGTCCCAAAACAGTTTCGGCTCGAACAGACGCGTACGGAATTCCTTCGCGATCACTTCGGGATCGTCCGGCACGTCGTACCACAATTCCTTCACCAACCCGTGTGCAGCTTGCAACATGGATTTGTAAGCCAGTTCGTCGGCCTTCGCCAAATCTTTCGCCTCCAGCTTGAGTTGCGCTTCGAAGCACATGCGCTCCGCCGCTTGCAGATCGAAATCGATCCGCGACACGACCTCGCCGGCGCATTCGCCCATACCCATGTCGCCCATTGTGAACTCGCGCGGGTCGCCCCAGTCGGAATAGAACGACGGGTCTTTCTCGTACGGTGGCACCTCCATCAAGTCCTCAATCATCTTCCGGCTTTCCGCCTTGCCAATGCGCGCAATGAAATCCTGAAAACTCTCATTGCCCTGCCGTTCGTCCACGAATCGCTGCGTGATGCGCTCGACCAGTGTCGGTACGTTCTTCGACGGCACCGAGCCGATGGCCAATCCGTACGAACCGGCATTGTCGCGCCACTTGCCGCCGAGTAATACTTGAAAGTGCGGCACCTTGCGATTGCCGATCGTCCGGCTGTTTCCATAGAAGCCGATGTCCGCGATGTGATGCTGGCCGCACGAATTGAAGCAGCCGCTCATCTTGATGCGCAATCCCTGCACCGCCTTGTCGAGTGTGAAGAATTTCTCCGCGAGCCGGCTGCGAATCTCGCGCGCCAATCCACGCGACGACGCGATTCCCAGTTTGCACGTGTCCGTGCCGGGGCACGCGACCACGTCGAGAATCGTACCGGCGCCGTGCTCGCCGAGGCCGATCTTCTTCAATTCACGATACAGCGCCGGCAAGTCCGCTTCGCTGATCCAACGCAGCACGATGTTCTGTTCGACGGTCGTGCGGATGTTATCACCGGAAAACTTGCGCGCGATGTCGGCCAGTTGCCGCATCTGTCGAGAAGTCAAATCGCCGACCGGCAACGTGACCGTCGCCAATGCGTAACCGGGCTGCCGCTGACGGTACACATTCGTACTGACCCATTCGTCGAAGCCCTCCGGATGCGGTTCGCCGTTGAGCGAGGCTGCCGGCTTCAGCGGCTTCTCCTCGAACTCGTGCGCCTTCGGCAAATACTCCGTCCAACGCGGATCGTGTGGCAGAATCTTGCGCTCTTCATCAACCAGCCGACGGAACTCATCAATGCCGAGCTTCGCGACAAGGAATTTGATGCGCGCCCGTGCGCGGTTCTGCTTTTCGCCGAGTCGCGCGAACACACGCGAGATCGCCTGCGAGACCGGCAACAGTTCTCCTTCGGGCAGAAATTCGTAGAGTACCTTCGCCTGATACGGCACCGGGCCGAGTCCACCGCCGACAAAGAGTTTGAAGCCGCGTTTGCCATCCCGGACTTGTGCGATCGCGCCGAGGTCGTGCATGGTCACGAGACCACATGCTTCTTGTTCACAACCAGAGAACGCCGGTTTGAATTTACGCCCGAAATCCTGTGTGTCCGGGTGTCCGAGGAGAAATTTCGCCAACGCCTTCGCGTACGGCGTCACGTCGAACGCTTCGGTATGACACACGCCCGACAGCGGGCAAGCGGTGACATTGCGCACGGCGTTGCCGCACGCTTCACGCGTCGTGATCCCGACCGCCGCGAGCCGTCGCATCATCGCCGGCGTGTCTTCGATGTGAATGAAATGAAGCTGGAAATCCTGCCGGGTCGTGACGTGGAGAATGCTATCGGAGTATTCCTCCGCCACGTCCGCCAGTGTTTCCATCTGTTCGGGATTGAGTCCGCCGAACGGAATCTTGATGCGCTGCATGCCCGGCGCGTCCCACATCGTCTCCTGACCTTTCGTCAGTTCCGCGTGCGGATACTTCAACTGCTGCGTCTTGATGCCGTCGTGGCGCTGGCCGTTGTCGTAACGCTGGCCATACGCGCCGCGCCGCAACCGCGTCTCGGCAAACAGCTTCTCGTCGATCTTGCCGAGCTTGCGCAGTTCAAGCTGCGTCTCGTAAATGTCGATCTCTTGAGCCAGATCGGCGGGCAGTTTGCCTGCTAGTTTTTCTTTCCAAGTCATCGCCCGTCAATTTGTAGCAATTCTCCGCTTCCGCAACAAGAAAATCAGATTCTTCAATGCGCAAAGGTGAGTGAACGACCGAAGATTGTGGTAGGATTCTCGCGTATGGAACTGAAATCAGGCCTCGCCGTTCTCGTCGGTCGCACCAACGTCGGCAAGTCCACGTTGCTCAACGCGCTGGTCGGCACGAAGATCGCCATCGTCACACCCAAACCGCAAACCACGCGCGACACGTACCACGGCATCGTCACGCGGCCGGAAGGCCAGATCGTTTTCGTGGACACGCCCGGCATCTTCAAAACGCAGCCGAGCCGGCTCGTCCAAAACCTCCATCACAAAGTCCGCGACGCCATTGAAGGTATCGATGTCGTTGTCCACGTCGTTGACCCGACGCGCGCCGGCGGCGCGGAAGACCAGCGCGTGAACGAAATGGTTGATCACATCACGCAGCCAAGAATCCTCGTCCTCAACAAACTCGACCTGCCCAACCGCTACTACCGCGACTCGTGGCTCGAACGCGGAGCAGGAAAATATGCGAGCGTCGTCGAAGTCTCCGCGCTCACCGGCAAGGGCGTTGACCTCATCATCCAAGCCATCTTCCGCCACTTGCCGGTCGGCCCGGCGCAGTATCCCGAAGGTCAGGTCACCAACGTCACCAACGAATTCTGGATCGCCGAACTCATCCGCGAAAAACTTTATCTGCAAACCAGCCAGGAAATCCCCTACACCGCCACCATCCAAGTCGAACAAGTTGAAGACCGCAAAGACAAGTCCGGCAAGCCGCTGCTCTACATCAAAGCCGCCATCCTCACCACCGACGACCGGCATCAACGCATGCTCATCGGCCAAGGCGCACGAAAAATCAAGAACATCGGCAGCGCCGCCCGCAAAGAACTCGAAGTTGCGATGAACAAGAAAGTCTTCCTCGACCTCGACGTGCTCGTGGATGAGGACTGGATGGAACGGCTCACCTAGCCGGCAGGTAGCCGACCGCAGCGTAGGACACGACCGCCGGGCGCGCCGTCCGCGGCGACAATCTGGAGCAACTCAAGAAGCTGCTGGATGCCTGCGTGGACTTGATCTACGTCGACCCTCCTTGCCGGTATCCTCGTCGGGTAGGAGGTTGACGTTGACATCATGTTTTGCCTCAGTATCGTGTGCGGATATGAAACGCGACATGGAACTTATTCGACTTCTACTCTTGCAGCAGGAGACCGGCGAAGCCCCACCAGAACTGAATTCATACAACAAGGAACTTGTCGTGTACAATGCCGCCTTGGCGATTGGCGCTGGCTTGCTGGACGGCTCCGTAGTGCCAAATGAGAGCGGACAACCCAGCGGAGCCTGCATCCTTGGCCTAACTTGGGCTGGTCATGATTTCCTAGACTCTACCCGCGACCCAAAAATCTGGAAGCTTGCAAAGGAAAAACTCCTTATCCCCGGTATATCGTGGAGCTTCTCGCTGTTGGTTGAATATCTGAAGATGCAGGCTCATCAAAAAATCTTTGGGCCAATGCCTCCACCTCAATAACGGCATTGCAATAGTACACATCATACAAACACTATGGATGTTAGCATAGAAGTGCTTGCGCTGTTGATTCGCCGAGGCTGTCGTGATGCCGTAAAGCTGGATGGAATCCCAATAACATGGACCACGAATCTTGATGACAATGACCTCCGTCACGTTTACTTGCTCTTAAGAAGGGAACAAGACACCAAGCAGAGCAACGATAGAGCATCTGCCCCGCCGACTTCTGGCGGATTTGCAATCCGTATATCTCTGGTGTGTAAGTCAATTCCCTTCAAAGACGGCTTTTGTTTGGTTTACGGAACCAGCGACACGCTATGGGCGTACTATGCAAGTTTCAGTGATTGGGGTTTGTTAAATGCACAAGCTGAAGAAGTCGCAGAGCTAAGAGAGGAACAGGCGCAAGAGAAGAAGACGGAGAAGGTTTTACTCAAGGCGCAGCATGAGTATCTCTGCCAGAAGACAAAAGAAAGCATAGACCGCAAGGCGTATGACGAAGCTCTTACTTTTATTGAAGAGCAGCTTCAACTGTGGGGGAACCATACAAGGGAAAAAAGACTTTGGGCGGATACCCCGGTTACGTGGGCTGTCTCAAATCTGGCTCGCTTTCCAACAAGCGAGACCGGAATTGCGATACTTGATAAGCAGCCCACCAACTCTTGGATTTATCTAAGGTTTGCTAAGGATTGGCTCCAAAACAACAGGGGAAACCCCGAAATGGCCTTTGCCGAAATCAACAAAATTCTCCGTGCGGCAGTTAATCGTTTTCCGACTGACGGGCTGATGTACAAAGACATTTGTTGTTTTTTCGAGAAGAACTCGCAATTCGCTCTTGCTATTGAGTACTGTCAACTTGCGGCTGAGAATGGTGCCAAGGATGGCAGAAAGACAGGATTTGCCGGGAGACTGAAACGCCTCCGGAAGAAATATGGCAGCCCACCGCCGGCTAATTGGTGATGATAGCCGGGGTTAACGCCGCACTCGTGACAGAAATGCTATTGTCCGGTTCGATCCTCATTCGGCCACCGCCTGCTTGACGCCCTGCTTGTGAACCTTACTCAATGCGCTACAGTAGCGCCGCGAGTATGGCGTCGAATTCTTCTGACCACATCATTACTGAAGGCGCGCGGCAGAACTACCTCAAGGGCATCAATCTCAAGTTGCCGTTGGGCGAGTTGGTTGTTGTCACCGGCGTCAGCGCAGACGTTCGTGACTTCTCGCTTTCCGGGAACCGGGTTGGCCTAACACTCTGTACACAACCGGCGCCACCTCCAACACGTCAGCCGTGTGATACCTAGTATTACTAGGTATCAGCTTCCCTGCTGTGACGTTTGAGTTTTGCCGCCACACGACCGCGGCCTCTCCGAGTTTCCCCGTTCGCGGACTCAGGGCTTCGGCTCGCAGCGCTCAGAATGACCCGCCTTCGCCGAGGCTTCGTCGGGCAGGCAACAGGGCGTAAACGTGGACTCGCGTTTCCCTTCGAGCCGGTCAGAGGCCGAGCAGGGCCACGTGAAACGTGGTAAACGTTGAGCAGGTTTGCACCGAACGCCGACCCATTACAAACCAAGCAGCGCATTTACGGCGCGGCTGAAGGTGCGCCATTGGGCGCGCTGCTCGCGCCAGAGACGTTGGCCGCGCGCGGTGTGCCGATAGTACCGGCGTGGGCGACCGCGCTTTGGTTCTTTCCACTCGCTGGTGAGTAAGCCGCGCTTCTCCAAGCGATGCAGCACGGGGTAGAGCGTGCCTTCGTGCCAGCGGATGGTGTGCTGGGATTGTTCGAAGATGCGCTCGACGATGCCGTAGCCGTAGCTCGGTCCGTCGCGCAACACGTCCAAGACGATCAGGTCATACGTGCCGGCCGCCAGATTTCTCGCAAATTCGTCTCGGTTCATAAGTGATACCTAGTAGTACTAGGTATCATAACCCCAGATCGCAAACGGTGGTAACGATTTGTTTACGGCGGCTCGCGGTGAGGACCAGTGTATTGGTGACGGCGAATACGGCAAGAGGCCCTCTTGCCAACTACTCGCAATGCGCTAGAGCAGCGCTGCAAGACGGCAAGTTCATCGAAGTTGCCGGCAACCGGCAGGCTTCCTTGCTGCGAATACGACGGTCGCAGCGTGTCGCTGCGCACGGCTTACCGGCCATGAGTTGTTGCCGTCAAAGAAAAGCCCGCGCCGTTTCGGGCGCGGGCTTGCGTTCTTGAAAACTGAAAAGTGCGATACGTTCGAGCGTCCTGAATTTCTTCAGGATTCGACCTAGGATCCGACCCGAGATTCCGTGAATCTCGGATCAAGGTCTCCTTAGAAAGGAGGTGATCCAGCCGCAGGTTCCCCTACGGCTACCTTGTTACGACTTCATCCC
>JBGQCJ010000016.1:0-48020 GCA_041495285.1 Verrucomicrobiia bacterium
ACTTGCACACGGGCGAACACGGTTATACGGAAGTGTTTCCGCCGTTTGTCGTCAATCGTGCGTCCATGATCGGCACCGGTCAGTTGCCGAAGTTTGAGGAGGACATGTACCGGCTGCGCGACGAGGAAATGTATCTCGCGCCGACCGCCGAAGTGCCGGTCGCCAACATTCATCGCGACGAGATTCTGCGCGAAGAGCAGTTGCCGATTCGCTACTGCGCGTACACGCCGTGTTTCCGCCGGGAAGCAGGCGCCGCCGGCAAGGAAACGCGCGGCATGATTCGCGTCCACCAATTCGACAAGGTCGAGTTGATCAAATTCACGAAGCCGGAAACCAGCTACGACGAATTGGAGAAGATGGTCGCCAATGCCGAGCGCGTGCTGCAGTTGCTCGGGCTGCATTACCGGGTCGCGCTGCTTTGCACGGGCGACATGGGATTCGCCAGCGCCAAGACGTACGACATCGAAGTCTGGGCACCGGGCCAGAACGCTTACCTCGAAGTTTCCAGTTGCTCCAATTGCGAAGATTTTCAGGCGCGCCGCGCCAACATTCGTTTCAAGGGCGCCGACGGCAAGAACCGTTTCGTCCATATCCTGAACGGCAGCGGCACCGCGCTGGCCCGTCTCTACGTCGCGTTGCTGGAGACTTATCAACAAGCCGACGGTAGTGTGAAACTCCCCGAAGTTTTGCTACCTTACATGGGCGGCCTGAGCAGGATTTCGTAGGAGCGGCCTTCCGGCCGCGCCCGGGTCACCGCAAAATCGCGCCCGGGAGGCGCTCCTACGGGAAAGACGTTGAACAATATGCTGCCGAAAGTCCAATCCGCTCTCGCGTCCATGCTGACGCCAGACGAGAAACTTCTCGCCGGTGTGTCCGGCGGCGCCGATTCCGTCGCGCTGCTCGACGTCCTCGTGAAGTCGGGTTTCCGTCCGCATGTGTGTCACCTTAATCATCAACTGCGCGGCGCCGACAGCGATGCCGACGCTGAGTTCGTCCGCGAACTTGCCGGGAAGTATGGACTGCCATGCACAATCGAGTTGGTCTCAAGTCTTGTAGGAGCGGCCTCCCGGCCGCGACCGGAGCAAACCCATCGCGGCCGGGAGGCCGCTCCTACAGTCCCGGTTGAAAGAGGGGGCGGACTGGAGAATATCTGCCGGCAAGCGCGCATCGAGTTTTTCACCGCTGTCGCGCAGCGTACCGGCATCGCAAAGCTGGCATTGGCGCACACTGCCGACGATCAAGTCGAAACATTCTTGCTGCGACTGCTGCGTGGCGCGGGCATGCCGGGCCTCGTTGGCATCTGGCCGGAACGACAAATCGGTTCGTTGCGCGTGATTCGTCCGCTGCTGAAAGTACGACGGGCCGAGATTCTTGAGTACCTCGCCGCTGAGAAGCTCGCTCATCGTGAAGACGCGACGAACACGGACACGCGTTTCACCCGCAACCGCATCCGGCACGAGTTGCTCCCCCTGCTGGAACGCGAGTACAACCCGGCCATCCGCGACGTGCTCGCGCGCACGGCGGAGATTCTCCGCGACGAAGATGAATTACTGGCGAAGCTGACCGAATCAGTTATGGAGGGCCACGCTCCGTCGTGGCCGCATCCCGAACGGACCCAGCTCTTTGCGGCAAAGGGCTGGGCGTCCCTCCAGATTGAGACGCTGCGCGATCAGCCGGTCGCGCTGCAACGGCGGGCGTTGCGGGCGTGGTTGGGAGTGGAGTTGGATTTCGAGCAGATCGAGGCGGTGCGCGAGTTGGCGCAGAGTGACTCGCCGAGCGCGCAATTCGATTTGCCCGACGAACTTGTCGTCTATCGCGAGTACCATTGGTTGAAGAAAGCGTTGCGCGAGGAACTTGAACCTGTCCGGGGGCGTTGGTCGGTGAACATGACCGGCGCGACGCTCATTAAGGAGTTGAACGTCTCCTTTGACTGTCACCCTGAGCTTGTCGAAGGGTCTCTTCCCAAAAAACCAGAGATGCCTCGACAAGTTCGGCATGACAACCCCAAAGAAGAGCACCTCGATGCCGATGCGTTGGGGGAGTCGTTGTTTGTGCGCACATGGCAGGAAGGCGACCGGTTTCAGCCGCTCGGCATGAGCGTGGAGAAGAAGCTGCAGGATTTCTTCGTGGATGAAAAACTGCCCCGCCGGCAACGCGCGCGCACTCCATTATTATGCGCCGACGATGGTCGCATCGCGTGGGTTGTCGGTTGCCGGATCGCCGAGCCGTTCAAGGTCACCGAGCACACACGCTGCATCCTGCAAGTGCACGCCGAGAAATTGTAGCCGCGAGCCTGCTCGCGGTATGTTGAAGGCCAACAATTACGGCCGCGAGCAGGCTCGCGGCTACAACGCCTGTTGGGGATTCAAGGTTGACAAGTCTGCGGTCGAGCGGTATTGGCAGGATTCCTATGACTTCCACGGGCACAGCCGCGCCACAGCGTGTGCGGGTCGAACTCGGCGAGCGCAGCTACGACATCGTGATCGGCGATGGACTGCTGGCGCGTGCCGGTGAGTTTCTGCAAGGACTCGGTTTCGGCAAACGTGGCGTGATCATTACCGACAACAATGTTCGACCACTGTTCGCAAAATCTTTGCGCAGCGCACTGAAACGTGGAGGCTTTGAAACGAAAGTTCTCGCGGTGCCGGCCGGTGAGGAGTCGAAGTCGTTGCGGCAAGCCAACCGGCTTTTCGGCAAACTCCCGTCGCTCGGACTCGACCGGCAATCGTTCGTCATCGCGCTCGGCGGCGGCGTGGTCGGCGATCTGGCCGGTTTTGTGGCAGCAACGTATCTGCGCGGCTTGCCGTTGGTGCAGGTGCCGACAAGTTTGCTCGCGCAGGTGGACAGTTCCGTGGGCGGCAAGGTCGGCGTGAACCTGCCGCAAGGCAAGAATCTCGTCGGAGCGTTTTATCAACCACGATTAGTGATCGCGGACACGGCAACATTGAAGAGCTTGCCGGAGCGCGAACTACGCGCCGGGTTTGCGGAAGTGATCAAGCACGCGGCGATCCGCGATGCAGCATTCTTCGCATGGCTGGAGCGCGAGCACAAACGTGTGTTCGCGCTGGATGCTGACGCGGTCGCGCATGTGGTGCGTCGTTGCTGCGAGATCAAGGCGGAGGTTGTGAGCGCGGACGAGCGCGAGTCGGGCTTGCGCGCGATTTTGAATTTCGGTCACACGATCGCTCACGCGATGGAAGTGCTGGCGGACTACGTCGGCCTGTTGCACGGCGAAGCGATCGCGATGGGCATGGTCTGCGCCGCCTACTTGTCGGTGAAGCGTGCCGGCATGACGGCAGCGGAAGCCGCGCGGCTGCGTTCGTTGCTCGAATCCACCGGACTGCCGGTGCGTCTGGGTGACAATTACGAGTTGCCGGAGTTGTTCGAGGCGATGCGGCTGGATAAGAAGGCACTCGCCGGCAAGCTGCGGTTTGTGTTGTTGAAGCGGCTCGGCGACGCGGTCGTGTCCGACGCGGTGACGGACGATGATGTGAAGGAGGTCGTGGATGTCTGCGGTTGATGAGAGCATCGTGCGCGAATACTTCGAGTCGCATGGTTTTCTCGTGTGCCAACGTCGTAAGTACATCGTGCAAGCCCGGCAGAAGACCGGCGACGAAGAGATTGACCTCATCGTGTTGAATCCCCGTGCGACCCCCGGTACGACGCCCGACGATTTCGAGATCGATTCATCTGCATTGAAGAATGTTTCGCGGGCGATTGTCGCCGTGAAAGGCTGGCACACGGAAGTGTTCGCACCGGGCGTGCTGGCGCATCAACCGAAAATTTTTCGGTTCGTCGAGCAGCGCGCAGTCGAAGAGGCCGGGCGGCTGGTCGGCAGTGAAGGACTCGTGAAGATTCTCATCGTACCGGGTTTGCCGCGCGAGGCGAAGACGCGACAGAAGAGTATCGAAGTGCTCCGTGCCAAAGGCGTGGACGGTGTGATTCCGTTCCGGTCGATTTTGCGCGAGTTGATCGCGGGCGTGGCGATCAACCGGAATTATCAGAAGTCGGATCTGCTGCAGACACTCCGGTTGCTGAAGAACTACGATTTGCTGAAATCGTCGCAGATGGAACTGAGGCTTAAGAGCCGAAAGAAGGCAAAGGATTGAACCACAGAGACACAGAGACCTCAGAGAGATCACAGATTGTGGCGCGGTCAGGAGACCGCGCCACAACGGCGTTCTCCGACTCCGTGACCTCTGTGTCTCTGTGGTGCCGATTCGTATGACTTCTCGGGAGGCTTACCTTGCATTGAACATGGTGGACGGCGTCGGGCCGGTACGCGTGCGCGCCTTGCTGGACCGACTCGGAACGCCGGAGAACATTTTGTCTGCGTCCCGCGACGAATTGATGCGCGTGGATGGTGTGGGGCCGGAGGTGGCGGGGAGCGTTGCCGGTTGGCGGACGCAACTGGATCTCGACGCGGAGTTGGCGCGGATCGAGAAGGCTGGTGTGCTGGTGGTCACGCGCGACGATGCCGGTTATCCGAAGAATCTGCGTGAGATTTATGATCCGCCTCTCGTGCTCTACGTAAAAGGAACGCTCAGCAACCGGGACGCGCTGGCGATCGCCATTGTCGGTTCGCGACGGACGACGTTGTACGGACAGGAAATGTCGCGCAAATTGGCGTATCAACTGGCGCATGTCGGCGTACCGGTCGTGAGTGGCTTGGCGCGAGGAATCGACACGGCAGCACACAAGGGGGCGTTGCAGGCGAAAGGCCGGACGGTGGCCGTCATCGGGTGCGGCATTGACATCATGTATCCGGCCGAGAACAAGAAGTTGGCCGATGAGATTGTGGAGAAAGGTGGCGCAGTGGTGACGGAGTTTCCGTTCGGCGTGAAACCTGACCGGCAAAACTTCCCGATGCGCAACCGGATCATCAGCGGTTGGTCGCTGGGTGTCGTGGTCGTGGAAGCGAACCTGAAGAGTGGCGCGTTGATCACGGCGAAGCAGGCGATGGAGCAGGGACGCGAAGTGTTTGCGGTGCCGGGCCGGGCGGATTCAATTTTGTCCAGAGGGACGAACAAATTGATCAAGGACGGTGCAAAATTGACCGAGGACGTGGAGGACGTGCTCAGCGAGTTTGAGTATTTGTTGCCGCGCCGGTCGGAAACGGACGCGGCGCAACCAAAAGAGACCGGCGGCATCAAACCTGCACTCGCGCTGACGGAGACGGAGGGAAAAGTGATGGCGCACATCGGCAATGAAGAGGTTGCCATTGATGAGATCATCCGAGCCAGCGGTTTGACAAGCGCAGCGGTTTCCGCCACGTTGTTGTCGCTGGAGATGAAACGGGTCGTGAAGCAATTGCCGGGAAAAATGTTCGTGCGCAATTTCGCCAACTGATTTTATGGCCAAGAAACTCGTCATTGTTGAGTCGCCCGCAAAAGCGAAGACAATCAACAAGTACATCGGGTCTGACTTCAGCGTGAAGGCTTCGATGGGGCACGTGCGCGATTTGCCGGAGCGCAAGTTTGGCGTCGATCTCGAAGACAATTTCAAGCCGACCTACCAGGTCACCACCAAACGCAAGGCGCTTATCACCGAATTGCAAAAGGTGGCTGAGAGTGCCGAGCAAGTGTTCCTCGCAACCGACCCCGACCGGGAAGGTGAAGCCATCGCGTGGCATTTGCAGGAACTGCTCAAGAGCAAAAAGAACGGCCCGGAGTTCTTCCGTGTGCAGTTCAATGAGATTACCAAGAATGCCGTGCGTGCCGCGTTCGATCACCCCGGCCACGTGGACATGAAACTCGTGGATTCGCAGCAGGCGCGCCGGATACTGGACCGGATCGTCGGTTACAAGATTTCGCCGTTGCTGAACAAGCGCGTGGCGCGTGGACTCAGTGCCGGTCGCGTGCAATCGGTGGCTGTCCGGCTCGTCGTCGAGCGCGAGCGCGAGATACGAGCCTTCAAGGCGCAGGAATATTGGTCCGTCGAAGCCGAACTCCGCAAGCTTGTCGCGCCGAAAGATCATTTCCTCGCGCGGTTGATTCAAGTTGGCGACAAGAAGGTCAAGTCGCCCAACGGCGAACCAAAAGACGACGTCATTATTATAGGAAGTAAGGAGCAAGCGGACGCGCTTCTGGCCGATTTGACGGGTGCCGAGTACAAGGTCGTCAAGATTGACATCAAGCCGAAGAAGCGCAGCGCACCGCCACCGTTCACGACGAGCACGCTGCAGCAGTCCGCGTCGAAGGCCCTGGGGATGGGCACATCGAAGACGATGATGGTGGCGCAGCAACTTTACGAAGGTATGGAAGTCGGCGATGAAGGCTCGGTCGGTCTCATCACCTACATGCGTACCGACTCGTTCAACGTGTCGAAAGAAGCGCAGGCTGAAGCGCTGGCATTCATCCGTGAAACGATTGGCAACGACTACGCGCCCGAAACGCCGAACGTTTTTAAATCGAAAAAGGATTCGCAAGGCGCACACGAAGCGGTTCGTCCAACGTCCGTGCGGCGGACGCCGGACGCTGTGAAGTCATACCTCGATCATGATCAGTTCAGGCTCTACAAACTGATTTGGGAGCGGTTCGTCGCCAGCCAGATGACCCCGGCGGAGATGAGGGTGACCAGCGTGGACATTGATGCCCGGCGCGAGCAGAAGTTTTTCCTGTTCCGCGCGACGGCGACCGAGGTGGTGTTTGCCGGTTGGCTGAAGATTTACGGAGTTGAAGAAGAGGCCGAGAAGAAGGCCGAGCACGAGAAGCCGTCGGAGGAAGAAGAGAACAAGAAACTTCCGCCATTGGCCGAAGGCGAGAAACTGCATCTCATCAAACTGCATCCTGAACAACATTTCACCGAGCCGCCGCCCCGGTATAGCGAGGCGACACTGGTGAAAGCGCTCGAAGAACTCGGCATCGGTCGTCCGAGCACGTATGCGCCGACGATCGCGACGGTCCTGAAACGTCAGTACGTGCACAAGGAGAAGGGAAGACTGACGCCGACGCAGCTTGGCGAAATCACGACCGACATGCTCGTGAAACATTTTCAGCGTCTGCTCGACTACGAGTTCACGGCGCAGATGGAAGAGTTGCTCGACGAGATTGAGGAGGGAAAGGTCGAGTGGCACGAGATGCTCGGTACGTTCTACAAGGATTTTGAGCCGACGTTGAAGGCCGCGACGGAGAACATGGAGGACGTGCGGCCGAAACCGATCCCGACCGATCTGAAGTGTCAGCTTTGCGGCGAGCCGATGGTGATTCGCCCCGGTAAGAACGGCGACTTCCTGGCGTGCTCGGCGTATCCGAAGTGCAAGAACGCCCAGAATTTCCGCCGGGATGAGGACGGCAAGGTTCATATCGTCGAAAAAGAAAAGACCGGCATCGCTTGTGAAAAATGCGGCGCGGACATGGTCATCAAGAGCAGTAAGCGCGGCGACTTCCTGGCGTGCTCCGGTTACCCGAAGTGCCGGAACACGAAATCGTTCACGCGCGACGAGCAGGGCAAGATCGTCATCGTCGAAAAACCGAAGGCGGTCGAGACCGGCATCAAGTGCGAGAAGTGCGGCTCGCCGATGGTGATTCGCAACAGCCGGCGCGGGCCGTTCCTCGCGTGCTCCGGCTATCCGAAATGCCGGAACGCCAAGCCGCTGCCCGACGAGTTAAAACACAAGGCACCGCCTCCACCGCCGAAGGAAGTGCCGGTCATGACGGATGAGAAATGTGAGAAGTGCGGCGCACCGATGGTGAAACGGCGCGGTCGCTTTGGTGAATTCCTCGGTTGCTCCGCGTATCCGAAGTGCAAGAACATCAAAAAACTGGCGCCGGCCGCCGCAGCGGCGTGAACGACCCGCTGGCCGCCGAATTTCTGACCTACCTTCGCGCCGAGCGCGATGCTTCCCCGCTGACGATTCGAAATTACGGCACCGACATCGCGGCGTTCCGTTCGTGGCTCGAAGGGAAGTCGAAACAACCGTGCGATTGGACGCGGATTGACCAGTTTCATCTGCGCGGCTACCTCGTTCATCTCACCGAGCGACATTTCGACCGCGCGACGATTCACCTGAAAATGTCGGCGCTGCGCAGCTTCTTCAAATGGCTCGTTCGTACGCAGCGCGTGAAACAGAATCCGCTGATCGGTCTGACGTTGCCGAAGAAAGCGCGCAAGCTGCCGAAGTTCCTCACGATTCACCAAATCGAAGCGCTCCTCAACGCGCCGCTGGCCGCAGACGCGACGCGGCGCGCCCGGCGGTCGCGCCCTACCGACGACTTGCCGGCGTGGCGGGACAAAGCGATTCTTGAAACACTTTACAGTGCCGGTTTGCGCATCCACGAACTGGTACAACTCAATGACGATAACGTGGATCTGCTCGGTGAGATCGTGCGCGTGCGCGGGAAAGGCAAGAAGGAACGCCTAGCTCCGCTCGGCGGCCCGGCAGCGGAGACGCTGCAGAAATATCTTGAGCTGCGTGGGAGGAGTGCGCGTGGGCCGCTATTTGTGAACCGATTCGGTGGCCGGATGACCGCGCGGAGTGTCCAGCGTATGTTGAAGAAGTATCTGCTCGCAGTCGGACTCGATCCATCGCTCACGCCGCACAAACTCCGGCACAGCTTCGCTACGCACATGCTGGATGCCGGCGCCGATCTGCGTAGCGTCCAAGAACTTCTCGGCCACGCCAATCTTTCCACGACGCAAATCTACACGCACATCACACCGGAACGGCTCAAGAAGGTTTACGAGAAAGCCCACCCCCGCGCTTAGGCGCGGTTGAGGTACTTGCCGGTGCGAGTGTCCACTTCGATGGTGTCGCCGGGGTTGATAAAGATGGGGACGCCGACTTCAATGCCGGTTTCGACTTTGGCGGGTTTGGTGACGTTGGTGGCGGTGTCGCCGCGGATGCCGGGCGGGGCTTCGATGACTTTGAGTTTTACCTTCGGAGGCAACTCGAGTTCCGCAACCTTGCCCTCGACTTCGGTCAGCGTGCAGCGGAGGTTTTCGGTAAGGAAATTCTTGGCATCGCCGATGAACCCGTCGTTGAGCGTGATCGTCTCGAAAGTCTCGGGGTCCATGAAGTGGTAGCCTCCTTGGTCCTTGAAGCTGAAGTCCACGGGTTTGGTGTTCTTGGAGACGGTTTCGATCGATTCGGTTGACGCGAAGCGGACGTTTGATGACTTACCGGTCTTGAGGCTGCGCAGGGTAGCTTGCACAAAGGCGCGGAGGTTGCCGGGCGTGCGGTGCTGCATGTCGAGCACGACGCAGATGTCGTTGTTGTATTTGATGGCCATTCCTTTGCGGAGATCGTTAGCTGACGGCATGGT
This sequence comes from Verrucomicrobiia bacterium, assembly GCA_041495285.1. Classification (GTDB taxonomy): domain Bacteria; phylum Verrucomicrobiota; class Verrucomicrobiia; order Palsa-1439; family Palsa-1439; genus JBGQCJ01. The sequence continues at coordinate 9,264 of JBGQCJ010000016.1, forward strand.
ATTAAGTCCTTGTTTTCTCTTTCACATGATTTTGAACTTCGGCAAGTCCTGCGAGTCAACGATACCCACGGGACGTTTCTTTTCATCCACAACAACCAGATCATCGATCTGACGTTGCTGGAAAATCTTCAGCGCCTCGACCGCGAGCGCGTCGTGGCGGATGGTGATTGGATTGCGCGTCATCAGCTTGCCGACGGGCGATTGCAGCACGGCAGCGTCGCGCGCGATGTGGCGACGGAAGTCGCCGTCGGTGAATACGCCGGCGATGCGCCCGCGTTTGTCCACGACGCTGATCGTACCGGATTTGGCCTTGGTCATGGCGAGCAGCGCGTCTTTGATAGTTTCGTATTCGGGAATGACCGCGTTGCGCTCGCCGGTACGCATGATGTCTTTGATCTGGACGAGCATCGTGCTGCCAATGGCGCCGGCAGGGTGGAGTCGGGCGAAATCGGATTTCTTGAAGCCCCGGGCGTCCAGCACGCACATGGCGAGCGCGTCGCCGAGCGCGAGCATGGCGGTGGTGCTGGAGGTGGGCGCGAGATTGAATGGGCAGGCTTCCTTGCGGACGTGCACGTTGAGGACCGCGTCGCTGTAGCGGGCGATGTGTGATTTCGGGTAGGCGGTCATGGCGACGACCTTGACATCAAAACGTTTGATGGCCGGTAGGATGCGGAGCAGTTCTTCGGATTCGCCCGAGTAGCTGAGCGCGAGCACGACGTCTCCGTCATTGATGATGCCGAGGTCGCCGTGCAGGGCATCGACGGAGTTGAGCACGACGCTGGTCGTGCCGGTGCTGGTGAGGGTGGCGGCGATTTTCTGGCCGATGTTGCCTGATTTGCCGATGCCGGTGACGATGACTTTGCCCTTGTTGCGAAGCGAGTCGACGATGAGATCGACGGCGAGGGTAAACTGCTTGTCGAGCCGCGCGCGGGTTTGGCGCAAGGCATCGATTTCGATGTCGAAGACGTTCTTTGCTCGTTTGACGTAGTCCATGGGATTACGGGGGCATTTAGAATAGAGCAAGGGCTTCGGTTTGGCAAGGTCTGGGGGAAGGGGTTGTCTTGTCAGGGGCGAATTCAACACGATTGCAGGATGTGGGGGGAGGCGTCGTATCGCAGTGATTTCTGTTTAGCTCCCTGAACACAGTGTTCAGAAGGTGTTCAGATAACGAACAAGCAGAGCCTCGCATCGATTCTCAATTGGCGTCGTCGAATTATCACCAACATTCACAACAGCCGCTGGGGGTTCTGGTTGCGAACCTACGCAGTGTGCGCCACCGGTCTTTGGTTTTGATGGCATGGTGGACGCTAGGCAGAACCATGGCGGAGAAGCGTTTAGGGACGCGAGTACTCTCAAGTGAGGGTAATTGGGGTGTGTAGTCCGGGAGTCGGGCGACTGGGGGTGGGAAGACGCCGTGTGGTATGGGTAGATTGCATCGAGCTAGTGTTTCTCATGCTGCTTTAGTGCGGGTGATCGGGGTGATTCGTTTGCACCCTGCATCGGCTTCATTACCTGCGCACGTCATCTGCCCACCGCGATCCTTGCCGGTTCAGGTTCAGCATCTCTGCGAACGCCGATTACAGTCGCTGCGTTCAATGAGTCTGTGGTCTCTCGGATAACTTTGACGATGAAGCAAACGACGTCGAATTCATAGTATGAGAAGCACGAGAAATGAGACCGGCACGGCTTGGTCTCGTGCGTAGGGCATCGCGAGCTTGCCCGATGCAGAACAGGACAGCCGAACAGATAATCAGAGCGTAATCGGTGCCTCTTACCGGTGAGGAAGAGGCACCGCAATGGCGGCAGCTTGGTTTGAAATCACCTGCAAGGTACGCTCCGCCCATGCTGCAATCTTCTTTGACGGACTAGCTGTGTGGATATTATAGTTCGACGAGTTTACGGATCGGTAAGCTCGGCAGGCATTTTGGTGTGAGGTGAATTAGCGACGTGCAATGGGTGCGACAGATGACAAAGAACTCAGCTTCAGCAGTTGGTTTCGAGGATGTCTCAGGAAATGGAGACAGCTTCGCGCGCCGGTTATCGTTGGCGACGCGGGCGGCATGGGTACTTGCAGTTTTGACAGTCGTCTTAGGTTGTCAGTCGCCCCAGGGCAAAGACGCGGCCATACAATCCGCCGACCGTGCGGAAACGATTAGCTTGCGAGAAGGCGACGTCGTGAAAGTTTCTTTTCCGGGAGCGCCGAGCCTTAACACGACCCAGCAGATCAGGAGAGATGGCAAGATAGCTTTGCCACTGGTCGGTGAAGTGAACGCCGCGGGACTAAAGCCCAGCGAATTGGAGAGGCAATTACTTGCCCTTTACTCTCCGCAGTTGGTTACGAAAGAAGTCACGGTAACAGTCGAATCTTCGTCCTTTCCGATCTTCGTGACCGGAGCAGTCATTCGCCCCGGAAAGATTTTATCCAACCGACCGATCACAGCTCTTGAAGCGATCATGGAAGCTGGGGGTGTTGACTATGCGAAAGCCAACCTCACGGCCGTAACTGTGACTCGCAATGAACAGGGACATGTGAAGAATTACACCCTGAACCTGAAACTTCAGCTCGAGGGAAAGCAGAGCCAGCCCTTCTATTTAAAGCCATCTGATATCGTATACGTACCCGAGAAGTTCTCTTGGTTTTGAGTGAGTCTTTGAGCGAGTCAAAGATTCCCATACCGCGTTCGTCGCCGTTTCTCACCGCATAATTAGCAACTAGCTGCACAGCGCAGACGGTCGTGAGTCGATGGTGATCCTATGATGTCCTCCATTCCGATTACGGCAGATTGTTCACAAGTAATAGCAAATGAGGTTGTTAGCAAAGAAGGGCTTTCCCCAAAATTGTAGTGTTTTCCACTACATTCGCCCCATCGAGTTTGCTGTTGACATCAACCCGCAGGCCTGACAATATGCGGGCGCTAGGAAGAAGAGTAGTTTACCCGCAGAGCGCCACGTTAGCGCGACGGCGAGGGATTTGGAAGAGGGAGATACGAGGTGCGCGGTGTGGCTACGTGATAACAGCACGCGAGTTTATTTTCAGGCGTTCTTGGTTTCAGTCGAACGCCTGTTCCCCTCCGTTCCTCAAGAAAACCACTTCGGGATTTTATGAGCTGTAAGGTTACTGGCGAGACGTCGTGATGGAAATGGGACTGAATGTGAACACATGGTGAGCAGCGTACAATCTGAACTACGAGTACCGGCTTCATGGTCTTTTTCTCAGCGTTCAGAAACACAGGCCGAGGAGCTGGCATGGTACTGTGCACGGACAAAGCCCAAGCATGAGCACATCGCAGCTGCAAATGTGCATAGGAATCTCGGGCTGGAGGTTTTCCATCCCCGGCTCCGAGTAAATCGAGCGACCCGACGCGGTGCTGCGCGCGTTATCGAGCCGGTCTTTCCGTGTTACATATTCGTACGGTGTATTCTGACTGAGAGTTTGAACGAGATTCGGTACGCGACCGGAGTGAGCACCATCGTGCATTTCGGGCACAGGACTCCCGCGGTGTCGGACTCGGTGATCCAGGAGTTGCAAGAGTGCTTCGGGGCGGAAGAACTGATGACAGCAGACGACGCTCTTCAGCCGGGGGTTGAGGTGACTGTTGCCGACGGAGCTTTTCTCGGGATGCGCGCGTTTGTCCTGCGAGTTTTGCCGGCCAGACAACGAGTTCAGATCCTGCTCGACATACTCGGTCGCCCAACGCCGGTGGAGGTTGATCGGAATTTGGTGGTAGTGGAGAACGGCACCATGGCGGATCGAGTGCCGTTGTTAGCAGTGCCGCATCGCGAATCGTTGCGAGTTTAGGTTGGGATTGCGGCAGACAGTAGAGCTTCGGAACTTGGGTTCCGGAGGGTGAGTATGGGTTGGCGAGGAATAGCCTAAGTCAACAGGTGCGGAGCTTTGTGCTGAAATAGCGCACGGAGTTCCAGAATCCGGGATACAGCCAAGAAGCTGTCCGGGGTATGCATAAGGGGAGGGATTATTATGGACAGCAGAGGACTTGAACTTTCTGATCGAGACACGCGCAGCCTATCGATCTTGGATTTGAATGGCTCTGCCGGAGAGGCGACGGCGGCTGCTGCAGAGCTTGTTCTCTATCCGGGTGAAACTTACGCGAGAGAAATACCCGCCGAGTTCCATGGTCCTCTTCCGAGGTGGAAGCGGGTGCTGGACATCATGTGCACCTTGATGGCTCTCCCCGCCTTGCTACCCTTGTTGCTGCTCATTGCCCTCTTGATCAAACTTAAATCTCCGGGACCGGCTCTGTTTAAACAAGAGCGTGTTGGTTACCGGGGCAAACGCTTCAAGCTGCTTAAGTTTCGATCCATGAAGGTCGGTGCTGACACAGTCGTTCACCAGCAACACTTTAGCCATCTGATCGGCTCCACTGCTCCGATGGTGAAATTAGACGCGCAAGGCGACCAGCGGCTCATTCCCTACGGTCGGTTGCTTCGTGCGTCGGGGCTCGATGAACTGCCGCAGATTATCAATGTGCTCCGTGGCGAGATGAGCTTGGTGGGACCACGCCCCTGCATCCCGTATGAGTACGACAAGTATCTTCCATGGCAAAAAAAACGATTCGAAGCTGTGCCTGGGTTGACAGGCCTCTGGCAAGTGAGCGGCAAGAACAAGACCACTTTTGATGAGATGGTCTATCTGGACATTCACTACGCGAGAAACAAATCCCTATGGTTGGACATAAAGATCATACTCAGGACTCTTCCAGCAGTGATCGGTCAAATCCAGGATATTGCGCGGCGAAGAAAATCACACGCGCGAGTCAGTCCAGCCAAGGCGCCTGAACTTGGATTGAACAACCAACCCATCCGCTTTGCGAATGAGCTGGTCCCGGAATCATCCGGAACAACGGAACAGATTTGGACGCGGGAGGGAACATGAAAAGGCCGGTAAACATTGGAGTGGTAGGCTGTGGATACTGGGGGCCGAACTTGGTTCGCAACTTCAGGTCTCTTCCTGATTGTAGTATGAGGATGATCTGTGACGTTAGCGAGCAGCGCCTGAAACATCTCAAGTCCTTGTACCCTGAGGTTGAGGGAGACACTGACTACGATCACCTGTTAAATGGCGCCGGCTTGGACGCCATTGTCATTGCCACGGCAGTTAGGCACCATTACTCGATGGCGAAGGCGAGTCTGGTGGCCGGCAAGCACACATTTATTGAAAAGCCCATGGCCGGCTCATCCCGGGATTGCGAAGAGTTGATCGAAATCGCACAAAAGCAGGGATTGGTGCTGATGATCGGACACACCTTCCTTTACTCGCCGGCGGTGAGCAAGATCAAGGAAATCGTCGAATCGGGCGAGCTGGGGGAAATCCGGTACATCTGCGCGCGGCGCCTTAACTTGGGACTTTTCCAGAAGGACATCAATGTGGCCTGGGACTTGGCACCCCATGACATCTCCATCATCTTGCACATCATGGGCGAGCAACCCATCAGTATCAACTGCCGGGGCAGCGCTCATGTCACGCCGGGCATTGAGGACGTGACCGCGATGTGCCTTCAGTTCCGCAATGACCAATCCGCGATTATTCACAACAGTTGGCTCGATCCGAGAAAAGTCAGAGAAATGACGATTGTCGGGAGTGCGCGCATGATCGTTTATGACGATGTTGCGCCACAGGAGAAGATCAAGGTTTTCGACACACGAGTCGAACGGCCGCCTCACTACGACACGTTCGCCGAGTTTCATTACGCGTATCATTACGGCGACGTACATATCCCTTACCTCAAACAGGAGGAGCCGTTGAAAACCGAATGCCAGCACTTTCTGGACTGTATTCAACAAGGGAGAACGCCGCTGACAAGCGGTAAGCATGGTTTGGAACTGGTGCGCATCCTCGAGGCAGCCTCACAATCCCTGAAAAAGAACGGTGCCCCTGTGGATCTTCCACACGGACGGAACGACGAGTCCGCCGTTGCGGGTGCCGTTATCGGGAAAGATGCGCCGACTAGCGCAGTGGTAGCAGGCAGTCCGTCTTGAACAGGTAGTCGCCCTCCAAGAGTGATAGGACCGTCTTTTTCGCTCCTCGATCGTAGGCGACACGGTCGTCTTCAGGAGGCGATGGGGGATAGCAGGGAGGTAGTAAGCGCCGGCGCTTTTACCGGTGCCTCTTTCGTGGTAGAATGGAGGGCAATTCAGCCTATGGTTCGAGTGCGCTTTGAAGAGAACTTTCGGTAGGCTGGGCCCAAATAGAAAGATGTAAAATGTATGCAGAATAGACAGGCGACACCGCGAACTCCCGGAATGACTTTGGGGGATATCTACTACGTGCTGTTTCGGCAGAAGTGGAAGATCATATTTTTTTCTGCGATGGGCGTGCTGGCAGCGGCGGCGCTTTTTCTCGTCAAGCGGCCAGCCTACCAATCCGAAGCCAAGATTCTCATCCGGTATGTGATGGACAGCAAATCTCTGAATCCGGCCGGCGCGGAGTCGAAGATTACACAGCCTAATCAGCAAGGCGACAGCATCATCAACACTGAGGTTGAAATCCTGACGAGTTTTGATCTGGTGCAGCAAGTGGTGGAGGCCATCGGAGCGGAGAAGATTCTCGCCAAGTCAGGAGGAGGCACGGATCTCAACCAAACCGCCGATCTTGTCATCAGCAAGAACCTCACTATTGAAGTGACCAAGAACAGCAGTGTGATTCGGATTGTCTTTCAGCATCCAGATCCCAAAATCGTTCAACCTGTCCTCAGCCAGTTGATCGAGAAATACCTCAAGAAACATGTCGACATCCATCAAGCGGTCGGCGTCTTCGACGACTTTTTGAGACAGCAGACAGATCAGTTGAAGTTGCAGCTCGCCCAGACAGAACAGGAACTGCAAAAAGCGAGAAGCGAAGCGGGAGTGATTTCTCTCGCGGATACGAAGAAGGTATACACCGACCAGATATCAAAGATTCGCCAGGAACTTTTTGATGCGGAGGCCGAACTGGCGGAGCGTCAGGCGGCATTGAAGGATCTCACAGAACGCTCGGCCGCAAAGTCGGATACCGCGACGAACGCCAGAACCGCAGTGGTCGAGACGCCCGTGGTGCCGGTGGACGAATACAAGAGCGTTTGTAGTCGCCTCGATCTATTGTGGAGAAAGCAACAGGAACTCCTGACCCAGTTCACGGAAGAAAGTGTGCCGGTTAAGGAAGTCCGGGAGCAGATCGCTGAGGTTGATGTGCTCAAAAAGAAACTCCAGGAAGAGTATCCACAATTGGCGAGCTTGAACAGCACCTCCACGACAGCGGCTGGCCGGCTAGGAGGCCCTCTGGTCGATCCATCCAATGAATTTACCCGGGTGGCAGCACTCAAATCAAAGATCCGAGTCTTGAACTCTCAGTTGGATCAGATTCGGACCGAGGCGGTCAACGGGGCAGCAGGCGAAGCCACGATCCAAGAGCTGCAGCGGAAGAGGGAATTGGAAGAGGCCAACTATCGACATTTTTCAGCCAGTCTGGAGCAGTCCCGTTTCGATGAGGCGCTTGGAGCCGGGAAGGTTTCCAATATCAGCGTGGTGCAGGCTCCAACGCCTCCTCTTCGAGCCAAGTCGAAAATCTACAAGATGATGGCCGGGACCATTTTCGGCGGACTTTTTTTCGGACTTGCACTGGCGTTTTTCATTGAGTTGAAATTCGACCAGTCCGTGAGACGTCCGATCGACGTCGAGACAAAGGTGCATCTGCCCCTGTTCCTTTCCATCCCGTACATCAGCGCGAATAGTCGCCACCGCCTTGCCCAAGCGGCGCGGGGCGAGCCATTGCTTCTGAAAGGTCAGGAGGGCGAGGCGCTGGCAACCGTTAGCACCGCACCGCCTGAAAATGACCGCCGTCCAGAGATTTCACTGTGGAATCGCAGTCCCGCTCTGCGCCACTTCTTTGAAGCGTTGCGTGACCGGTTGATTGTTGATTTCGAAGTCCGGAACCTCACCCACAAGCCGAAACTGCTGGCGGTCACGAGCTGCGGCAAAGACTCCGGCGTTACCACGGTCGCCGTCGGCTTAGCCGCTTGCCTGTCGGAGACGGGGGACGGAAACGTCCTTCTGGTTGACATGAGTCATGAAAAGGCAGCGGCGCAACAGTTCTGGAAGGGGAAATCGGTGTGCGGACTGAATGAAGCGTTGTACAACTGTGATCGTGCCCAAGTCCAAGACAACCTCTACGTCGTCACCGAAAAAACCAACGGGGAAAGTCGCCCCCGCAACTTGCCCCAACTATTCACCCAACTGGTGCCGAAGATCAAAGCGAGCAATTACGATTACATAATCTTCGATATGCCGCCGATCAGCCAGACCAGCGTCACGCCACGTCTGGCGGCGTTCATGGATCAAGTGCTGCTCGTGATCGAATCGGAGAAGACCGACCGCGAACGCGTTCAGCGAGCGAGTGCTTTGCTGGCGGAATCAAAAGCCGGCGTTTGCGCCGTGCTGAACAAGACCCGCACCTACGTACCCCCGAGTCTGCATCAGGGTTCCCTGAGCGACACCTGAGGGCGTCCCGGCCGCACCCCGTTCGCGCAGCCAGAAACTCCCTCCTGATCTGGTTCTCCATTTAGCTCCCATGCGCCAGAAAATTCCCCTCATGCACGACCCGTCCAACTACATGTCGCCGTTAGTCACCGACCAGCGAGACAGACCGGCTGTGCTAGATCGGATACCTCAGGTGAAGCGATGACGGATCGGAGTGATTGGCGGCACCTCCGCGGCAAGCGAGCCGTGATGGTAGTTTTCTCGTACTATCCCCGCGACCCGCGAGTGCGCCGGGCGGCCGAATCACTCGCGCGAGAAGGAATGTGCGTCGAGGTTCTCTGCCTAAAGCAGAACGAATCGGAGCCCAAACGAGAAACTTATAACGCTGTGGACATTTTCCGCGTTCCGCTAAAGCGTCATCGCGGCGGCAAGATTTCGTATGTGCTGCAATACGTCTCGTTCATTGTCCTTGCCGGTATCATCCTCGCTTCACGCGCGTGGAAACGGCGCGTCGATCTCGTTCATGTCCATAACATGCCCGACGTCTTGGTTTTCAGCGCTCTGATTCCCAAGTTGCTTGGAAGCAAGGTTGTCTTGGATTTGCACGATCCCATGCCGGAGTTGATGACAACGATATTCGGTTTTCAGCAAGAAAGCGCCGCGGTTCGGCTGCTCCGGTGGCTGGAGAGGAAGAGTATCAGTTTTTCTGACCGGGTGATCACTGTGAACCGGGCATGCAAGAACATATTCGCGTCGCGAAGTTGCTTGCCGGAAAAGATCGAGGTGATCATGAACGCGCCCGATGAGGAGATCTTCAAATTCCGGCCAGTTGATCGTTCCAACGGCGCCGCTCGACCGTTCGTGATTATGTACCACGGGTCCATTCTGGAGCGGAACGGTCTGGATCTGGCGGTTCAAGCTCTGGCATTGATACAGCCGTCCATTCCTCACGCAGAACTGCGAGTCTTTGGGCAAAGCACCCCGTTTCTGGAACAAGTCATGAATTCCGCCCAACTCCTTGGATTGAACGGCGCTGTCCGGTACTTGGGCGCGAGAGACCTCGGCGGGATTGCCCTGGCGATCGATGAATGTGACGTGGGAATCATTCCCAACCGCTGCAGCATCTTTACGCAGATCAACACGCCCACGCGCATCTTCGAATACCTGTCTCGCGGCAAACCGGTCATCGCGCCCGCGGCACCGGGCATAGAGGATTATTTTGACCGGGAGCAGCTTTTCTTTTTTGAACTTGGCGATGCGAATGACCTTGCGCGCCAGCTTGGTTACGTGGCGTCGAATCCAGAGCAAGTCCATCGTGTCGTCGAGCGCGGTCAGGAGGTCTATCTTGCCCACCAGTGGAGGTGTGAGCGATCAAAGCTCGTCGATCTCGTGGCGGGTCTTCTGGGGCCGAACGTCTCGGCGTCGTAGGGCTAGTGATCGGGATATATGATTGGAGTTTTGGCCAGAGAGGACGAGCAGGAAATCGTGAGGGAGTTCTTTGAACTTTTCAAGACTCCGTGGGAGTTGTACCGGCCCGATCACTCGTACGATGTGGTCGTTTCCACCGCCGGCGTCGCTGTGGACGTTCGCACCAGACTGATACTGGTCTTTGGTTCTGAGCCGGTTGGTTCTGGTGAATTTGCGCCGGTCAGGGTTCGCCGCCATGGGGTTTCGCTCGCCTACAAGGGAAACAGAATACCCATCTATGGACACTGTCTTGCATTCGAAGACCATGATTCGGATGTGACGATTCAAGACGACGGAAGCTCTGCGTTGTTCCGGCTTGATACGCCGGCGGGGATGCTAATCCGGATTGGCTTCGATCTTTTCGCTGAGATCCGATTTCTCCTGATGACCGGGCAACCGGTATCCAACGCGGACGTTCCCACGTTGGACTGGCACATCACACTGCTCCGAGATCTGATTGTGGGCGCGGGCCTCTCGGTCGTGGAGATTCCGCCGGTTCCTGCCGGATACGCGTTCACCGTGTGCCTCACCCACGATGTGGATCATCCGGTATTGCGCAATCACAAGCTCGACCATACAGCGTTAGGCTTTCTGTACCGTGCCACGGTTGGATCCCTTTTGAATGGGTGCCGGGGTCGGTTACGGGGTGGCGATGTCCTGAAGAATTGGTCGGCTGCCCTTCGCTTTCCTCTGGTACAACTAGGTTTCGCTCAGGATTTTTGGAGCTCCTTCGATCGCTATCTTGAGATGGAGAGAGGGTTGGCCTCGACCTTCTACGTCATCCCACGGAGCGGAGATCCCGGTCGTAATGTGCAAGCCAAACATCTCGAACGACGTGCAGCGCGTTACGATCTTGCAGATATCCAGTCGCAACTCGACCGGATTCTCGCGGACGGAGGAGAGATCGGCCTCCACGGGATTGACGCTTGGACAGATTCCACGCAAGCTCGCAAGGAGCGCGACCGGATCGCTACCTTCACCAAGCGCACCGACTTGGGGGTTCGCATGCACTGGCTGTGTTTCGGCGAGTCCTCGCCAGCCTCGCTCGAGCAGGCGGGATTCTCCTACGACTCGACGCTTGGCTACAACGACACGGTCGGGTATCGTGCCGGCACGCTGCAGGCATTCAAGCTGCCGGGGACAAAACGATTGATCGAGCTCCCTTTGCACGTGATGGACACCGCGCTTTTCTACGCCGATCATCTGAATCTTTCCCCCGACGGCGCACGCAAGATCACCGGCCAAATTATTTCCGACGCCGGCCGATTTGGCGGAGCGCTTACCGTGAATTGGCACGACCGGAGCATCGCTCCGGAAAGGCTCTGGGGTGGCTTCTACATGGAAATGCTCGACGAACTCAAGCGACTCGAACCCTGGTTTGCCACCGCGAGCGACGCTGTCGCATGGTTCCGTTTGCGCCGGTCGGCTGTGTTCGACGAAGTCCGGCAGGATGGACGCGTGGTCAAGGTGTCAGTTCCCAAGACAGCGACGCGTGAACTTCCGGGTTTGCGGCTAAGGGTGAGCCGAAAGGGAGAAATGCGGGACACAGCGTTGAGCGCTAATTCTTTCACTGAGATACCGGATCTATGCAACGCGGCGCTTTGATATTGGCGCAATACGGCTGCGGCTACTGGGGACCGAACCTGGTTCGCAACTTCTCGAGCTTGCCGGACTGTCGGGTGAAGTACGTCGTCGATTCCAGCCCGGAACGGCGCGTGTTCGTCGAGAAAACGTTTCCGGGAGTTGAGGCTGTCGAATCCAACCGGACTGTTCTTGCCGATCCCGAAGTCAATGCGGTCGTCATCGCGACACCGGCCGCCACGCATTACCGGCTGGCAGACGAGGCATTACGCGCCGGCAAACATGTATTCGTCGAGAAGCCTCTCGCAACCAAGGTGGAGGAAGTGGATGCGTTGGAGCGTCGCGCGTCGGAAAAAGGTCTGGTGGTCATGGCCGGCCACACTTTCATCTTCAACGCGGCTGTCCGGTATGTGAAGAACATGATTGATGGGGGCCAATTGGGTGATATCCGCTACATCTACAGCCAGCGATTAAACCTCGGCCGCATTCGCTCCGACATTGACGCGTTGTGGAATTTCGCGCCGCACGATATCAGCATCATTCAGTATTGGCTCGGCGATCCGGCACCGGTGACGGTTCACCGACTTGGTATGGACTTCATCCAAGATGGTGTGGACGACGTGGTGTTCCTCAGCATTGTATATCCCAAGAAAATCATCGCGAACATTCACGTGAGCTGGCTCGATCCTCAGAAAGTCCGCAAAATGATTGTGGTTGGCTCGCGCAAGATGGTGGTGTATGACGATGTGGCCGAGGATAAGATCGCCATTTACGACAAGGGCATCGACAAGAAAGCTATTCTTGGCCAGAACATGGATTTCGACAGCCCGGCGCGCCCGGATCAATTCAATTACCGGAGCGGTGACATCCTCATGCCGCAGGTCAAATTCACGGAACCGCTCCGCACCGAGGCTGAACACTTTGTGGAATGCATCCGGGATGGTAAGAAGCCGGTGACGGGAACGGCGCACGCCCGGAACGTGGTTTCGATCCTGGAGCAAGCGCATCGCTTATAGGATTCACGTATGCACAAAGCATCCTCAGATCCGATTCTTCGCAAGGTGGGCATCGTTGATGTGACCTTCGGCGAAAGAGTGAAGGTCGTCGAGCCGGTCAATCTCTATGGTTGTACGATTGGCGACGATAGTTCCATCGGTCCGTTTGTTGAAATCCAACGGGACGTCGTCATCGGGAAACGATGCCGGATCCAGTCCCACGCGTTCATTTGTGAAATGGTGACGATTGGGGATGACTGTTTCGTCTCACACGGTGCCATGTTTATCAACGACGCGTTTCGCATTGGCGGTCCAGCGTACCGGCGCAAAGAGCTGTGGGGTACAACGAAGCTAGGCAATCATGTCAGCATTGGAACGAATGCGACAATCCTTCCGGTATCAATCTGTGACCGGGTTGTGATTGGAGCCGGAGCGGTTGTGACCAAGGACATCATCGAGCCGGGAATCTATGTCGGGAATCCCGCGCATCTTCTCCGGCGGCTGTGAACCCGAGTTGAAAGTGAGTTTCCAATGAAGATTCCATTCGTCGATCTTCACGCTCAGTACCTGAGCATTCAGGGCGAGATTGATGCGGCCATCCGCGATGTGATTCAACATTCGGCGTTCATCCGTGGGCCGCACGTGGACGCTTTTGAGAAGGCCTGGGCGAACATTTTGGGGATCAAGCACTGTGTCTCTTGTGCGAACGGTACGGATGCGCTTTACATCGCGATGCGAGGTCTGGGCATTAAGCCGGGAGACGAAGTGATTACCACAGCGCACTCGTGGATCGCGACGACGGAAACGATCACGCAGGCCGGTGGTCGCGTAGTTTTCTGTGATACGGATTACGACACGTTCACGATCAATCCGGGACTGATCGAGGCGAAGATTACTCCGCGAACGGTTGGCATCATTCCCGTGCATCTTTACGGGCAACCCTGCGACATGGATGCCATCATGGCGATCGCGCGAAAACGTTCCCTGTGGGTGATCGAAGATTGTGCGCAAGCTCATCTGGCGCGCTACAAAGGGAAACTCGTCGGCACCTTCGGAAATGCTGCCACGTTCTCTTTCTATCCGGGCAAGAACTTTGGTGCCTATGGCGATGCCGGTTGCATCGTCACCGGGGATGATCGATTGGCGGATTGGATGGCTACGTTCGCGAGACACGGCGGGAAGGGCGAGCATGTGATTGAAGGCATCAACAGCCGGTTGGATGGATTGCAGGCGGCGATCCTCATGGCAAAGCTCCCTCATCTGGCGTCGTGGACCGAAGCTCGCCGGCGTGTGGCTCGCCGCTACACAGAATTGCTCGAGGGTACTGCCGGAATCGAAACTCCCAAGATCGCGCCCGACCGGGATCATGTATTTCACCTTTATGTGATCCGCACGGACAAACGCGATGAACTAAAGAAACACTTGGAAGCAGCCGGCATCGCGACAGTCCTGAGTTATCCGAAGGCACTACCGTTCTATCCCGCTTACGGGTATCTGAAGCACAGCCCGAAAGACTTCCCGGTCGCATATGCCAACCAATCGCGAATCTTGTCCCTGCCAATTTATCCCGAGATGTCGGATGAGATGATTTCCTATGTGGTTACAAAGATATCCGAGATCTTCAGAAACTAGCGTCCTAACATGCGTAGGCTGAGGCAGCAAATTGATGAGACCCACCGTCGCGGTTGCGTGTCTGTCCGATTCAGGCTCTCTCGAACCCTCAGCGGTTGGCATGTGCCGGTGCTCTTCGGATCAGAATGAATTCTGAGCATATTGTTTCGCCGACGGATCGCATTCTGGTCACTGGCTCCAATGGTTTCATCGGCGCGAAGGTCGTCGAGATTCTTCTGAAGTACGGCTTCAAGAATCTTCGGTGTTTCGTTCGACCGTCCAGCCAGCTTGGGCGTTTGAACCGGATTCTGGAGTACTCTCGGGCTGGGAAGAATGCCGAGTTGTTCACCGGCGATCTTCTCTCCCGGGAGGATTGCTGTCAGGCGGTCGAAGGAGTGTCAGTCATCTATCATCTTGCGGCCGGATTCGACAAGTCGTTCGCTGGCGCATTCATGAATTCAGCCCTTGCGACCCGGAACCTCATGGACGCTTTTCTTGAACGTGGGCTACCGAAGCGCTTTGTGAATGTCAGTTCCTTTGCGGTCTATTCGAATCGGGGGCTGAAGCGGGGCGACCTTCTCGATGAAACATGCGCGTTGGAAGACGCTCCCCAAGATCGTTATGATGCTTACGGATTCGGCAAGCTCAAACAGGAGGAACTTGTTAGGGAATATGGCAGAACTTGTGGGTTGCCCCACGTGATCGTGCGGCCGGGCGCGGTGTTTGGACCCGGGAAGCGGGACTTGAGCGGCCGGATCGGGATTGACACGTTCGGTTTCTTCATTCACATGGGCGGCAGCAATCTCCTTCCTCTCACGTACGTTGACAATTGTGCCGAAGCTATCGTGCTGGCGGGCATTAAAGACGTCGCCTCCGGAGAGGTTTTTAATGTTGTTGATGACGGACTGCTGACGAGCAAGCAGTTCCTCCGGGCATATAGGCAAAAGTTCCACGCGCCTTTCTGTCTTCGCATCCCTTATCCCGTCGCTTACATATTGTGTCTGCTCTGGGAGAAATACTCGCATTGGTCCAAGGGGCAACTCCCGCCGGCCTTCAACCGTCGCCGATGTGCAGCCGAGTGGAAGGGCAACCGCTTCTCAAATCAAAAACTTCGCGAGAAGCTGGGCTGGAAACCGCGTATCAACATGGAACAGGCCATGGCATCATACCTAGCGCAATTCGATTCGGCGAAGGGGTAAGACATGCTTCGAGTAGCCATCGTCGGTTGCGGTAAGATCGCCGATCAGCATGTGTCGGCCATAGGCCGAATCCCGGACTGCCAGATTGTGTCTCTGTGCGACCGGGAATTGCTGATGGCCCGGCAGCTCGGGGAGCGGATCGGTGTGTCGGCATGTTATGCCGATTTACAGGAACTGCTGCAATCCACAGCACCCGATGTTGTTCACATCACCACTCCGCCGCAGAGTCATTTCCAGATTGCGAAGCAGTGCCTTCAGTCCGGTAGCCATGTGTACCTGGAAAAGCCGTTCACAGTGACGGCTGGTGAAGCAGAATCATTGGTCGGGCTTGCAGAAAGTTCCGGCTTGGCAGTGACGGCCGGTCATAACTACCAGTTCACGCTGGAGATGCTCGAAATGCGGCGGCTTGTGGGGCAAGGATTCCTCGGTGGGAAACCCGTTCATTTGGAAAGCCATTGGTCGTACGATTTGGGGGATGTCAGTTACATCGGTCCGATCTTGGGAAGCCGCACCCATTGGGTGCGCCAGTTGCCGGGGCAATTGCTGCACAACGTCATCAGCCACGGGATCGCCCGGCTGACGGAGTTTCTCGAGGACGACCTCACCGAGATTGTTGCCCGCGCGGATCAGAGTTCTCATCTTCGTAGGCTTGGCGGAGAGGAAGTTCTGGACGAGTTGCGGGTTTTGATTCGTGACAAGAGCGGCACCACGGCGTTCTTCTGTTTCTCAACGCAGATTCGACCGGGTCTGAGCCAGTTGCGTCTCTATGGCCCACAGGGTTCACTCATCGTCGATCAGTCCAGTGGAAGTCTTCTTCGACACGAGAACCGGCACGACAAGAGTTACCTGACGTATTTCCTTCCGCCTTTGCGCAATGCAAGAGAGCAAGTGGGGAATGCGCGCCGCAACATCGCCGATTTCCTCAGCCGGCGACTCTATCAGGATTTTGGAATGAAGGAACTGATGGAGCGTTTCTACCAGAGCATCCGTCTGAAGCAACCGCCGCCGATTCCTTACCGGGAAATTATTCTGACGGCTCGAATCATGGATCAAGTCTTTGCTCAGATATATCGCAACGAGAAAGCTCACCAGGATGACGTCCGTGAGTACTCCGTAAAATGAAGTATGTTCTGATTACTGCGGCGAGGAACGAGGAAGCATTAATAGAGAGGACGATTCTGTCGGTGGTCGCTCAGACCCGTCTACCGGAGCGATGGGTGATCGTGGACGACGGGTCAACGGATCGAACGGCAGAGATTGTCAAAACCTACGCCAAGCGCCATCCGTGGATCGAACTGGTCCGCCGACCCGAGCGACTGGACCGCAATTTTGCCGGGAAAGTCCATGCCTTTAATGCTGGCTTGGAGCGGATTCAATCTCTAGAGTTTGAACTGATTGGGAATTTAGATGCGGACATTTCATTTGGGCCCGATCATTTTGAATTCCTGATAGAAAGACTCTCAGAGGATCCAACGCTTGGCGTAACAGGAACGGCTTACACTCAAAAAGACTGGAACTCCGTAACAGATAGCTTTGAAGGCGAGACATCCGTGCATGGTGCATGTCAGCTTTTCCGATATCGATGTTTTCTGGAGATCGGTGGCTATCTCCCAAACCGGGCAGGGGGAATTGACTGGATCGCGGTCACGACGGCGCGCATGAAGGGATGGAAGACACGCAATTTTCCGGAAAGGCGATTTCATCACCACCGGGTGATGGGCACGGCCGAACGGAGCAGTGTGGGCGCAATGTTTGATTACGGAAAAAAGGATTACTTCCTGGGTGGATCGCCGGCCTGGGAACTCTGTCGCGTGGCGTATCGAATGACCAAGAAGCCGATTCTACTCGGCGGGATGGCTCTGCTGTTCGGTTATTGCTGGGCCGCCATGTGGCACGTGGAGCGCCCGGTATCCCGCGAACTGATACGTTTTCACAGGCGGGAGCAGATGAGAAAGCTGAAGGCTCTCTTTGTCTCGCTTATCCGATTGAAAAAGGTCGAAAAATTTTACCTGGAAACCAAGCAGGAAAAATTGCATTGACTACGTTTGGCAAGCGGCATCGAAACGCTATGGAAATGCATATACCGCTTGCTCCATGATTCTGCGAGAGAGCCACCATGAAACAAACCATTGATAACGTACGAGCCTTTTGGGATTCGAGCCCATGCCAGTCAGCTTTATCTCAAGCGCAGGACAGGCGGCGATATTTTCAGGAGATTTCCGACAGACGGTACGGTGGTCGTGAATGGCATGTGCCCATAGTTGCGAATTTTACCTCATTCCGAACAAAGAATGTGCTTGAAATCGGGTGCGGAATAGCAACTGATGGTCTTGAATTTGCCAGGAATGGAGCGAATTACGTCGGAGTGGATCTCACACCTTATTCAATAGAACTCGCTCAAGAACGCTTCAGCTTGTTCGGGATTCCGGGACGGTTCCAAGTTGCAAACGCCGAAGAAAGCCTCCCGTTTTCCGGTGAAAGCTTTGACCATGTGTATAGCTTTGGTGTGATTCACCATTCGCCCGCTCCAGAGAAGATTGTAGGGGAAATTCACCGCGTCCTCAAGAAAGGCGGCACATTTACGGTCATGTTGTATAACCGAAATTCTATCAATTATTACGTGGAGATCATGTTCCTGCGGAGAATATTCAAATGGTGCCTGTTGCCTAAGTTTATGCCGGGACTGATCGCCGCTATTACCGGATTCGATCGTTGGAAATTGGAAGGACATAGAGAAATCCTGAGGAAAAAGGAGATCTCAAAAGAAGAATGGATTAGCATGAATACGGATGGACCTTATTGTCCATTGGCGCGAGTCTACAATAGGCAAGAGGCCGCAGATTTGTTCAGTGCTTTTGGGAACCTAAGACAGGAGGTATGGGAGTTTAACGTGGATCACTGGCCGTTCATCCGGAGAGCCATTCCAAAGTCCGCGGCCAAGTGGATTGGGCAACGCTGGGGTTGGCATCGGATGATTTACGGGGAGAAGCTTTGATTTGTTTTTGCGGTTTAGTCTCGGTCAGTTCACGGCCCCCTTTTTGTGTTTATTGCCGGCGTGGATGGCGCAGACGGGGAAAACTCGTGTTGTTCGAGTTAATGCGTTTCCACCGGCGCGAGCAGATGAAAAAGCTGAAGGCGGTCTTGAGCGCACTTTTGAGATTCAAGAAGGTGGACAACTTTTCTGTGGCAACGAACGGCGGTAACCAAGCTAAATGCAATTAGCAAGTACAACCAATCCACTCGCAGAAGAAGTCTCGGATGTTTTGGCAGATTTCACCAGATGGCTTGATGCCTTTGGTGAGACTTCGTTGGACCACCAGACCTTTTTCGCAGGTCCGATCGGTGGCGGCGCTAAGGCGCTTTATTATCGCAAGCCGATTGCCGGAATCGCTGCGGTCGCTCCGATGATTTTCTTCGAGGCGTTCGTGCCGTCAGCCCGGCGGCTGTTCCGTCATGCCGTCCGGTTTCCAATTGCTGATGCACATTACGCCATGGGATTCACGTTCCTTTACCAAGGCACCACGGATCCAGCCTACTTGGATCGGGCCATACATTTTCTGAACATTCTCAAGGAAACGCGTTGTCGTGATTTCAAAGAGTATTGCTGGGGGTATCCGTTCGACTGGGTCACTCGCAACGGCATCCTGAAACAGCAAACTCCTCTGATCACAACCACACCCTACGTGTTCGAGGCCTTTCATCAGGTGTACACGATCGACCCGCAAGACGAGTGGAGGGAAGTACTCGAGTCAATCGCCAGGCATGCCTGTAATGACATCAAGAATTTCAAGACCTCAGAACGTGCCAGCAGTTGCTCGTACACTCCCTACGGTTTGGGTGGGGTAATCAACGCCGCTGCCTACCGGGCATTTCTGCTGACCAGCGCATCGAAGGTTTTTTCCGGCGACGATTACTGGAACGTCGCTGAACGGAACTTGAACTTCGTTCTGGAATCTCAGAACCCAGACGGTTCGTGGTATTACGCTGTGGACGGTGTCCGTGATTTTGTAGATCACTATCACACCTGTTTTGTCATGAAAGCCCTGGCCAAGATCCACGTGCTAACCGGTCACGAAGGATGCCTTGAAGTTCTTGCGAGAGGAGTTGAATATTACCAGAACCACCTTTTCGATCCAGACGGGTTGCCGCGACCTTTTTCCAAAGCTCCGCGTCTCACCGTTTACAAGCGTGAGCTGTACGACTGCGCGGAGTGCATCAATCTCTGCCTGTTGCTGCGAGACCGATTCCCGCATCTGGAGCGGACGCTAGAAACCGTTGTGTCGGGCATCTTGAAAAACTGGGTGAAAACGGACGGCTCCTTCCGTTCCCGCCGGTTGCACTTCGGGTGGGACAACGTCCCTATGCATCGCTGGGGTCAGGCGCAAATGTTCCGTAGCCTTGCGTATTACCTGTGCGAAGCGAAACAAGTTATCTGAATACTTCTCAAGAGATCGAGCATGTGCGGGATTAGCGGCCAATTCAACTTCGCGCGGCACGAGCCGGTGGATGCCGAAACGATCCGGCGCATGGCGCGGGCGATGACTCATCGCGGTCCCGATGACGAAGGATACTACATTGCCGGACCGCTGGGATTCGGGTTTCGCCGGCTTTCGATCATTGATCTTGCCGGTGGCCATCAGCCGATGTCCGACCGGGAAGAAACCGTGTGGGTGATTTTCAACGGCGAGGTTTATAATTTCAAAGAACTGCGCACCGAACTGGAGAGCTGCGGCCATCGTTTCCGGACGCGATCCGATACCGAAGTGATCGTTCACGGTTACAGGGAATGGGGTACCGGGGTTTTCAATCGTCTGAACGGCATGTTTGGTCTGGCCATTTGGGATGTGCCGAACCAGCGATTGGTCGTGGCCCGCGATGCCATGGGAATCAAACTGGTTTATTACCGGAACGAAGGCGGCCGTCTCACCTTCGGATCGGAAGTCCGGGCGATCCGGGCTGCAGAGCGCACCAAGCCCGAAGTCGACCCGCTCGCGCTCAGTCTGTTTCTTCGCTTCCGTTACACACCGGCACCGTTGACGGTCTTCCGCGGGATCCGAAAACTGGCGCCAGGTACGATGTTGGTTTGCGAGAAAGGCGAATGCAGAGAACAACGCTGGTATGATTTCACTCCGGCACCTTTCTCAAGTGCTAAGGAAGACGACGAAGCTCGCGCGGAGTTGCTGGAACTTTATCGGGCGGCGGTGCGACGGCATTTGCTCAGTGATGTGCCGGTCGGGATTCTGTTGAGCGGCGGGCTAGACTCGGGGCTGTTGTTGGCGCTCATGAACGAGCAGGGCGGTCCGTGGCCGGCGTATACGATTGGTTACGGGGAGGTTTTCGAAGATGACGAGTTGGCCGATGCGGCCGAGACCGCTTCGTTGTTGGGCGCACACCACATCCCGGTAAAGCTGGATCGGGAAGAATTTGAGCGATCCCTGCCGAAGATCGTGGATTGTCTCGAGGAGCCGATCGCGTCATCTTCAATCGTTCCCATGTATTTTGTCTGCCAGCGCGCCCGGCAGGATGTCAAAGTGGCTCTGATAGGTCAGGGGCCGGACGAACTTTTCGGCGGTTACAAGCGACATTTGGGGGTGCATTACGGTGAACTGTGGCGTGGCCTGCCGGCGGCGGTTCGGTCGTTGGTTGGCTCCGCCGTCGAGCAGTTGCCGCGAAATGAAACGGTGAAGCGGGGCGTGTATTCCCTTGGTATCGAGGATCGCTTACAACGGTATCAGCACGTTTTCTCGCTGGCTCCGGAGGAGAGCATTGATGGACTGTTTCGAGACGGTCTGCTGCCGGCAAGAACGGATCACGGACTGGTTGACTACTGGCGCGCCTTGCTTCCCCAGATGGAGCACATCGGCGAGCTGGGCGGCTTTCAGCTTCTCGAAATCCGGTCTTCACTCCCTGACGAATTGCTCATGTTTGCCGACAAGCTTTCCATGGCTCACAGCTTGGAAGTGCGTGTCCCGTATCTGGATCGAACGGTAGTGGAGTATTCCCAGCGGCTGGCTGCCGGCTTCAAGATTCGCAATGGTTCCGGTAAGTGGTTGCACCGGCAAGTTTGCCGCAATTACCTCCACCCGCGCATCCTCAAGCGAAAGAAACGTGGGTTCGCCGTGAATGTTGTGGACGGTTGGTTTCAGTCCTCAGTGAATGGCAAACTTTCGGATGCGCTGTTGGACGACAGCTCCTTCATGTTTGATCTGCTCAAACTCGAGGCGGTAAGGAAGCTCTTGGAAGACCACAGGGCGGGCCGGGAAGACAACCACAAACTTCTCTTCAGCCTCGTCATGGTCGAGCAATGGCTGCGCGTTATCCGGTCGTCACCAGGGCAATCCCTTCGCGTACCTCAACTGACTGGTTGATTGTTCGTGCTGTGATAGGAAATCCCATGGCAGAACCCATTTGTACGACAGACCGTCGAGAACTGGAGGTCTTTACCAAAGAGACATTGGTGAAGGGACAGCCGGCCAAGATCAAATGCGTCGAAATCGGTGGGCAAACCTATTCCGTTACAAGAGGCCCTGTGACATTGGTTAGCCTGGAAGACGAGTGGTATGAAGATGTCAGCGATCCCGAATTCGTGGTCAAAACCTTGAGCCACGATATTAATTTCAAGCCGGACCTTTTCACATTTTGGCAGCGTTTACCGGAGGTCGAGCCAAAATACCCGTATGCTCCGGAGTGGGAATCCATTGCTGCCCTCCCCATCAGCGACTTCGATCATTGGTTTGACAACCAGGTCAAGGCAGCTACAAGAAACATGATTCGAAAGAGCCAGAAGGCAGGTATCCAAGTACGCGAGTGTTCTTACGATGACGAATTTGTTCGAGGAATGACCGAGATATTTAATGAGACGCCGGTGCGACAGGGGAGACGTTTCTGGCATTACGGCAAGAATTTTGAAACCATAAAGCTGCAGTTTTCACAGTTCTTGTTCCGGGAAGACCTGATTGGAGCCTATTGCGGGGATGAACTGGTCGGGTTCGCCATGCTAGCCAATGCTGGAAAGTATGGGCTTCTTGGACAATTTATTTCGAAGATTCAGCATCGAGAGAAGGCGATTAACAATGCCTTAATTGCACAAACTGTTAGAACATGTGCCAGGAGAGAGTTGTCTTATTTGGTTTACGGGTATTGGGGAGCAAGCTCACTGTCGGACTTCAAACGCCATTCCGGTTTCCAGGAGTTCAAACTACCTCGCTACTTTGTGCCCCTGACCCAGAAAGGAAAGCTGGCTCTAAAGCTCGGGTTTCACCGGGGTTGGAAAGCTGCCGTTCCTGACGGAATCAAGATTCCGCTGAAGAAACTAAGAAGAATGTGGTTGGGCTTGCACGCTGAATAGCATGTCGTCTTGGTTCCATGTCTGAAAGTAGTTTCGCAGAAGTCGAGTACGTTTATTATCCGGCAGATCTTACGCAAGAAGGCGTCATAGCATTACGGCGTCTAGGTGTGCAGCAGACTCGGTTGGCAAAGGACGCCAACAAATTGGTTTCCTCCTCGGAACGCCGATCAACTCAGTAGCTTTCAATTAAACGGAATCAGCCGATTCCTCATTGTCTAAATGTCCTCCTCCTTAGCCGCCTGCCTGTTTGTCGCCTTCATTCTTTGGCTCTTCTATCGCGACTCGAAGAACAGCCCCAAGGTTTCGAAGGCGTTATGGATTCCGACGGTCTGGATCGGGATACTATCGTCAAAGCCTGTTGCGTACTGGATTAGCGGGAATCCTCGTGAGTTTGAGTTTAGTCTGGCCTCCGAGGGGAACGCAATTGACCGATATGTTTCTCTGGTGCTGATTCTTGCCGGCCTCTTCGTCTTGACGAGAAGACAGATTGATTGGAGGAAGGTTTGGGAAGAAAACCGTTGGATTTGGCTCTTCTATGCCTACGCTTTCATAAGCGTCTGGTGGTCCGATTACCCCTTTCTCGCAGGCAAGAGATGGGTCAGGGATGTTGGGAACGTTGTGATGATACTTATTGTCCTGACGGAGGATAACCCGGTCGAAGCAATACGTCAGACATTCGTGCGTTGCGCATACGTGTTAATCCCCCTTTCGATCCTGTTCATCAAATATTATCTTGAGATTGGTAGACATTATAACGCGTGGACCGGCGAGGCATATTTCTGTGGAGTAACCACCTACAAGAATTCACTGGGAAGGCTGGCCATGGTAAGTGGTCTATTCCTGCTTTGGAGTGTGGTAGATACTCAGAGATGCTCGGGTTGGTTCAGGTGGATTAAGTTGAATTTGCCGGAATTGCTGGTTCTTCTGATGTGCGCTTGGATTTTGGTAGTGGCGAACAGTGCGACTTCACTATTTTGCTCCTTTCTAGGAACCGCCGTGTTTTTTGCATCACGCGTAACGTGGATGAGAACTAATCCTGCGCGCTGGGTTTGCTGTGCATGGTGCTTAGTCTTTCTTTCCTTGGTTTTCTTCTTTGTGCCGGACCTCAGAGGAGTCTTCACCAATGTTGTAGGGCGTAGTTCTGACCTGACAGAAAGGACCGAAGTTTACAGGGGATGTTTGAGCTTGAATACCAATCCGCTGATCGGCGAAGGATTTGGCAGCTTTTGGCTGACTCGCGGCGGAGTTGAATTGGGAGAGGCACTGAAAGTTACTGAGGCGCATAACGGGTATTTGGAAACCTATCTAAACGGCGGGCTGATTGGAGTCGTCCTACTTCTGGCGGTGTTGTTTGCGGCTGCCAGAAATACCGTGAAACAAATAGCGACTGGTTCGGCCGCGGCAAATCTGTATGCAGCCTTACTTTTGAGTTGCCTGATTTATAACTTCACAGAAGCTACATTCAATAATAACCACCCGATTGGAATTATTCTCTGGCTAATTGCCATGGGTTATCCGCCTCCTGTAGCTGCAATGATTGATACGGGAGACAGCGAATCCGGATCCTACACGGCGGAGCAGAATTTTTGTGTTCAGGAAAATACGGCGGGATCGGGAGTGTAATTGGGAGTGGGCACACGAGGCGTTTTTGAATGTACTGAATTCAACAGACGAGTTGCTTAGAAGTGTTCTGGGAAGCACCAGATTCTCAAATCTGCGTAACCGGTGTGTCAAAAAGTCTGAGGATCCCCAGCACCAAGCTTCCAGAATTCGACACCTTGACGTCATCTCTGCCGTGAAAAGAGATCAAACAGCCCCGCATGCCCTTTGGCTCAATAATTAAATGCGTATGAGAGGACGGAGCCATGTGGCCATGATGGGTTCGGGCTAGATTCAGGGATCAATTTCGATGTGGTACAAATTGGTACAAATGATGCTAATTTCAAGCCTATGCAAGCGTACTGGAATACGTCTATTTTGAGGAAGTGGTTTTACATCATCATCGCGCTAGTGTGGGCTTCCGGGAGCAACGTTTTTGGAGCAACAATCACGGCGGCCAGCCCATCTGCTGCTGCGGTTCAGGCGGCCATAAACTCGGTCGTGGAAGGCGACACGGTTCTTGTTCCTGCCGGGTCTGCTACTTGGCCCGGAACCGTTACTTGCAACAAGGGCATCACTCTGCAAGGCGCTGGCGCGGGGAAAACCGTTATCACCTCCGGCACGGGCGGCAATTCTGCCATGCTGTCCATCTCTGCCGACAACAAACGGTTTGTAATGAGCGGCTTCACCTTGATTGACAGTTCTCAAGGTTATGCTCAAGGGATGGTGCATGTTGAGGGTACGGCTTGGCGGATTCACCATATCAACTGGACGCTTCACGGCTGCGGCATAGCGCATTTTGGATGGCCGGGCGGACTGGTTGACCATTGCACGTTTAATGCACTGGACGGCGGCACCGTGAACCCAACCGGCGTGCAGTCTTGGGGCGACATTAT
The DNA here is from genome assembly GCA_041495285.1 of Verrucomicrobiia bacterium. Taxonomy (GTDB): domain Bacteria; phylum Verrucomicrobiota; class Verrucomicrobiia; order Palsa-1439; family Palsa-1439; genus JBGQCJ01. The sequence goes on from JBGQCJ010000016.1 coordinate 34,432, forward strand.
CAATGGAAATGCAAACCTCTGGAGTAACAACGGGGTTGTCTTTGGTACAACTAACAACTTCATTTATATTGAAGGTTGTTTCTTTGCGTGGCCGACGAGCTTGGGCGGTGAGAACGGTGCCGTTGATTGTCACGACGGCTCGGCGATGGTGTTCCGTTACAACACCGCCACGAATACTTGGTTTGGCGACCACGGCTGCGACTCCGGCGGCCATCGTTCCACGTTCGCCGTGGAGGTTTACAGCAATACCTTCGTCAACGCCACCACCGATGCGAGGGCGCTGGACTATGCGATGCAGAGCCGGGGCGGCGCGGGGTTGTATTGGGGCAATTACATTACGGGCGGCAAATGGAACTCGGTGCTGAAATTGCGGGACTACCGTTACATTCAGAACGGCAGTTCAGAGTGTCAGCGGACACAATCCAACTGTTCGCCGTGGGGATCGGCTACCGGCTCCAATCCGCTGGATGGCAATATCGGCCCGGAACTTGGTTATCCCACACGCGACCAGTGCGGTTTTACCGGGCCGACCATTCAGACGCCAACCAAGACTGTGCAGACATCAAGTCCAATGTATATTTGGTCAAACACTTATGACGGGTCGTCGGCTGGCGGCAGCATAGGGTCAGAGGAGGACTGCATCAAGCTCAACCGCGATTATTTTCTATCCGCCAAACCCGGCTACACGCCGCTTGTCTATCCGCACCCGTTGGCCCGGGCCGCTCAGACCACAAACGTGCCCCCAGCTCCGGTATTGACCGTTTCGCCATAATTCCATAACCATTACTTCGAGTGGACTCATCGACCAGTCGCAAGGCACTTCGGATGCTGTTTCAGGAAAAGATTAAGGACGTAAGAAGGACACTAACTAATGAACACTCCAAGGTCACACTCAACCGTGAGAATCGGGTGGAGAACAGCAGCGTTCCTGCTCGTCTCGTTTATTGGTTGCTACTCCTCGACGATACGAGGAGCAACCTATTATGTGGATAGTTCTGCCCAGGCTGCTTGTAGCGACAGAGCCTCCAATGGTTCGGAGGCGAATCCGTGGTGCACGATTCACTATGCGGTGGGACGCATCTCGCCGGGCGACACCATTCTCGTCAAATCCGGCACCTACAACGAGGCGGCGTTGAATGTTCCGGCCAGCATCTCCGGTCGGGGCGGCTCCAACACGGTCATCAAGGCGTATCCGGGCCATGTCGTGCTCCTCAACGGAGGAGGCGTCGGCACGGGCCGGTTCATCGAACTCACCGGCTCCAACTTGGTTTTTGACGGGTTTGTGGTGACGAACTTCAATCAGGGGATATTCGTGGACACCGGCACGAACATCACCGTACAGAACTGCACCGTGAAAAACATCGGACAAGAGGGTATCCACGTCCATTACAATTCGTACAACGTGCTCGTTCAGAGCAACCTCGTTTACGATACAGGCATGTGGCAGTACGACGGTGAAGGCATTTACGTTGGGTCAGGTTGCAGCGTTGCGCTGGATAACACCGCCTACGTCACCGTTCGGGGAAACACCATTCATGACACGCACGAGTCGAATTTCTCCGGCGGTCTCGAAGCGATAGAAATAAAGCCGGGCACGCATGATTGTATAGTTGAAAATAATGTGGTTTACAATGCGCCCACCCCCAGCTCTTATGGCGCGATTGAGATCAACGAGTCGATTTGTGGCACCCAATCATGGCCATCAAATCCGAACCATATCATCAGAAACAACCGGATCTATGGCACCGGAACTGCGATCCGTTCGGGCACGGGCTGTCTTGTTTACAACAACGTGATTTACAGCATTGCCAGCGGCAGCTACGGCGTCTTGGTCGACAACATCGCCGGAGACAATTATACGAGATATATCTACCACAATACCTTCCACGCGCCGAGTGCAATTGCCGTCCGGGTTTCTGCCGGAACAGCAATCGTTAAAAACAACATTGGGCCATCGTCAGTAAATAATCTGGCCGTAAATCCCTCGTATTTTGTAAATGCGGCGGGCCGGGACTATCACTTGGCCGGCGGAAGCGCGCCCATTGACGCTGGAGTTGATCTTTCCAGCATTGTCTCGGTTGATCTGGATGGAAAAACTAGACCGATAGGCCCCCTGCCTGATATCGGAGCGTACGAGTACACCCCCATTAGCCCCGGCCCCCCAGCTCCTCCAACCAACTTACACGTCCAATAATCGGCTGGAATCTCCAAGTAACATTCCTACCGATAGAGGATTGATTAGGGGAGACTGATTATCCGGGGTTCTTCAGATGACCGGTCTGGCCACGGTTAACCCTGCTTTCTGCCAAACAGAAACGGGGCATTGGCGCAGGAACACTTACAGCTCATGGATGGCGCTATGGAACATGTCACCGTTTGCATTTGTACGTACAAACGACGGCATTTTCTGAAGCGGGTGCTGGAACATCTCGGCTCTCAGGTCACGGAGGGTCAGTTCACTTTTTCGATCGTAGTGGTTGACAACGATCATCTGCAATCGGGGAAAGAAGCGGTATCCGACTTTGCGCGGGCATCGCGTGTTCCGATCAAGTACTGCCGTGAGTCCCGGCAGAACATCTCGCTCGCTCGAAACAAGGCCATTGAGAACGCCAGCGGCGAATACGTCGCATTCTTGGACGACGACGAGTGTCCAACTGACAGGTGGTTGTTGAGCCTCCTCAAGGCTTGCCAGAAGTACGGAGTGGACGGGGTGCTCGGATCAGCGAAGCCGCAGTTCGAGGTGAAGCCGCCAGAGTGGGTGGTCAAAGGGAAGTTCTTCGAAAGGGCTACCCACACAACGGGCTTTGTGATTGACTGGAGGATGGGGCGCACCGGCAACGTGCTGCTGAAGAGACATTTATTCAACTACGGCGAACAGCCATTCAGGCCAGAGTTTCGATCTGGAGAGGACCAGGATTTTTTCAGAAGGATGATTGAAGAAGGTTACATCTTTGTCTGGTGCGACGAAGCGCTCACCAACGAAATCATTCCTGCCGTGCGCTGCAAACGCTCTTACGTGCTAAAGAGGGCATTGCTGAACGGCAAGTTTGCCCTGATGCATCCGGATTCTGATTTCTTTGACATCTTGAAATCCGTCGTGGCAATCGCGGTTTATACGGTTGCTCTACCGTTTTTGCTTTTGTTGGGCCAGCACATCTTTATGCGATATATGGTCAAGATCTTCAACCATCTGAGCATGTTGCTAATGTTTTTCGGGTTGGACCCGATCAAAGACCAGCACACTGCTCAATTGTATCCTGTGGCGGCACCGGGAACAGTTGATCACCCGAGCGGAAAAAACAAATGTTAGATTGACTGTGAATTGGGACTAGCTAGATGGTAAAGAATCGGGCCTGAAGTAAGGGCGTGGTACGAGATCCGGGTTTAGCCAACGAGCGACACATATGGGTGAAAGTCGGTTAGTTGACCGGATACGTTCCTCGAAGTCTTTCGACACGCCAGCGATAGACGATACTGGAGGGCTTAGGTGGCGATGGAATATGCTGCTCCCATGAAGAATCTATCATGAACCCATTGGTGTCCATACTTATACCAGCGTACAATGCTGAACCATGGATCGCCGAGACAATCGAGTCGGCATTGGGGCAAACGTGGCCTAACAAGGAGATCATCGTTGTTGACGATGGTTCCAAGGACCAGACATTGTCTATTGCGCGGCGATTTGCTTGCAAGCAAGTGTCGGTGGTCACACAGGAGAACCAAGGCGCGGCTGCTGCAAGAAACAAGGCTCATTCCCTCAGTCAGGGAGATTACATTCAATGGTTGGACGCGGACGATCTGTTGAGTCCTAACAAAATCGCTAAGCAAGTAGAGGCAGTGGGCCGCTATCCAAACGAGAAGGCACTCCTTTCTTCGGGATGGGCGTATTTCATGCATCGCCCCCGTAAGGCGAAATTCATTCCCTCGCCGTTGTGGTGTGATCTGAGCCCAGTGGAATGGCTGGTCCGGAAAATGGGGCAACACCTGCAAATGCAAACAGCCACGTGGTTGGTTAGTCGGGAACTGACAGAAGCCACAGGGCCTTGGGATACGCGACTGCTGGGCGATGACGATGGGGAGTATTTCTGCAGGGTCATTTTGGCAAGCGATGGGATTCGGTTTGTACCAGAGGGAGGAGTATTTTACCGCGTCTTGGGCACAAACCGTTTGAGCTACATTGATTCGTCAAACAAGAAGAAGGACGCTGCGCTTCTCTCCATGCAGTGGCATGTAAAGTACATACAATCACTGGAGGACAGCGAGCGAGTGCGAGCGGCATGTCTGCGGTATCTGCAAACGATGCTGATCGACTTCTATCCGGAAAGGCCGGATATCGTGGAGGAGTTGGAGAAGATGGCTCGCAAATTGGGCGGCCAGTTGGATGCGCCCCGGCTGCGTTGGAAGTACGATTGGATCAGGCCAATCTTTGGTTGGGAGGCTGCCAAGCGCGCTCAACTAACCTTGCCTCAGCTCAAGTGGTCAGTGTTACGGCTGTGGGACAAAGCCATGTCCCGGCTACCGCTCGCCGCCGAAAGATGAAATCACCTTCGGTCAGCATCGTGACGCCCGTGTATAACGGAGGGCGTTATCTGGCGGAATGTATCGAAAGCGTGCTCGCCCAAGGCTACAGCGACTGGGAGTACATCATCATAAACAACTGCAGTACGGACGACACGCTTGATATCGCCCGGTCATATGCCGAAAGAGACCGGCGGATTCGCGTGGTCTGCAACAACACGTTTGTACCGGTGGGCGAGAATCATAACACTGCGTTCCGGTCGATCTCTCCAGACAGTCAGTACTGCAAGGTCGTATCTGCGGATGACGTTATCTACCCGTCGTGTATCAGGAAGATGGTTGAGTTCGCCCAGTCGCATCCATTCGTCGGAATAGTCGGATCCTACCAGCTTAGCGGAACGAACGTGAAATGGCGTGGACTTCCATCCGACGTGAGCGTGCTGCCGGGACGCGATGCGTGCCGACTGGGTTTGTTGAAAGCCATCCACGTTTTTGGAAACCCGACCAGCACGCTCTACCGGTCCGATCTACTCAGAATGACCAAGGCATTCTTTCCTCACGGAGAAGCGCACGCCGACACAAGCGCTTGTTACAGGAGCTTACAGCACTGCGATTTTGGATTTTTGCACGAAATACTGTCTGTTGAACGAATTCATCCCGGCCAAGTCACCGCCGAAGTGGACAAGTTGGGTGCCGGGAACGTCGCCACTCTGGAAACCCTTCTGGATTACGGCCCGTTTTATTTGACGGAACAGGAACTGACGAGACGGAAAGCGGAAGTGCTGAAGGGGTATTACCGGTATCTGGGTGGATGTTTCCTGAAGTTGAAGAGCCGGGAGTTTTGGAGATTCCAGTCGTCCAGAATGCGTGAGTTGGGTCTTGCGCTTGATTGGTCCCGCGTTGCTGGGGCGGCGGTCAAAGAAACGTTTGTTGAGGTCAAGCATCCAGTGAACGCGTTTCGAAAGTTCATGGCGATCTTGAGACAATCATGCCAGCGGGCTTAGTTCGTTATGTTTGCGGTTAACCGGGCGCCACCCTCTTTTCCGATGAGGAGAGAATTCAACGCCGGAGCGACGACAGTCGGAACACACCCATGAAGAACTTGAAGCAGAAGACAATTCGTGGTGGCTTCGCGAAAGTGTTTGCGCAGGCGGTGAGCCTTCCGCTTCGCATGGGCTCTCTCATGGTGTTGGCCAGATTGCTGGACCCAAAAGACTTTGGGTTGGTGGGGATGGTCACAGCTATTACCGGGGTTTTTAGTATACTGAAGGATTTTGGGCTCTCTACGGCCGCGGTTCAGCGCGCAACCGTCACCGATGAACAGATTTCAACGTTGTTTTGGATCAACATGTTTGTGGGAGCGATCTTGTGTCTTTTGTCATTGGTAGCTGCACCACTTGTCGCTGCTTTTTATCGCGAGCCTAGGCTTTCTGCGGTGATGGCTGTTCTGGGCACCGGCTTCATTCTCAACGCGGCTGGCGTGCAGCACTCAGTTCTTCTCCAACGGCAGATGCGGTTCACGGCCTTGGCGGTCATCGACGTCGCTTCTCTGCTGGTCAGCGTTGCCGTTGGAATTGGTTTAGCAAGGAGTGGTTTTGGATTCTGGGCTCTCGTGGCGATGACGGTCAGTCTGCCGTTGACCAACACCGCTTGTTACTGGGTGGCGGCAGCATGGCTTCCGGGCAGGCCGCGCAAGCAGGTTGGGATCCGCTCAATGATGCGTTTCGGCGGTACACTAACTTTGAACAGCATTGTCGTTTATGTCGCCTATAACCTTGAGAAGGTTCTTTTGGGTCGCTTCTGGGGGGCCGCGACTCTCGGACTTTACGGCAGAGCCTACCAACTCATCACAATCCCAACTGAGAATCTTAATTCGGCGGTCGGAGGAGTTGCCTTCTCGGCCTTGTCGCGGCTCCAGGACGACCCCGGTCGTCTCAAGAGTTATTTCCTAAAGGGTTATTCCCTCGTCCTGTCACTCACGGTACCCATGACAGTCGCTTGCGTCCTTTTTGCGGACGATCTGATTCGCGTTGTCCTCGGGCCAAAGTGGACAGAAGCCGCCGTTATTTTCCGTCTCTTGGCACCAACGATCCTTTTTTTTGGGTTGATCAATCCCTTGGGATGGCTGCTCTTCGCGCTCGGACTGGTCGGACGAAGCCTGAAAGTGGCGTTGGTTCTCGCTCCTCTCGTCATCGCGGGCTACGTTTTGGGACTGCCCTATGGCCCCAAGGGTGTGGCGTTCGGCTACTCGGCCGTGTTGACATTGTGGGTGGTACCGCATACTGCTTGGTGTGTACACGGTACGGTGATTTCACTGCGAGATATTTTGAAAGTTGTGAGCCGGCCGTTTCTTTCGATCATTGTGGCGGGAGCACTTGCCTTCGGGGCACAATCGTTTTACGGCGATTCGCTCGCGCCTCTGCCTAGACTGGCATTGGGAAGCGCTATTCTTCTTGGCGCTTATCTTGTGATGCTCTTGTATGTCATGGGACAGAGAACGTTTTACCGCAACCTTCTGAGAGAATTGAGAAGGCGTTCATCAATTGACGAGAGCACCGGAGGTGTCCCGACGGATCGCGTTGGTCGTCGCGAGGGTCTGGTATAATGCAGGCGGTGCAAACTCTTGCGACCGTGGTTCTCTCATGAGGCTTATCATTTCCACCACCGTTTGTTAACAGAAGTTCGAACCCACTACTATCGAGGCACATGCGAAAACCGAGAGCCGGGGAATGGGTCGAAGTGCGGAGCAAGGATGAGATACTGCGAAGCCTTGACAGAAACGGGCAGTTGGAGGGAATGCCTTTCATGCCGGAGATGTTTAAGTACTGCGGCAAGCGTTTTCCAGTCTTCAAACGGGCGCACAAAACGTGCGACACCGTCAATGACTACAAGGGACGGAAGATGCAGAACGCAGTTCATCTTGAGGGAATCCGGTGCGATGGGCAGGCACACGGTGGATGCGAGGCTGCCTGCCTGATTTTCTGGAAAGAAGCATGGCTGAAGAGGCCCTCAGGGTTTGCTGGATCAATGTCGGATTCTCCAACGCTTGTACCAAAGGTCCTTTCATGTACCGAGGCAGACGTGATGGCCGCAACACAGGTTGTGGGCGGAGACTCAATTGAAGGGCCCACCTACGTTTGTCAGGCGACCCTCTTACCTTCGGCAACTGAGGCTCTGCCATGGTGGAACCTTTGCCAGTATATCGAGGATTACACGTCGGGAAATGTCGGCCTTGGCAGAATGGTAAGTGGTTTCATCTACATGGGCTACAATAGCTTGGTCAACGCAGGGATCGGTCTTGGCCGGATTCTCCGCTGGCTTTACGACGTATCCGTCCCCTTGCGACATGGATTGCCCTACCCCCGCAGGACAGGAAAGATTCCGGTGGGACAGCCGACGCCGACAGGTAGACTGGATCTTCAGCCGGGGGAATTGGTGCGGGTGAGAACCTACAAAGAGATTTTGGCCACGCTGGATGAATCCAACAAGAACCGCGGTTTGGTGTTCGACGCGGAAATGGTTCCCTATTGTGGAACCATTCGGCGGGTCTATAAGCGAGTGAATCGGATCATCAATGAGAAGACGGGGAAAATGATGGATTTGAAGACCGCCTCGATCATTCTCGACGGAGCTATTTGCCAGGCCCGATATAGCGATAATCGTTTCTTTTGCCCGCGGAGCATCTTTGCCTATTGGCGCGAGAGTTGGCTGGAACGAGTCTCTCCGCATCAGGCGGGCGACCCGGAGGATCCTGCCACCAAGGTGGCTGGCTAAGAGTTGCAGGGACAATTGATGAGAATGAACGTCTGTAACAAGATCCGAGGGAAGTTGCGAGGTGCGCGATATCTTTGTCAGTTGATTCGTCAAACCAGTAACTGGGCGGAAATCTGGCGATACCGTCGTCAAAGGGATCGTCTCCCGCCGTTACGCCTTCGCAGCGGGGTTTCACTTAACCACGGGAAACTCGACAACCCTTTACTTCTCTTGGATGAGGTCTTCATCAATCGTTGGTATAGAGTGGAAGAGACTCCGCCGCCCGATGCGAACATACTCGACATCGGTGCAAACATTGGAGCGGTGACGTTGTTTTGGGCCACAGTTTCGCCCTCAGTACGGATTTGCGCTTATGAGCCGAACCCTGCAGCCTTCGACATGTTGCAGCGTAACATCGAAGGGAACTCGCTTCAAGAGAGGGTTTGGGCTTTTACGGAGGCAGTGGGTCGGGGAACAGGGGAGTTGAACCTTTGGGTGAATGTCCCGACAGACCTCTCCACGGGTTACCTCGATAAGGCCCCATGCGAGGGCGGAGAACGAATCACGGTCCCGATGATTGGAATCGACGAGACTTGGCGGCGTCTCAACCAAGAGAGAATCTGGCTTCTGAAGATCGATACAGAAGGCGCCGAAGTGGACATTCTCGAAGGAGCATCTAAGGCCGTGCTTGACGCCACACAGAATGCGATTGTGGAATATCACAACCAGATTTATCCGGGAGCATACACCAGGTGTCGGCACGTTCTGGAGGAGGCTGGCTTTCGCTGCCGGGTATTGGTTCATCCGTGGCAGGAGGGAATTATTTATGCGGTCCGAAGCTGAAAGGAATTTCGAGCCGATGGAGCTTAAGCTTCCGACGTGCACTGACCTGGCTCGGTGGACCTTTGACGCTTTCTTACCCATAGAAACAGTAGGGAGGCGTGACGGAGCAGCCCGGCAAAACACTAATTGAATGAGGTTATCATGCATATTTGTGTAACTGGTAGTGATGGGTATCTTGGGTCCTTGCTGACGCCGGAACTGATGCGGCGAGGCCACGAGGTGATCGGCTTGGACACGGGCTTCTACAAAGAGCGGATGCTCCATCGCAACGGCGCGGCGACACCTCTTACACTAGTGAAGGACCTTCGGCATGTGGAATTGAAGGACCTGCAAGGGGTCGATGCGATTGTCCATATGGCGGAGTTATCCAATGATCCCGCCGGTCAGTTGGCACCGCAGATCACCTACGAGATCAACCATAAAGGATCGGTTCGACTGGCCGCGTTGGCTCGCGAGGCAGGGGTGCAGCGTTTCGTTTACATGTCCTCCTGCAGCGTTTACGGAGTGTCCGATCAGGAGTTTGTGAACGAAGAATCGCCGGTCAAACCGCAGACGGCTTACGCGGAATGCAAAACGCTGGTCGAGCGAGACTTGAAGCAAATGGCAACCGATCGTTTCTCGCCCACATTCATGCGCAATGCTACGGCGTACGGCGCTTCGCCACGAATGCGGTTCGATATCGTACTGAACAATCTCGCCGGGCTCGCCTGGACAGAGAAGGAAATCCGGATGACAAGTGATGGCACGCCGTGGCGGCCGCTCGTCCACGGCTTGGACATTGCCCGCGCGATCATTGCCGTACTGGAAGCACCGCACGACAAGGTACACAATGAAGTTTTCAACGTCGGGGATACAAAGCACAACTACCGGGTTCGGGATATCGCCGAGATCGTGGCGGAGATATTCCCCGGGTGCAAGGTGAGCTTCGGGCCAGCGAGCGCGGACAACCGTAGCTACCGGGTGTCCTTTGAAAAGATCCAGAAGCATTTGCCGAACTTCAAGTGCGCGTGGGATGCGCGACGTGGCGCGCATCAGCTCTACGAGTTGTTCAAGAGAATCGACATGCCGCCGGAAGTTTTCAACCACCGGACATTTACTCGTCTCAAACAACTTGAATATCTGATCCGCACGAAGCAGATCGATGAACAGTTCTTTTGGAAAGAATGATGCCCTTTGTTCCAAAGTCTTTCTCCGCGGCCAAGGTCAACGCATCAGCAGTCCCGAAAAGGTATGTCACGTCAGCTGTGAGGCGAATTCTTCACGATGAACCTATCCGCGACCCAAGCGCTCGGCACGCATTCACTAGTGATAGCTGGTCACGATAGACAAGTCTCTGGCCTTGTACAAATTTGTTAGGTGGAGTTAGCTATAGCCAAGCCGTAACTCGTTCTCGGCATAGCAGTCGCTACTGTTCATGACGGGCACGTATTTCAACCGATGAATTTTATAGCTCAATTGGACGCGGAAGTGCCCGGGAATTTCATACTAGTGAAACCGCAAAGAAGTACCCGAGCTACTTCCCTTTTGATAATCGTATTCTTTCTTCTCGGTGTGGACCAGACGTTCGGCGTGAATGGCCCGCCGACGATCGGAGCCATTTCCAATCAAATCGTGTACGTGGATCAACCTGCTCCTATTCAGTTAGACGCCAGTGATGTGGAGACGCCGACTAACAATCTGCAATTGAGCTTCGCTACCTCCAACCCCTCGCTGATTCCTCCCGAGAACGCTGTTTTTCATTTCTTCGACTTTGACGGACACTTGTATATCACGCTCGCGCCGGCATTCGGGCAGATTGGCATTGCAACGAACACAGTAACCGTGAGCGACGGGACAAACAGCGTGAACACCAGTTTCGTGCTGACGGTCAACCCGCCCCCACCTGGAGCGGCGAGGTTCGTTAATACAGATGTTATTGCGATCCCGACCAATGGACCCGCGACGCCGTATCCCTCGACGATCAACGTCACCGGGATGAGCGGCACGATCACCGATATGACGCTCACGGTGAGCAAATTCGCCCACGAATATCCGGATGACGTGCACATGCTGCTGGTGGGGCCGACCGGCCAAGGGGTGGTGATTATGTCCCATGTTGGCGGCGGAAATCAGGTGACCAATGTCACCTTTACGCTGACGGATGCATCACCCGCCGGCCTCCCGAATCATTTCGAGCTCTGGTCGGAACAATTCAAGCCAGCTGATTTTGCAACCAACGATTTCTTTCCGGCACCAGCACCACCGCCAACAAACGGGCATTATGGGCCGGTGGCACTTTCGACTTTCAACGGCCTGTCGGCTAATGGAGCGTGGTCGTTATATGTGTATGACGATATAGCCCCAAGTCAGGGGGTCATAGCGGGGGGTTGGAGTCTGATGATCGCGACCACGGGGGGGGGCAGTTCACCGCCCGAGATTGGCAACATTCCCGATCAATCAACGCCGGTGAACGTGCCGACGCCGGCGATACCGTTTACGATCAATGACGTGGACACACCGATAAGCAGCCTGACGTTGAGCGGGGCATCCTCCGATCCGACGCTGGTGCCGACCAACAACATCGTATTTGGCGGGGCGGGCGCGAACCGGACGGTGACGGTGAGTCCGGCGGCAGGGCAGAACGACACGGTCACGATCACGGTGACCGTGAGCGACGGGACGAACACCGCCAGCGACATGTTTGTGCTGCTGGTCAGCACGCCACCGACGATCACCGGCATTGCCGATCAGGTGATTGATGAGGATACGCCCACCGCAGCGCTGAGCTTTACGGTGGGGGATGCGGAGACGCCGGCGGGGAGTCTGACAGTCAGTAGGTTCTCGTCGAATCCCACACTGGTGCCGACCAACAACGTCGTGTTTGGCGGGTCGGGGGCCAACCGGACAGTGACGGTGAATCCGGCCACCAACCAGTTTGGGACGGCGACGATCACAATGACGGTGAGCGACGGGCTGTTGAGCACGAACACCAGTTTCTTGCTGACGGTCAACCCGGTCAATGACCCGCCAACAATTTCAGTAATAACGGATCAGACGACATTGATGGGGAGGTCGGTGGGACCGTTTCCATTTACTGTTGGGGACGCGGATAATAACGCAGGCAGCCTGACGTTGAGTGGAACATCGTCAAACACCAATCTAGTGCCAGATGCAAGTATCGTGTTTTTTAACTTAGGCGGCGTAAATCGAGGGTTGACGGTAACACCGGCGGGGCAGACGGGCACCGCGACGATCACGGTGATAGTGAGCGACGGAGCGGCCAGCACAAGTAATTCGTTCCTGCTCACTGTTAGCCCACCGGGTCCTGGAACTGCGATCCTTGACAATCTCTCGATCATCACGATTCCTGACTCCGGCACGGCGACGCTCTACCCGTCCACGATCACTGTCACCGGGATAATTGGCACCATCACGCAGTTGACCGTTACGCTAAAAGACCTGGGCCACACGTATCCAGATGACTTGAATATCCTTCTAGTTGGGCCGAGCGGACAGAAAGTGGTGATCTTCTCTGACGTTGGCGGGGGAAATGTCATAAGCAACGTAACCGTGACGCTGTCCGACGCAGCAGACTATCCTCTTCCAAATGAGGCGCGGATTCTTGCCGGTACGTACAAGCCCACCGATTATGGGAACGTCGATCCCTTCCCGTCGCCGGCACCTAGTGGACCGTATGCAACAACATTGTCAGTCTTCAACGGGCAGTCGCCCAACGGCACGTGGTCCTTGTATGTGTACGACGAGATCGCCCCGGACCATGGGATGATCAGCAACGGTTGGAGTTTGGCCATTGCCACAGAGTCGCCGCCAACGATCGGCGACATTCCGGATCAAGCGACGACGCTGGACACGGCGACCGCGGCGATCCCGTTTACGATCGGGGACTTGGAGACGGCGGCTTCGAACTTGGTGCTGACCGCCGGCTCGTCGAACCCGACGTTGGTGCCGACCAACAACATCGTCTTCGGCGGGTCCGCTTCGAACCGCACAGTAACGGTGAGGCCCGCCTCCAATCAGGTCGGGGCGGCGACGCTTACGTTGATCGTCAGCGATAGGGTAATGGCGGCGAGCAATAGTTTTGTGCTGACAGTAGGCCCCGCGCCATTGACGGTGACGGGGATCACCGCGAGCAACAAAGTCTATGACGGCGGCACCGTCGCCACCCTTGATGTGACCGGCGCGACGCTGGCAGGCGTTCATGGTTCAGCCGATGTGACGCTGAGTACCGGAGCGGCCACCGGCACGTTCGATTCCAAGCACATCGGCACCGGCAAGACTGTGACCGTGGCCGGGTTGACAATCACCGGCGCCGACACGAACAAGTACACGTTGACCCAACCGACGACCTCGGCGAACATCACGGCGCGGGCGATCACGGTGACGGCGGCGACGGACAGCAAAGGCTATGACGGGACGACGGCTTCGGCGGGGGTGCCGACCGTGACGGGGGGCAGTCTGACCAACGGCGAGACCGG